>JAHDDQ010000001.1 GCA_020629275.1 Tenacibaculum sp. | reverse complement strand
GGTGTTTTAGTGATTATTTGGTTTTAAAATAGAATAGCTTAATTTAATGCTTATGTAGCATTACTTTAGAAGTCGCTGTTTTTCCTTCCGCATCTTTTACCTCAAAATGCAAGTAATATGCATTCAAAGTAAGGCTGTCGGGGAATGTGAGCGTATTTGAATATTCAAATTTTTCTCCTTCTAAATCTGTTTTTTCGTCAAAAAAGTGAAATTCGTGAATATGTTCTCCGCTTTCATCACCAACTTCAATTTTGTAAGATGCTAATTCTTTATCATCCTCAAAAATAGCTTTTATTGCTACATCAGATCCTTCATGATGTTCAGAATGATTTTCAGGTGAAGTAATTGTAATTGTTGGATCTTCCTTGTCTTTTGCACAAGAACTCATAAATACAACTCCTAGTGCTAAAATTAAACTTGTTTTAATTTTTGTGTTCATGGTAAAAATTATTGGTTAAAAGTTAAAATTGATTCCTGTCGTAAATCGATTTGAAATTTTATTTTGTACACCATTTATTTTCTGGTATAACGGTAAATCTGACCTAATTGGTATGTTTATATTTTTATTTATATAAATATTAGCGCCTATTGAAGTGAATAATATACAGTTTCCTGTATTTTCAATATTCTCACTGTTCCATTGCTGTTGCTGGTTTTTTTCAAAAATTAAGCCTGTATTAATAGTAAAAAATGATTCTTTCTTTTTTGAGCACAAACAACTACCATTACTTGTGCAACTATATTCTGTACAGGTTTTAGGAGCGAATGATTTAGTTACTTTAATTGATAGTTGATCATTATTGCCAAAATGATAATTGTCGCTATTTTTTTGCGTAACCGTTTTTTGATACTGACCAATGAGTTTTATGGTTTTGAAGGATTTGATAATGCTTAAACCAAAAAGTCCGTCAAATGTATTGGAGCCAAAATTTGAAGTACTGGTAATTGTGTTTACATATTCGTTTTGTGTTTTACCAGTAGGTAGTTCTACTCCTACATTAGCAATGAGATTTATTTTTTTATGCTTTAAAACAGCAATTGAGGCGTAAATTGAGGCATCGCCTAATCCGTTATATTGCTTTTCTTCAGAAGCAATACTAGAAATAGGGGATAAACCCTGCACATATAAATAGGGTAAACTTGCTGTAATATTTAATATTTTAGACACTCCATAAATAAGTGAGGCATTATTAACATACATGGAGTTTACATTAAAACTTTGCGCATTCGTATTACTTAATAATTTAAAATTATTTGCTTGAGTGATTAATAAAAAAGAAAATTTGCCCTTTGCTATTATTCCTTCTCGGCCAGTTAACAACGTATTTGTATATATGTTGCCAGATGGATGATGGGCTTTTAAAACTGTACACTGAATAAACAGTAGTACAATAAGCTTAAATCGCATATTATATATTAATAAGATAGGTTTTATTATTTCAAATGGTAAAGCACAATTGTAGCCAATGTGAGCTAGGCATGCTTTTAAGTGTATTTGAAATTATGAATTTTGCTCGAAAAATAATTTAGTGAAACTAAATTATTTTTTTTTTTTTTAGAATTAAGTGAATTTTGGAGGACTCCAAATAATTGAAGTGGGTGAGAAGGAGTAAAAAATGTTTTTGTGCGCGTACTTTGTTGATTTTTTTTCTGTGAAGATATTATTACAACTAGTTTTAATAACGTTGAAAAAATCTATCTTTTTTAATTTTAGCTTTTGTGAATTATTTGATTGATTTTTTTCGTTTTGACCTAGCTCTAGTTTTCTAATTTGAGACTTTAAGTGACAACTTCCCTTGCAAGTAGGGATCTTGTCTTTATTAATACAGAGTGTTTTTGTTATTTCTTCGATATTAGCAAAGTACCACGATGTTAATCCTACCTTGGCTATTGGCATATATAGCAAGATGAAGATAAATATTATTGATACTAGCTTTCGCATAATTAAATTTAGGCAAATTAATTCGTTAAACCGTTCATTTGAAAAGCTTTAACAAGTTCTTACAAAAGTTTTACTTGCTTAAAATAACAAATTCTGTTCTTCTGTTTTTTGCTCTACCTTCTTCAGTACTGTTGGATGCTACAGGTTTGCTTTCTCCAAATCCTTTAAATTTAATTCTGCTACCACTAATACCTTTGCTTTGTAAATGCTCTAGTACGTTAAAAGCTCTATCGGTACTTAAGGCTAGGTTTTGTTTTTCTCCTCCTGCACTATCAGTATGTCCGTATATGGCAATTTTCATAGTTGGATTTTCTTTCAAATAATCTGCAAATTCATCCAATATTAGTTTAGATTCTTTATTAATTTCAGAAGAGCTGGTTGCGTAAAAAATATCTTTAATGGTAAACGGTTTACCAATTTTTACTTCTTCTACTTTAGTAGTTAGTTCTTGAACAACATTTTTTCGATTATTTGATGCGATTAATTGAGAGCTAAAAACTTTGCCCTGTGCTTTAACATTAACAACAACGGGTTCTTTTTCATTCACTTTTACAATTGCTGCGTAGCTTCCGTCATCTTCATTTACTTTGACTTTTGAAACTTCTTTTGTAACCGTATTTTTAACCTCCACAGTTGCATCTTTAGGTGTATTCCCTTGTTCATCATTAACGGTCCCTTTTACTAACATCACCTTTTTAGGTCTTGCTTCTTCATATAATTCGAATGTAAAAATGTCTAAGCCTTTTCCTTCGTCTTTATTTATATCTGACGAATAGTATACTTTGTCTCCTGCTGTGTTAATTACAAAACCATGCTCATCCTTTTTACTGTTAATTGGGAAGCCAATATTTTTGGGTTTAATCCATTCTCCGTCTTCAAATCTAGTATAAAACACATCGTATCCTCCGAAGCCTAAATGACCTTGTGAAGCATAATATAAGGTTTGGCTATCAGAATGTATAAATGGGCTTTTATCATTTTCTGGTGTATTTATTGGCTCGCCTACATTAACTGCAGGTTGCCATACTCCGGTCGCATCTTTTTGAGATACGTAAATATCAATAAGTTGACTTTTAGCTCTTGCGCTTGCAAAAAATAATGTTTTTCCATCAGCCGATACACTTGGTTGAGCTTCCCAGCTATCAGGACCATTTATATTTGGGCCCATATTTTTTAATTCCCCCCAATTCCATTTATTTTCTTTTGTTACAGGATCAATTGTTTTGATGTAGTCACAGGTATATATATCGCAATTTTTGTAGGATCGACCTTTTATAGTAGTTGGTTTACATATAGTTACGAATAAATGTTTATTATCTAATGAAACAGATGCTCCTCCGTAATTAGCTTCATTATCCACATTAAAAGGCTCACTTAGAGGTTTGCCAGAGTCAAATTCTGGATTTTGACGTCTGCTTTCTGTGAATTTTTCAATAAAAGGGGTTTCTTCTAGTGAGAAAGTTGTGTTTTTGATTTTGTTGTTATTGACGGTTCTTCGGGTAAAAAAAAGTTCTTTGTCATCTGCAGATATAATTGGTAAGTATTCGTCTGCTTCAGTTGAAACAGCTTCTACTAATACAGGGTTAAAAGGAACTGGTTTTAAAGCTGTAATACCATAAAACTCTGCATAATTTAAATCTTCTTTCGTTGTGGCTATATATTTATGGTAGTTTCTAGAGAATTTACTTTCATCCTCACTTTTAAATGCCAAAAATTTATTGAAATAACTTACTGAGACCTTATATTCCTTATTATGTAAATAGTGTTTTGCAAGAAGGTAATATACTTCTGAATGATAATTGGGGCATTTATCTTCTATAATTTTGAGGTATTTCACCAAATGAGGAAAAGGTCTTCTAGAATACAAGTAACCATGACCAGATAAAGTGCTGTACTCGAAAAGTGCATCAATGAAATTTGGGTCAACATCAATTGCTTGTTTTAAGTATTTTAATCTGTCGGGCTTTTTGTATTTTTTTTTATCAGTCCCTTTTTCAAATAAACTCTTTGCTTTTTTTTCAGGTAGGTAAGTGCAGGCTTCATTGCTTTGGCTTAAAACATTTTGGGTAATAAGGCAGAACGAAAATAAAAGTATGAATCTAAATTTAACCAAACTATATAGCGATTAGTACGTTTTGTTTCTTGCGGCTTCTAATTGGCTATTTGCTTTGGTTCGAGCAGTGTTAACTAAATCATCAGCTTTGGTATTTGCCTCTGATTCAATTTTATTTGCTTTTGCGTTTGCTTCATTTCTAATTTTAGTTGCTACTTTTTCAGCAGCAATTTTAGCTATTGGGTTTTTAGCTTCGGCTAATACTTTTTTGGCAGCATTTTCTCCTTCATTTCTTGTTTTTTGGGCTAGTGATTTGGCTGCACTCTTTATTTTAGCTGCGGCTTGCTCAGCCTCTTTAATTGTTTTGTCGGCCAATGCTTGAGCTTTTGCAATGGCTTCTTGTTTTTTCTTGTTTATCTCATCTTTAGCTTTATTGATTGTTTCATTTTTAAAATCTTCAACTTTATCTTTAATGCCTGATTTTGCATCATTAAGTAGGTTATCAAAATCTAGTTTTACTTTAGGAGCGTTAATTGGTCCTGTTATTAGCACTCCAACATTAACTTTTTCAGATTGTAGGCCTGTTAAACCTCCCATTAAATTCATTAACTGTTGCTGTTGTTTTCCTAGTGAGGAGGAGGGAACGTTAACATTCATTTTTAAATTGAGCTGTTGGTCTACAGTAACATAACCATTTACGTTAGCTAAGGCATCTGTAATTTTAAAATCAAATGGTTCAATATCTATTCTGCCATCTGTAATTGCAAATGAAACATTTACATTATTTAAGTTCACTTTCTTGAATTGATCCATTTGAAACTGTTCAGCTAACTTTCCTAATACTCCTTCATTTTCAACAACTACGTTGTGCGTTTTAGTAATTCCTTTTCCGTTTAGGGTATTCATTACGGGTTCCATTTTATCATCTAATGTTCCGCTCATGTTTAGGGTAGTTGAAAAATATCCTGAACTTTTTTCAAGAATTGGAGCTAGTTTTTTAATAGTGCTAAATGCTTGAAATGTTTTAGGTAGATTCAATTTTTTTGCTTGTATTCCAATATCAAACTTGGGTTTGGTTTTAGTTTGTGTATTGTAGTATCCGTCTAAGTTAAATTTTCCTTCGAGCATACTGGCTTGAATGTTTTGGAAATCAATTTGAGCGTCATGTATTCTTATAACTCCTTGAATATCAGTTACTTCTTTGTTTTCATAAAGAACCTTTCCTAAATAAGAGGTAAGTGTGAAATTAATGTTGTCAGGTATAAGTAGTATTTCTGTTTGTTCAGTACTCGCATTTGATTGTTCAGAATTATTTGTTGAAGGTGGAGTGGATTCACTAGTCATCCATTCATTTACATTTATGTAATCAGACTTTAAATTTAAAGCTCCTTCTATAGGCTCATCTTTAAGGTAATAGGCTAAATAATTATATAAAAAGCCATCAGCTTCAAAATCAGATTTTCCACTAATCATTAACAGTTTGGTAAGTTCAATGTTCTGAGGACTAAAATTACTGTAAAGTGTTTTAATTTTTGTTTCAGGTAGACTTTCGTTTTTATATAGAAGATTCAATATAATTAAACTTCCTTCAGCTTTAAATTTTTCATAATTTTCATTTTCAATGTCAGACATTCTTCCTTCGAAAGCTAAGTCTGCAGTAATGTTACCGGAATAAGATTCATTGCTTTCTAATGGCATGAGGTCTTTAATAGTAGATAAATCAAGTTGTGCTTTTAATTCAGCTATAATTTCGGGGTTAGAGATAGGTTTTTTAGTAAGTAGTTTAGCGTCAATGGGATTGTCTGCAAGAACCATATGTGCTTTTTTCAGATTAATAACTGTGTTATCATCAATACCATCTGGGTTAGAAACTGTTAAGTCGATAAAAATATCATTAGCGTCTGACGGAAGGTCTGGGTATTTAAAGTATCCATCCTCAACTGTTAAATTCATGTTAAAACCTGGTAATGATTTTTCATTATAGGTTCCGTTTAAGTTTCCATCAAAGCTAAACTTCCCCTTTGTTTGTATGGATGCAAAGTCGTTAGCATATATGGATGGGATAACTGATAAAAGATTTTTGAAGTTTGCATTGATTGTAGCAAAATTCAAATTCATATTAATGTCTTCGTCATTTGGCAGAACTACTTTTCCTTCAAACTTTAAGGGTAATTCATTTACTTTAAATACGTTTTCTCTAAATGTATAAGAATTACTATCTAAGTTCATTTCTAAATTACAATCGGCTGATAAATAGGCTTTTTCGAAATAACCTATCCCTTCGTATATAACCGTTAGGCTGTCACAGGCGGTTTTTGTTTTTAAATCGTAAACACTCTGATTAAGGTTTGCAACCCCAGAATGATTTAAACCACTTATTTTTGTTTCAATGTTAGCTGATTCATCTTTATAAGAAATATTAGCCTCATTAATACTGTAATTATTTACGGCTAATTCAAATGTTGTTGCTGATTCATTTGTGCTAGCTTCAGTTTGCTTTAAGGTATCGCTTATAGTAATATCATAGTTTGCTAAACCATTTTCGAGCACCCAAACGTTTAAGTTGGGTTTATTTATAGATATTTCGTTTACTACATAATGTTCACCTTTAATTACAGACATAAAGTCTAGATCAAGCTTAATGCTCTCAATTTTTGCTAAAGGATAATTTTCAAAGGTGTCTTTTCCTAAAACTGACATATTTTTTATGCTAAATTGAAAATCAGGGAAGGATTTAAATAGACTCACATCAACATCATCAAAATTTACTTTTGCATTAATTGATTTATTGATTTCTTTTAGTGCGATTTCTTTAATTTTTCCTTTGAAAATAAAGGGAGCTGCTATTACAAAAACAATGAGTAATATAATTAGGACAGCGAATACTTTTAAAAATGTTTTCATGTTCTTTTTATTAGTTTCCTGAGTTAGGTTGATTTTTATTTCCGATAATACTACATACAGTCATATCGCCTGTAACATTAACGGTGGTTCTGCACATATCTAAAATTCTATCTACAGGTAATATTATTGCTATCCATGCTGGATTTAAACCAACAGATTCAAGAACTATAATAAGCATAATTATGCCTGCACTTGGTATAGCTGCAGTACCAACCGATGCTAGTATGGCTGTAAGTATTACCGTAATTTGCTGACCTAACGTTAAGTCGATCATATGAAATTGTGCTAAAAATAAAACAGCTATTGCTTGATATAGACTTGTTCCGTCCATGTTTATTGTTGCGCCAATTGGTAAAACAAAACTACTTGTGTCTTTTGATATTTTCATTCTGTCATTCACACATTCCATAGTTATAGGTAGTGTTGCAGCACTTGAGCTTGTTGAAAAAGCTAGCATTTGAGCTGGTGAGGCATCCTTAAAAAACTTAATAATTGATTTGCCAGTAAAAACTTTTAATAGGGTAGGATAGGTAATAAAAATCATGCAACTAAGCCCGGCAAGTACTACCACTGAATAGGCACCTAATGATTTAAAAATAGTTAACATGCTATTTATATCGTCACCAGCTAATTCGGTTAATTTACCAGCCATTAAGCAGAATACAAAGTATGGTGCAAGGCTCATTACTAAGTCGATCATTTTTAAAAAGACTTCATTCATTCCGAAAACAAAATCAACCACTGCTGTAATTTTTTGCTTTTCTAAATAGAGTAGAGTTAAACCAAAAAATATGGCAAAAAAGATCACTTGAAGGATTTTCTTATCTATTGTAAGCGATTGAAATATGTTTGTTGGAACCATATCTTCAATAAATGATAGGGGTCGTGATGCTTTTGTGTTTGTTGCTGCTGCAATTTTATCTTCTAGATTATTCTGCGATTCTTGGCTTGCACTCTTGTTCGCATCCTCCAATAAATAACTGTATTTTGGATTGTCTTTAAAGTTTTGTCCGTCAATGGTTTCCTTGCCATTATTGTTGGCCCATATTTCGTATTTAATTCTATTTACAAGTCTCAGCTCTTGATCAATAGATTTTCCTGGAGCAAAAATATTTCCGAATAATATTCCAATAGTTACAGATGTTGTGGTTGTTATTAAAAAGATACCGATTGTTTTAAGGCCAAGTTTTCCGAATTTACTTACATCTGCAAGGTCGTATACACCTTTAATTATAGAGAAGAGTATAAGTGGTACCGCAATAAGTTTTAGCAAGTTCATGAAAATGCTTCCCCAGGGGTTTATCCAATTTAATGTAAACTCTTTTAGGCCAAAAGAACTTGAAAAAAAGGCCCAGGCTACACCAAACACCAAGCCCAGAAGTATTCTGTTGTGAATTGCAAATTTTCGGGAAAGCACGAAAAAAATGAGAGCTATTATAGGTATGCTTAGTAATTGTAAAATCAAATTTTAAATGCTTTAGTGACTGCAAATGTAGGTAAAATGCTTTACCATATTATTAATTTGCTTGTTGAAATTTAGCATAACCAAAACGAATAAGAAGGTAGTCAAGAATAACCATAGCAGCCATGGCTTCAACTATAGGAACAGCTCTTGGTACTACGCAAGGATCGTGCCTTCCTGCAGCTTTTAATAAGACGTTTTCACCTTTACTATTAACGGTTTCTTGTTGTTTGCTAATGGTCGATGTTGGCTTAAATAATACTCTTAGATTTATTGTGGATCCGTTTGATATTCCTCCTTGAATTCCTCCAGAATTATTTGTTGTTGTAATTATTTCATCATCAATTGCTTTGAACTCATCATTGTATTCAGATCCTTTTTTTGAAACTCCTTCAAAGCCCAAACCATAATCAAAGCCTTTAACGGCATTTATTGTTAGCATTGCCTGTGCTAGTTGTGCCTGTAATTTTTCAAATACGGGTTCTCCAATACCTACAGGCATGTTTTTTATTTGGCAGGATACGATTCCCCCAAGTGAATCACCTTTTTGTTTTACCATTTCAATGGCTTCAATCATTTTAGTTTCGGTGGTATTATCAGGGCAACGAACTATTGATTTATAAATATCTTTTCTATCATACTCATTTAAGTTTGATTGAATTTTGATATTTCCAATTTGTGATGTGAATGCGTTAATCGTAATGTTAAATGATGAGATTACTTGTTTGGCAATGGCTCCGGCAACTACTCTGCAAGCAGTCTCGCGAGCAGATTGTCTTCCTCCACCTCTAAAATCTCTTATGCCATACTTATGTTGATAGGTGTAGTCGGCATGAGAAGGTCGGTATACTTCTTTTAAATTACCATAGTCTTTAGATTTTTGGTCTTTATTTTTAATTATGAAACCTATTGGCGTTCCGAGTGTTTTTCCTTCAAAAATACCAGATAAAAATTCTACTTTATCTGCTTCGTTTCTACTTGTGGTTATTTTAGATTGACCTGGCCTACGGTTATTTAGCTCTTCTTGTATTTTATTAAAATTTAGCTCAATATTTGCTGGACATCCATCAATAATGCCTCCGATCGCTAGACCATGAGATTCACCAAAAGACGTTAATTTAAAAAGCTTTCCGAAACTGTTAGAAGACATTTTTCAAAAATATGAAAAGTTTGGTATGTAACTTGTGCTAATGTTAATTAAGCAACCTTTATTTAATGTTTCTCGTTAAAGGTTTAGCTTAACTAATTATTAATTAAGACATCTCATGAAAAAAACATATTTAACATTATTGTTACTCCCATTTGTATTTTTATTATCATTTAAACCTAAAACAATAAAAACTGAATATACTTTTATTGATCTTCAAGAAAATTTTCAATATGATTTGAGTGAGGAGCAGTTAGTTATTAAGTGCTACAATGTGAATGAAGAAAACCCTTCGGAAGACATTACTTACCAATTAAGTGAACCTCAGTTTAGAAGACTTAGACTACCTTTTTTAATTGCTGAACGTAAAAAAGCTTCACATATTAATGGCCGTTTTAGAGATTCAGCCTTTATCCTTATTAAGGATGAAGGAGAGCCAGAACGTTCATACACCCTTAGAAGAGATTGCGATGAACATTTAAAATTGCAAGAGACATTTAATACTGTTGTAGGGCAGGTTTCTAAGAATAAGTATAAAAAGCAGTGTTAAAAGAAAGTCACTTCTTTTTTGTTTCCTAAAATTTCATCAATTTTTTCCATTACAGGGTCGTTTAGCTGATCGATATATTTGAACGTATTTAAATTGTCTTTTAGCTGCTCTAATTTTGAAGCACCCGAAATCACGCTACTCACATTCTTGTTTTTAAGGCACCATGCCAAGGCTAAATGATTCATTGCTATACCAAGTTCTTTTGAGTACTTCGTTAACTCCCTAACACTATCCATGTTTTTTTCTGTTAGTGTTTTGTCTTTTAACCACTCCAGTCCTTCAATATTTAAGCGAGTGTCATTTGGAAAGCCATCGTTATATTTACCAGTTAATATGCCAGATGCTAGTGGGGACCAAATTGTGCTTCCTAATTTATAGTCTCTAAAAAGTTTAAAGTATTCTATTTCAAAACGTTCTCTGTGTAGCATATTGTATTGAGGCTGCTCCATAGTAGGACCAATAAGATTGTACTTTTCTGCAATAGTTATTGCTTCTTGTACTTCTTGAGCGCTCCACTCTGAAGTTCCCCAATAAAGAATTTTACCCTGTTGAATAAGGGTATTCATTGTTCTTACAGTTTCTTCTATTGGTGTATTTAAATCTGGACGGTGGCAGTAATATAAATCTAAATACTCAACTTGAAGTCTTTTAAGGGCGGCATGGCAAGCTTCTGTAACATGCTTTCTTGATAAGCCTTTCTGATTTGGCTTATCTCCTCCCCAAAAAACCTTACTTGAAACTACAAATGTATCACGTGACCAGTTCATTTTATTTAGGATGTTGCCCATTACTACTTCTGACTGTCCTTTAGAGTATATTTCTGCGTTATCAAAGAAATTAATGCCGTTATCGTAGGCGTATTTCATTAAATCTTCTGCGGTTGTGTCTCCAATTTGTTTACCGAAAGTTAACCATGAGCCTAATGATATAGCGCTAACTTGCAATCCTGAGTTTCCTAATCTTCTATATTCCATATTGTATTTACAATGTAATTGTGTTTTTGTTTTTTATTTGTTCTGAAGGATAAAATGAAATTATTTTATCTATCACTTCTTCCATAATACTATCGGGGCAAGATGCACCTGATGTGATTATTATTTTCATTTTTTTGCCACCCAAAGGTTCTTTGAAACTGCTAATTTCTTCTTTTTTTGTGTGGATGTTGAAATGTTCTATTTTATTACTACTTAAAATTTTACTTTCAGATGAGATAAAGTAAGTAGGAAAATTTTGTTGACATAATTCCACTAAATGTGTAGTGTTTGAGCTATTGTATCCTCCAATAACTAAAGCCATATTGGCTTTTTCTTTTAATAATTCTAAGGTTGATTTTTGATTGTCGTTTGTTGCGTAGCAAAGCGTATCTCTAGTATCAGCAAAATGCTCTTTATAATTATCCTCCCCAAAAAAACTTATCATAGTGTTTTTAAAGTAATCTGAAATTTCTTGCGTTTCGCTAGCCAGCATTGTTGTTTGATTAATAACGCCAACTTTTTTAAGATGTATATCGGGGTCAAATCCTTCGCTATGTTTGTTTTTGAAATAGCTAAAAAACTCCTCTCTACTCATTTTGCCTTCAATTGCTTCAGCTAACTTTTTTGATTCGTTAATGTCTTTTACAATAATTGATGGTGCGTATTGCATTGAATGTGAGAAAGTGGCTCTTGTTTCTTCATGTCCGTATTTTCCGTGTATAATTATAGTAAAATCTTTGTCGCCTAGTTTTTTAGAGGTATTCCACACTTTTTCTACAAATGGGCAAGTTGTATTATACTTTTGTATGTCTACGCCTAGTTTTTGTAATTTATTCTCAATATCAATTGTTGTTCCAAAAGCAGGTATAATAACAACATCTTCTTTTTTTATATTGCTCCAGGGGATAATTTCATTACCGTATGTATCTTGAATAAAGTTAATTCCATTCTCTTGTAAATCGTTGTTTACATGAGGATTATGAATCATTTGGCTTAATAAATAAATTCGTTTACCTGGGTTTTCTTTTAGGGCTTTATATGAAAGTTCTATTGCGTTTTCTACTCCATAACAAAAACCGAAATGCCTTGCAAAAATGAATTCAATAGCCCCTAAGTTTATTGTACTAGGACTAAAATCTTTTTTTCTTGGATCTTCAAGTTTTCTCTGCTTCTTAATTCCTTGAATTAAACCACTTTGATAGATAGTTGGGATCTCAAATTTTTTCATTTAGTACGATATTATTTCAATTTGAACAAAGCAGTGTTAATTTGAAATGTGTAACACTGTTAATAAATTCAAAAATATTAAATAAGTTTAGGCTTTATATATTTTATACCATAGTATTTGTAGAAAATCTACGTATTCATTCATTTTTATGATCTCTAAAAAAATCACAATAATATTTTATTTGTGCACACTTGTTTTTTGCAGTTACTCACAAACAGATAAATATAAATCTTACAATTATCATTCGCCTTTAGATACCACCTTATTATTGTCGGGTAATTTTGCTGAAATTAGGTCAAACCACTTTCATGGAGGATTAGATATTAAAACAGGAGGTAAGGAAGGAAGAAATATTTACGCTATTGAAGATGGTTATGTGGCTCGAATTAAAATTGCTACTGGTGGGTATGGTAAGTGTTTATATATTAAACACCCAGATGGTCACACTAGTGTCTATGCGCATTTGCAAAAATTTAATGAAACTATACAGAAGTATGTTAGCGATAAGCAATATGCGAAACGAACATTTACTATTGAACTTTTTCCTCAGGCTGGAGATTTGGTGGTTAAAAGAGGAGAAGTAATTGCTTTATCAGGTAATACGGGAGGATCTGGAGGTCCACATTTACACTTCGAGATTAGAGATCAGAACCAAGTACCCATAAATCCATTGCTATTTAACTTTGATATTAAAGATGACATCCCTCCAAGTATAACCATGCTTGGTATTTATCCTAAGGATGTTAACAGTTACGTAAATAATAAAACGGAATCAATTATACTAAAGCCTACTAATGGTAAGGATGGATACTATATTTCGAATTATAAAGATATTGTTTTATCAGGCGAAGTTGGGTTTGGTGTTTCGGTTACTGATTATTTAAATAATACATCAAACAGATGTGGTATTTATTCGATTGAGTTGAAAATTGATGGGGTTACTCACTTTATGCATGATTTAGATCAAGTTTCTTTTGCTGAGACTCGTTATATAAATTCGTTAGTAGATTTTGAGAAATGGAAAAAAGCAAGTTTAAAAATTCAAAAGTGCTTTATTGATCCTGGTAATTATTTAAACACTTATTCAAACGTTATAAACAAAGGATATTATAAAGTGAAAGATACTTTAAAACACACTGTAGAAATTATTGTGAAAGATTCTTATGCGAATACCTCCGTTTTAAAGTTTGATTTTACTGGTAAGATTGAAAAATCGACTATAAATCCTCCTATAAATTATGACTTTAAGTATGACGAGTACAATTCCTTCCAGAATGAATATGTAGTTTTAGCCATGCCTGAGGGTGCGTTGTATTCCGATATTAATTTTGAATTTAGTATTGATAGTTCAGTCACAAAATACGCTTCTCCGATATATAATATTCATAATAAGTACGTGCCTCTACATAAGCGTATAACGCTATCTATTAATGCAGAAAGTATTCCTAAAAACTTGAGAAGTAAAGCTTTTATTGCAGAAATTGATAATGGCAAACCTTATTATAACAGAGGTAATTATAGTAATGGGTTTATCACTATTAAAACAAAGTATTTAGGAAAATACGCTCTTGCTATTGATACCAAGAAGCCTAAGGTTGAACCTAAAAATTTTGTCCCTAATCAAAATATATCTGGGTTAAATAAGCTTGTTTATACAATAAAGGATAATTTTTCAGGGATTAAAAGCTATTATGGAACTATAGATGGTAAGTGGGTTTTAATGGAGTATGAGCATAAAAAAAATGAATTAACATATTATTTTGATAATCATTTGCCAACTAAGCCTGGTAAACATGAAATACAAATTATTGTTAGAGATAAAGTAGGTAACAAAACAGTTAATAATATACCTTTTTCTTTATAAATTTATGTTTAATTAGATATTTTGGAAAACGCTACAGAATTATCATGGAAGTTAAGTACTGGGCACTCAATTCATGGAATGCTTTGGAAAAATACAGGTTCTGTTAAAGGAGTAGTTGGTTTTACTCATGGAATGGGCGGCCATGTTGGTTTGTATAACCCATTTGTAGAGTGTTTTTTATCAAATGGATTTCATGTGATTGGTTTCGATCAGATAGGTCATGGTAAATCTGACGGCAAAAGGGGAGATGCACCCTCTTTAACAGCTATGGTTGAGAATATGCGGTGTTTGGTTAAAAAGGCGGATGAATTATATCCAGACCTTCCTGTTATTTTGTTTGCTCATAGCATGGGAGCTAATATTTTATTGAATTATCTACTTTCCAATCCTACCAAAAAGGTTATTGGTGCAATTGCTTCTTCTCCTTGGATAAAATTGGTAAATGTACCATCTACGCTCAAACTCAGAATAGGAAGGTTTGTAGCGCGATTTCATCCTTCTTTACCTCAAAGAACAGGTTTAGATAGACAAGCAATTAGTAGAGATAGAAAATATTTAAGTGAGTATTTGGTTGATAATTTGTCTCATTCAAGAATTACATTAAGATTTTATTTTGCAGCACGACTGGGAGGAATTCGCATATTAAAACGTGCAAATAAGTTAAATACACCATTATTACTATACCATGGTACTGGAGATAGAATTACCTCACATAAAGCAAGTATGTCATTTGCCGAAAAAGTTAAAAATAAGAGTTTGCTAAGATTTGAGTTGTTAGATGGTGTATATCATGAACCACATAATGATTATGGTAAAGAACTTGTTTTTGAAATGATTGGTGATTGGCTGAATAAACTGACAGAAAATAATGATTAACAAATATTTATCTTTAGTTAAATTTAGTCATACAATTTTTGCAATGCCTTTTGCTTTAATTGGGTTTTTTTTGGGTGTTTCTGAAGGATATTCATTCAGTTGGCATTTATTAATTCCAGTATTATTATGCATGGTTTTTGCAAGAAATGCGGCTATGGCTTTTAATAGATACATTGATAGATCTATTGATTTAAAAAATCCAAGAACCGTTGAAAGAGAAATACCTTCAAAACAAATTTCGCCAAATCAGGCACTCATATTTGTAATAACAAATTCCATTCTATTCGTATTAACAACTTACTTTATTAATACTATTTGCTTTTATTTATCGCCTATTGCATTAATTGTTATTTTGGGTTATAGCCTTACTAAACGCTTCACGTTTTTATGTCATTTTATTTTAGGGTTGGGCTTGTCTTTAGCTCCAATAGGGGCGTATTTAGCTGTTACAGGTGTATTTAATTGGTTGCCTATTCTATTTTCGCTAACGGTAATTACCTGGGTGAGTGGTTTTGACATTATTTACTCATTGCAGGATAGTGATTTTGATAAGTCACTTAATTTGTGGTCAGTACCCGTTGTTTTGGGTACTGTTAAATCTATGAGATTATCTGTTTTTTTGCATCTATTAACTGCAATAACAATTGTTGCTGCGGGTTATTACTACGAATTTGGTTGGTTGTATTGGTTAGGAGTATTGGTTTTTAATGTGCTGCTAGTTTATCAGCACTTAATTATTAAACCTAACGATTTAAGTCGTATAAATTTAGCCTTTTTTACAACAAACGGAATAGCTAGTGTGTTATTCGGTTTATTGGTCGTTGTTGATTTATTATACTAACTAAATGAAATTACAATCTTATATTTTAAGTCTATTTTTGTTTATTAGTGCTGGATGCGATGGCCAAAATAACTCGGGTAATATACAAAATGTAAATAGTATGGATACTAAAGATAATTGGAAGGATAAATTAACGAAGGAAGAGTACAGAGTTTTACGTGAAAAAGGAACGGAAAGAGCTTTTACTGGCGAGTTTTATAAGCATGAAGAAACAGGTGTTTATGTTTGTGCAGGATGTGCAAACCCATTGTTTTCATCTGAAGAAAAATATGACTCTGGTTCTGGCTGGCCTAGTTTTTGGAAACCCGTTGATAATAGTAATATTAAAGAGATTACTGATAATAGCTTTGGTATGAAGCGTATCGAAATTGTTTGTTCAAAGTGTGATGGGCATTTAGGACATGTATTTGAAGATGGTCCAAGGCCGACTGGCTTAAGATACTGTATTAACTCTGTATCTTTAGATTTTGAAAAGAAATAGTTAGCAATACTTACAGTATTTTGAATCTTCATTATGTGTTAACTCAATATCAGGATTTAGCAACTCATCAATAATGCCTTTTAGTTCTTTTTCAAATGCATTTATTGCAGCTTGATCAATATTGTTTTTCTTTTCAAATTTTAGTCTTTTGTAACCTTCGTTTAATTTTTTAAGAAAAAGAATGGATGCTGTAACATCTTTAGGGGTTTTAGAGTTACTATTTAAAAGTTTAGTATAAAATAAGAGCTGAAATGCTTTGTGTTTTTCTTTGCTTTCATCAATAGTTTTTATTGCTAGCTCTCTTTCTTCGCCTTGACCTGTTTTATAATCAATAACCTCGTAAAACCCATCAATTTTATCTATTCTATCAATAGTCCCTTTAAGCTTAATGCTGTGTTCGTTAAACTTTATAATTGTTGATAATTCTTTTTCTAAAGCAACGGGTGTAATATTTTTGTTACTGTTTTTTACAATCTTTTTTTCGTTCTTAATAAATCTATTAATTAGGTCGGTAGCTAATTCAAAGCGAAGTAAATTTTTGCCTACTTTATAATCTTCTTTTTTAAAGAATTCTTCAAATTCAGTTTCAACCATTTTTATGATTGTTTCCTTATTGAATTGTAGCGTATTTTCTTCTAATTTTTTGCCTATGTGCGGCAAATAAAGCCGATAGAGAACATTATGAATTATAGTACCTAAAATACGGTCTTCCACTTCCTCATCAATTTCTTGATCTTCTCTAGTTCCTACAATGTATTTATAATAAAAGTCTAGTGGGCAATTTAAATAAGTAATTAAAGCAGTTGGAGATAATCCTCTTGTAAACAATTCTTTACATTTTTCAAAAAAGAAATTTGTTTTTGATACTTTAGCATCTGTATTAAAATCTTCTTTCTTAATTTTTTCGAGATTTACTTTATTATTTTTAAAAATTATATTGCTGTTGTATTTTGGTAACTCATATTCAATTTGTTGAATAAACCTACTTGGTTCTGCATTAGAATTTTCGGCACTAGGAGTAGCTATATAAAGTAAATCAGCTTTTTTTGATCTTTGTAAAAGTCTGTAAAAATGATAGGCAAAAACACTATCTCTTTCTTTATAAGTAGTTAGTTTAAAGTAGTTTTTTATTTCAAGCGGAATGAACGATTGTTCAAACTTATCTTTTGGTAAAACCCCTTCGTTTGTTGAAAGCATTATTACATGATCAAAGTCGAGTAAACGTGTTTCAAGCATTCCCATAATTTGTAGTCCTTTTAAGGGTTCGCCAATAAAGGGTGTGCTTTTACTCTTTAAAAGAACTTCAATAAGCTTTTTAACAATTTTAATATTTTCTAAAAAGTCGTGTTTTATGCAGTATGAATATAATTTTTGAACTGTATTTTTTAATAAAAAGGTATGCTCTCTTTGTAAATCGTTACTACTAGGTAGTTGATCTAGTTGCTCAATAACGTTTATAAACTTTTTTAAAAATGGTGCGGGTTTGGTATCCCATTTGGTGAATAGCTCATTAACGACCTCTGGCAGGTTTGAAAACTGTTTTTTAAATATATCTGCATTAATCCTAATAACATTATTTTTGGTTAAGAATTTTTCAATTTCGCTAAGTACTTTTGGATCAATTTCGGCCGATAGTACAGGGTGTTTCAACACTTCTAAAGCGTGCTTGTAGTAAAATGTGTTATCTGTGTTGAAAAAAAGATGTAAATCGAATATAAGTAGTACAAAGTCGTAAAAGATGCTGTTTTTGAAAGGATAGCCCAATGTTATGTTAACATCTGTAATGTTATCAGGTAGGTTTAAAAGGCTCATGTCAATTGTATTCTCATCTGCGAGTACAACGACAGTTTTTTTAGGATTGACTTTAGTTAAGAGATGTCCAGTAAAAAAGGCCTGATCTTCCGTGTTGTTTAAGCCGTAAGCGTTTATTTGTTTGGGTTCGGTTTTGTAATAATCGTATGCTTTATTTTTAATCCAAGAAAACTCTTTTTTATATTTTCTGAGAAAACTACCGGCTTCATGTTGTTTTGATTCAAAATAAAATTTGTCGTAGTCAAACAAAAAAGTGGTTTTGTTTTGCTTGTAAAGAAAATCAAAAAGTTGTTCTTCGCTTTTGGTAAGTGCATTAAAGCCTAAGCAATAGATTTGATCGTATTTTTTGAGTAAAAAATCCTCCTTACTTCCAATTAGTTTAATTGTTTCAAGTAAATTTCTAAACAATCCTCCCTGATAATTTACTTGTTGGGTTTTTAAGTATTTTTTTAGTGCTATGTAGTATTTTTCTATCGATTTCCAGAAATGTAAATATTGAATTTGAAAATCTGTTAATTCTTTAGGATCTGGGCTCCATTGCTGTAGCTCAAAGTATGTATATACATATTTAAAAAAGTCATTTGTGTCAACAAGTTGAGAGTCTAAATCACTAAAATCTTTTATTAGTACTGCTGCCCATTGAATAAATTCTTCAAAAGGTTGAGCACTTTCTTTTTCAATACTTTTATAAATGTGATAAAATTCAAATAAGAGATCAATTGGTTCGGCTAATGTTTGTTTAGTTACATCTGCAGCAAACTCATCGATACTTATAAATGTTGGTAAAAAAAGACTTTCGGTGTATGTATTAGCAATATGATTTTTAAAGAAAATTACGGCTCTTTTATTAGGTACTAAAACGAGAATTTTTCTTAAATCGCTCCCATGATTGGTTTTAATTAAATCAACAGCATCCTTCAAAAACGCTTGCATATTATTTCTTTTTATTGGTTAAAAAGGCGATGAATTCTTTAAATCCTTCTTTTGAGGCAAATACACTTTTAATAATTGAAGAATATGTTTTTTTTGGTTCGGGTATAGATTCTTCTTTGGTTACATTAGGATTCTGGTTTGCAATTTCACTTAATGACGGATTTTTTTTCAGAAGTTCTTCAACTTTTTTGTGATTAGCCTGTGCGTTGGCTGGCCTACCTTTTCTTTCCTCCAAAAGCCCTAAATTATTCATTGCAATAATATCTTCGGGGTCAAGTTCTATAGCTTTTTTATAATCTTCAATTGCAGAGTCAATATGACCTAGTTGAGCTTTTATATAAGCTTTTGAAGAGAACCTGAAAGGGTTATTGGGCTGTAATTGAGATGCGATCTCTAATTCACCAAGTGCTTTTTCTTTTTCGTTAAGCTTTAACAAGCACATTCCTTTCTCATATCTTAAATACGAATTTTTTTTATCTAATTTAATAGCTTGCTCGTATAAGTTATGAGCTTGTTTGAAGTCTCCTGTATCGTATGCTTTTTTTGCTTTTTCCTTTAATTCCAAAATCAGTACTTTTGCGTGAATTAATCAAATTTAAACTTTTATGAAACACCTTATTATTTATGCCACTTTTATTGGCTTAATTTTTAGTTCATGTAATCAACAAGATAACGCTAAAGTTAGTTCTGAATCCTTCCAAAATGAAGTTTCTGCTTTTTTAGAAGATTATAACAAGAAGTATCAAGAGCTAATGATAGTATCTTCAGAAGCCGCTTGGAAGCTGAACACTATGATTATGGAAGGTGATACTATTACAAGTAAACAAGCCGAAATTGCTGATGAAGCAATGGCTGAATTTACAGGAAGTGTAGAGAATATTGAGAAAAGCAGAACTTATTTAAAAAAGAAAGATGAATTAACCAAATTGCAAGTAAAGCAGTTGGAAGCTATTTTATATAGTGCCGGAAGCAATCCTCAGGTGGCAGCTGATGTTGTTAAGCAAAATATTAAGGCAAGTACAGAGCAAACTAAAAAACTATTTGGCCATAAGTATACCATTAATAATAAGGAGGTTAGTCCTAACCAAATTGACAGCATTTTAAGAAGTAGTAAAAATTTACAAGACAGATTGCAAGCATGGCAGGCAAGTAAAGAAGTGGGGAAGGAGTTAAAAGATGGATTAGCTAATTTAAGAGATCTAAGAAATAAATCTGTTCAAGCATTGGATTATAAAGATTACTTTAATTATCAAGTTTCTGATTATGGAATGACAACAAAAGAAATGGTTGAGCTGAACAATCAAATGGTTAAAGATATTTGGCCACTTTACAGAGAAATTCACACTTGGGCAAGATATAATTTAGCTGCTAAGTATAATAAAGAAGTGCCAGATATGATTCCTGCACATTGGTTGCCAAACCGTTGGGGGCAAGATTGGACCGCAATGGTTAATGTTGAAGGACTAGATTTAGACAAGGTGTTAGGTGAAAAATCTCCGGAGTGGATTGTTAAGGAAGGAGAGAAATTTTATAAGAGCATGGGTTTTGATGCTCTACCTGAGACTTTTTATACCAAGTCGAGCTTATATCCTTTGCCAGATTCGGTTAATTATAAAAAGAACAATCATGCATCGGCTTGGCATATGAACAACGCAGAAGATGTAAGGTCTTTAATGAGCGTTGAAGCCAATACAGAGTGGTGGGAAACTACTTTGCACGAACTTGGACATATATATTACTATATGGAGTACAGTAACTCTGATGTGCCTATAGTTTTAAGAGGAGGAGCAAACAGAGCTTATCATGAAGCTATGGGGAGTTTAATGGGATTGGCATCTTTACAGAAACCATTTTTACAAGGTTTAAATTTAATTGGGGAGGATGTAAAGACTGATGATACTCAACTACTATTAAAAGAGGCGTTAAATTATGTAATTCTTATTCCTTGGGCTTCTGGTGTTATGACACAGTTTGAAAAAGGATTATATAGTGATGATTTACCTAAAGATGAGTTTAATAAATCGTGGTGGAGCATTAAACGAAAGTATCAGGGTATTGTGCCACCAACTGAAAGAGGTGAGGAGTATTGTGATGCTGCTACTAAAACGCATATTAATAATGATCCTGCTCAGTATTATGATTATGCCTTGTCATATATTTTATTGTTTCAATTGCATGATCACATTTCAAAAAATATCTTAAAACAAGATCCTCATGCTACAAATTATTACGGCAACAAAGAGGTTGGAGAGTTTATTAAAAACCTTATGTACCCAGGTGCTAGTGTAGACTGGAGGGCTCATTTACAAGAGAATTTAGGCTCTGGCTTGAGTGCTAAACCTATGTTAGCATACTTTGAGCCTTTAATGGTTTACTTAAAAGATGTTAATAAGGATAGAATTTATACACTACCAGAGAGTTTTTAGCATAACATTTGTTAAGTTCGCGCTAAATTAAAACAATACATACTATGAAAAAATCAATTTATACTTTAGTTGCAGGTGTTTTATTAATTGCAGCTACTTCATGCAAAAAAGATTATACGTGTGACTGTGTTTACACAGATGATTTAGGCACTGAGCAAACTTCAACTTCTCAAATTGAAGATTCTAAATTGGATGATGCTAAAGCTGAGTGTGAGTCTATGAGTGGTTCAGTTTCTATAGGCGGATTTGACGCAGATCAAGAATGTAAACTAGACGTTATTTAGGTTTCAACTTTAATGCATACAAATTATTTTTTGTAAAAATAAATCTATACTTTCGAACAAATTATAAAACTTAATAAAAATGAAAAAGTCAATTTTTACTTTAGTTGCTGGTGTATTATTATTAGCTGCTACTTCTTGCAAGAAAGATTATACTTGCGACTGCCCGGGATTTGAGTCAGATACAGTTGAAATCGAAGCTCAGAGCACTGAGATTGAGGGAGTTTCTAAAGCTGATGCTGAAGATTCATGTGAGAAGATTTCTGACGCACGAAAAGAACTTGGTGCACTAGGATGTACACTTGAAGATTAATTAATCTATTTTTAAATGAAAAAAATCCTCTGAGGCGCAGCCTCAGAGGATTTTTTTTTGCTGCCAACAAACTTATATTTTTACTACTTGAGTAGTACCCTGAGTTCGACTCATAATATGCTTTCTTAATCATTTGAAATAGTGGGGGTAGTTTTTATTAACGTGGGATTAGTGGACAATTCAAGGAAATATAGAGAAAAAGGCTACATTTAAAATGATTTCCACAAGCGAATCTGTTTCTAAAGTACTTCTTCTTCGTTTTAATTATATCGAAATAGCTCAGCTATTCCTTCATAATCAAGCCTAGAAGAAAGAGCTTAATAATTCAAGCTGAAAGTATATTATAAGTCGAACTCCAGGTTATTAGCTAGCTTTTCGTATCATCCCTTAATTCTGATAGTCTAATAGATAACTTGTTAAATCATTATTTCGGGAAAAAATAGTGCGGCTGATGATATACTCATTCAATAATTTTACAGCTATGAAATTAATGTGCTGTTAAAAACTTATGAAATTGATAGGGAATAAAAATTTGAAGCTAATCTAATGTATAGTTATCGTCTTTTTTCTTAATTATTTTTTTGCTTCCAGCAATTTCTTCAAAAAGATTTCTCCTTTTTTCAGCCATGATTTTTCTCGTTTGAACTTCAATTCGCTTTTCTTCTTCAAGCTGCCGAGCAATTTCTGCTCTTTCTTCTTTAGCTTTAATATCTCTGTCAGAAAACATTTCTGCTTTGGTACTATCGCTGTAAGCTTTATATTTACTTAATTCTGTTAACTCTTTTGGATTAATTACTGTTTTAATAGTATCTTCTTCTACTAAATTATTATTAGATGAATTTAAACTATCATTAAAATTGGTTTTTGATGAGTCTTTAGTTGAAGATTCGCTATAAAAGCTTGAGGAATCTGCAGAAGATGTCTTGGTTTTACTAGAATCAGCTTTATTAGTAGTTAAATCTGAATCTGTAGGCTCAACTTTTGGTAGTTGTATAGAGTTTTTTGGTTCTTCGGTGTAAGAAGTTTGATCAATTTTTCGTCCCTCTCGCTCAAAATATTCAAAAGTTGGAGTAGATTTATTTATCACTTTAAAATTATCAGCCTTAGTATTGTATGAAATATATACAGCCGGGTCTCCAGAGTATTCTACTTCAAAACCTTCTCTAGATGGTACAAGCGCAACAGTAAGCGCATACTCATAACCGTATTTAAGCATTTCATCTGGTAACTCTGAATCGACATTTACCTCTAAAGTTTCAAATCCTTTTGCATCTACTTCAATTACAAAAGTATTGTTATAATTTAAGTCAATATTTAGAACACCGTTCCTAGAATTATAGATTTTTGGAGGCTCACCACTACCGTCTCTAACTTTGGCACTAACAACTTTAACTTGGTTACCGCCTACATCTTTAATTTTAAGTACTAAATCAAGGTTTGCGGATTGTGCGTAAATAACAGAACACAAAAGAATCAGTGTTAAAAAAAAATTATTTGACAGTTTAAATATCATTTGGTGTATCTGCTGTATTGTATTAATAAGTGTTTTAACGTTTTTTTTATCAAATAAGTTATATTTAATAACAGTAATTTATCCAAGAATATGTCTTTTTAAGGCTCTACCAATAAATCTAACTTTTTGATCTAATGGAAACCTAGATAAATTTGCTTTAATAACCCCTTTTGTTAAAAATGTTTGTTTCGTATAATCGATTTTTACATTTACTACTACAGGTTGATCTGTTGCTAACTTAAAAGCTTCTGCTATTTTACTTTCTAACTCATTGTCGTTATTAATTTGAATAAACTTACTATTAGTGGCTATTGCTATTCCTTCATAGTTAGGGCTTTTAAGTACGGTACACGTTTTTCTGTTAAGCGGTACTTTTTGAAACTGTGAAATTTGCCCAAGTTCTCCATCATTAAATACAAAAACTGGCAGACCAATATTATTACTTGAAGCTGTTAATAATTCCATTCCTGTCATTA
Organism: Tenacibaculum sp.; assembly: GCA_020629275.1. Lineage (GTDB taxonomy): Bacteria > Bacteroidota > Bacteroidia > Flavobacteriales > Flavobacteriaceae > Polaribacter. Next base: position 96,489 of record JAHDDQ010000001.1, on the reverse strand, counting down.
AAAATGCCCCATCACCTACAATAGCTGCAACAGTTGTATTAGGATTTTTCATTTTTGCGCCAATAGCTGCAGGAACACAGAATCCCATACAATTAAAATCTGTTGGAGAAATAAAACCTTTATTTCTGTAGACTGGAAAAAGTTCAGCTGTTAAAAAAGTATGCTTACCATCGTCAACAACTATGATACCATCATCTGGCATCACTTTTCTTAGTTCTTCATAAAAGTAGCCAGGAGAAACAATATCGTCTTTTTTGCCTTGTTTCCATTCGCCAAAATAATTTTTTTTATCTGTTGCTATTTTATTAGCTAATTCTATTGAGTCTCTTTTATCAATGCTTTTTATTATTTCAGAAGACAACTTTGTGAGAGCTTCATTTGCATCGGCATGAATTTTTACTTTTGTGGGGTAATTTTTATCAAATACATTTTCGTTAATATCAATATGAATTAGGTTTTCAGGAATTGTGCTCCCGTAACTTCCTGTTCCTAGTTCAGAAAAACGAACACCAACCGCGATTAAGCAATCACAATTTTTAAATGCCTTTTGTGAAGCAGGTACTGATGCTGGTCCAAACCCAACCCCTGTATGAAGCGGGTGGTTTGAATGAAATGTACTAAGTCCTTGAAGCGTAGTTGAAACTGGACAACCTAAATGCTCAGCAATTTTTTCAATTTGCTTAGTTGCATTTAATGATCCCCACCCTACATATAAACCAGGGTTTTTAGAGTTTTTTATTAATTGAACTGCTTTTTCAATATCTGTTTGTTCTATTATTGGATTATGAGTCCGCTTAGTGTAAGATGGCAAGCTACCTACTTCACTGCTAAATAATTGAAGTTCAACTGGTAATTCGATAAAAACGGGTCCTGGTTCACCACTTGTTGCTAAATCATATGCTTTATAAATGGTCTCAATAATATCAGTATGTTTTTCAATCAAAAAATATCCCTTCGTTAGGGAGGATACTAAAGGTTCTAAATCCATTTGATGAAGCTGGTATGATTTTCCTGAATCTCTTCTTGTTCCTCCAGAAATAACTAGCATTGGAGTTCCGTCTAAAAATGCTTCTCCTATGCCTGATATAGCATGTGTTGTTCCTGCGGCAGGAACAATAGCGATAGTACCTACACTGTTAGATGATCTAGAAACTCCATCTGCCATAAAAGAGGCACCTCCTTCATGGGTAGTTAAAACTGGAGTTATTAATTCAGACGTGTTTAAGGCATCAAACAATTCAGTGGTATGTACTCCAGGAATTCCAAAAGTATGTGTAACGCCTAATTGTTCCAATGCGTAAACAGCAAGATATGCTCCAGATTTTTTCATAGCTAAAATACTTATTTAATAAAGGTACAAAGAACTTATCTTTTTATCTCAAACATTGGTTTCTATTGTTGTTTAGATATATATTTTTATGTTAAAATATTGAGCTCTTTGGCTTTTTCAAACATTAAGGCCATGGCTGCATGTTTACTATTTTCAATTTTTCCATCTAATATAGCATCCTTGATTGCTGTTTTAATTGTTCCAATAGCTTTTGAAGGCTTTATATTTAACTCTTTCATTATTTCTTCGCCTGTAATTGGTGGTTGCCAATTTCTTATTTGATCTCTTTCCTCAACATCTTTTAATTTTTGCCTTACTATTGAAAAACGTTGTAAATAGCGAGTTACTTTTTGTTTGTTTTTAGATGTAATATCAGCTTCACATAATGTCATTAGCTCTTCAATATGCTCTCCGGCATCAAACAGGATTCTTCTTAGCGCTGAGTCCGAAATTTCTTCTTTGGTCAAAGCAATTGGTCTTAAGTGCAGACGAACCATTTTTTGTACAAATTTCATTTTATTATCTAGCGGTAATTTTAAATTTTTGAATATTCTAGGGACCATTCTTGCTCCTAAATCTTCATGGCCATGAAACGTCCACCCTTGCCTATTATTAAATCGTTTAGTTGGGGGCTTTGCTATATCATGTAAAATAGCAGCCCACCGTAACCAAAGATTATTGCTTTTAAGTGAAATATTATCTAAAACCTGTAACGTATGTATGAAATTGTCTTTGTGTCCTATATTATTCTTGTATTCAACTCCTTTTAATTGCACGAGTTCTGGTAAAATTATTGATAGTAAACCAACTTTATCTAGTAAATACAAACCTTTTGATGGAGTGTTTGAAAGTATGATTTTATTTAATTCAGAGTTTATTCGTTCTTTTGAAATTATATTTATTCTATTAGATAATTGCTTTATAGCATCAAGTGACTCGTTATCAATTGTGTAATTTAGTTGAGATGCAAACCTAATAGCTCGCAACATTCTTAGAGGATCGTCATTAAAAGTTACATTAGGGTCTAATGGAGTTTTTATTCGCTTTTGCTCTAAGTGTTCAATTCCGTTAAAAGGATCAACTAAAGCTCCATAACTATCATCATTTAATGAAATTGATAAACTATTTATAGTAAAATCTCTTCTTTTTTGATCGTCTTCGAGTGTCCCTTTTTCTACTGTTGGGTTTCTTGAGGATGCAGTATACGATTCTTTTCTTGCTGTTACAAACTCAATATCTATCCCTTTGTAAATAAACATAGCCGTCCCAAAATTTTTGTAGGTAACAACTTTGGTTACTCCTAATTTATTAGCTATGTCCTTAGCTAAAATTCCTGAGTCTTCAACGGTTACTATATCAATGTCTTTTGTTTTTCTTGACAAGATACAGTCTCTAACACAGCCTCCTATAAGGTAATTTGGGAAGGTATGTTGCCTTAACGCATTAAAGAGTGGTAAAAGTAGTGGAGTGTTTAGAAAGGAATTTATTTTATCTTGATGCATTAAGCACGTAATATTTTTACTTTACCATTGGCTTCTATTTTAATAATAGAGGATGGCTTAGCGTTCATAACAGTTTTTGAAGGAACTACATAATCTACAGCACCTAATATTTCATAAGGGATGTTGTTAATGTCAGTTGATGGCTTGTTTCCTGAGATGTTCACTGATGTAGAAACAATAGGTTTATTAAATTTTGCGATTAATTTTTCACAAAAATCATTCTTTACAACTCTTATTGCAATTGTTCCGTCTTCGTGTAAAACAGATTTGGCAACTCCTTTTCCACCATCTAAAACCAAGGTGGTGGGAGAGTCGGTGTTTTCTAAAATTTCTAAAACAACATCTGGAACTTCTTCGACTAGATCATAAATAAAGTCAGTATGGTCTATTAAAACTATAAAACCTTTGTGATTGGTTCTTTTTTTTAGAGATATAATTTTTTGGCAAGCTTTTTCATTCGTTGCATCGCAACCTAAACCATACGTTGTGTCTGTAGGATAAACAATAACTCCACCATGATCAATTGCTTTGATGGCTTTTAACAGCTGTTCTTTCATTTGAGAAAGTTAACTATAAAAATTAATTTTCGGTTAATTCAGTTTCTAATTCCCAAATTACCTTAGTAATGGGGGTGTTATTTCTGAAGTAATATTCAGATTCGTTATATTTATGGCTTACCTTATGATATTTAGTTGACCTGTTTTCATCCTGAACATATCTTTTGAGTATTATTTTATTACCGGATTCATATGTTTCTTCTTGTATGCCATTTGAGCTAATTTCAATTGCATCAAAACTAGCAATTTCATTATTTTCTTGAGCATTTAAAATACCGTCAATTACTTTTATCTTCTCTTTAGGCTTTTTAGCCATTGGGCGATCAAGTAAAGCCTCAATGTAACCAACTTTAGCATTTACGTACTCTTCATTATCAAATTTTTTATCTGCTAACTTCATATGTTTGTTGAAGTTTTTATTTCTTATGTTTCTAGATTCATAAACAGTATTCCATAAGTCTTGAACTTTAGCTTGTATTTTTTCGTTATAATCCATGTCATAAACAAAATCTCCTTTTTCGGCATCAAATACAATTTTAGCTATCGGATTATCTAAAATATCATAGTTTTCACCAGGTACAGCTTGAAATAAATCTATGACTAATTCATTCACAGACTTGTCTTCAGATATTCCTTGGGTGTTAGTTTTAGTATCAACACTAATTTTTTTTGTAACATATCCTCCTTGCGAAAACTCTATCATATACTTATAGCCCAGCTCCAATGATAAATTAAATGTCCCGTCTTCTTTACTTTTGGCATAAACAGAGGCAATTCCGTTTTTATGAACTACAATATTGCAATCGCTCATTAAGTCAGGAACTTCATAAACAGTACCGTTTATTTTAATGGAGTTATCTGCTGAGAAAGCAAATAAATTTAATAAACAGAATAACAATATTAGGTTGATATTTTTCACGTTTTTCAAAGTTAATAGTTTTTATATATTGAAAGCAACTTTTATTCCAAAAATTATTCTTTATTATTAAAGTTACAGTTGCTTATTATTCTTATTTCAGTTTAAAATTTTGTCTTGCATCTATTTTAAAAAATAAAACACTTTATTTGAATTATTTGTCACAACCTTATTACTTTTATATTATGAATATTAGAGAATGTCCGAGAGATGCAATGCAAGGAATACATGATTTTATTCCTACCCAAGAAAAAATTAATTACATAAATACTCTTTTAAAAGTTGGTTTCAATAGTATCGATTTTGGAAGTTTTGTATCACCCAAAGCTATACCTCAAATGAGAGATACTGCTGAAGTTTTACAGGGCTTGGATGTTGAAAATTCGAATAGTAAATTATTGGCAATAGTTGCTAATGAGCGTGGGGCAGAAAATGCTTCATCTTTTGAAGAGATTTCTTATTTGGGATATCCTTTCTCTATATCTGAAACTTTTCAGTTAAGGAATACCAATGCAACTATAGACCAGTCGCTTGGCCGGCTAGAAAAAATTAAAAGCTTGACTGATAAATCCAATAAAGAGTTACTTGTGTATTTATCTATGGCATTCGGAAATCCTTATGGTGATAAGTGGAATGTTGAAATAGTGTCGGAGTGGGTTGAGAAAGTGAAAAATAATTTTGGGATAACTAATATTTCTTTAGCAGATACCATAGGAGTTTCTGAACCTGAAAATATCACTTATTTGTTTAGTAATTTAATTAAAAAGCATAACGATGTTCAATTTGAGGCACATCTTCATAGCAATCCAAATACTTGGAGGGAGAAACTCGAGGCGTTGGTAAAAACTGGCTGCTCAAATATTGATGGTGCAATTTTAGGTTTTGGAGGATGCCCAATGGCTAAAGATGATTTAGTAGGAAATATGGCAACTGAAAAAATTATTGAAGGATGTAAAGAATTAGGTACACTTAATGAACAATCAATCAATGAAGAGGCGTTAAAGGATAGTTTGATGATTACTAATCAGTTGTTTTCAAAATACCATTAATTTAAATTACTTTAATAATTAGAGTCAAAGTTTCAACTGTCGAATTGATATAGTTAACAATCAGATTTTAGGAGACTTAAGTGAATTAATTGTATTTTTACTAAAATATATACTAAATAGTAAAATTATGTACAGTATTATACGTCTTTTATCTAGCCTTGTTTTTTGTTTTGTTCTACTTGGTTCAGTTAATGCTCAGTATTCTCAAGTTCGTGTTTCGGCATTATTAGATGCTTCAACTAGTAACTCTCAAAAAATTAAAGTTCAGAGTAAAGATGGTATGGCTACTTGTGAAGTAGATTTAAATTTTAGTGGAGCAATTGCTAAAATGGCACTACTAAAAATAAATTTTAATGCTTGTTCAAGTGTGTTAAAAAATTTGAGTGGAGTAGAAGTTTTTGAAAATGTAGAAAAATCAGAGGATGGATTTATTTATGCTGACAATAGTAAAATGGCAGTAAAGCTTAGTTATGCTTCAGGTAATCTTATCATGAATAAAATTATTTCTAAAAAAATAGATTTGAAATATGTTTGGATGTTTGATTATGATCTGAAGGGAAATTCAGGTGTATCTACTAATGAAAATTCAAATAAAATATCTTCCTCCAAAATTATTAATGAACCCACAAATAGTACTAAACCAAAATCTAATTTTGAAACAAACTATAACTATTATAAAGTAGTTGAAGGTGATTATGTTTATAAAATTGCACGAAATACAGGTTGCTCACCAGTATATATTTTAAAGCAAAATAATATTAATGAATCAACTATTCTTTACCCTGGGCAAACCTTAATTATTTGTAATGAGTCTAATTATACAATGGCAAGCTCGAGTAATAGCAAATCTGTTAAATCTGATTTTAACTCAAAAAAAATTGATGATTTAGGGAATAATGTTGCGGGAATAAAGAAGAAATATGATGCATTGTTTTCTGAAAATACAAGCTTAAAAACGTACGGTGAAGAATTAAAGGCTGATTACGAAGAGCTTGTTAATGAGTACCAAACCTTAAAGAAAAGCTATGAGGGACTCGCTCAAGAATATAAGGGGATGGCTGACGATAATAAGAAGCTTCAAGCTGAAAACGAAAGATTAAAACAGCTTTTAAAGGAACGCAATGTTGATCCTGAAAATGCTCTTACTGAGGAGGAAAAATTAAAGGTAGACGCTCTTAAAAATCAAATTAGTAGTGTTCGTTCTGAATTGCAAGAAATGAAAAACGAGATTGATAATGCTAGAGCTTACGGGAATGATTCTGAATTGCAAGAGTTCAGCCCAACTGTAACGGATGATTCTGAGTTTAAAAAAATATGTAGCAATATAATTAGAAGATCAGGAAAAGATGCTGATATGAAGAGGCTAGTTGTTGAAACTGAACTTAATTATAAATTATCAGATTTAAAAGTGACTGAAATTAGAGCTAAAGAAACCAATGTTGATGAGAAAACAAAATTAAAGGGAGACAAAAAGTCAAGTGATTACGTCACTTCTGAAGATATATTTAATCTAATGTCTTTAGATTACAATTTTACTGATGCTAGCAGCGAAGAACTAGATGTTCTCTTTTATGTAGATTTAGATAAAACTACTTATAAGGTTAAGATAAGTGATAGTAAAATGAAGTTTAAATCAAGCTCTAAAGATAATTTAGATGATTTAGGATCAGACAACCCTCATGTTAAATTAATTAGAAAAACTTATGAGGATGTGGGTTCAGAAAAAGGTAAATACGATGTAGTTATTATTGACAGTCAATTTAATTTAGAACCAATTGTAAGCTCTGCAAAGTTTAAAACATTAAAAAAATATTCCAACTCAGAAGTTGTTTTATTTAGTAAGTAATTAAAGCAATTAAGTTTTTATTGATTTATAAGCTGAGTTATAGCAGTATATACTTTTTTTAAGCTTTCATCACTTATACAGTATGGGGGTAAAAAATAAATAGTATTACCTAGTGGTCTTAGAAGGATGTTTTTGGAAATAAAGAAGTTATATATTTCATCCCTTTTTGAATTCAAATAACCCGAGGTTTCTTCTGTTTTTAATTCAAAAGCAAGTATTGTACCCAGTTGCCGCGCCCATTCTACTTTTTTATATTTTTTTAAAGATTCTAAAAAAATAGAATGGGCGCTAACAATGCGTTTTATATTAACAGTTGTCTCAGTATCTTTCATTAAATCCATACTAGCACAAGCAGCGGCACATGAAAGTGCATTACCGGTATAAGAATGTCCGTGAAAAAGCATTTTTGTTTTAGTATCTGATAAAAATGCGTTGTAAATTTCTTCAGTAGTGGTAGTCATCCCCATTGGTAAAAATCCTCCCGTAATACCTTTTGACAGGCAGTATATGTCGGGTTTAGTTTTTACATAGTCTGTTGCAAACACTTTACCGGTTCTCCCAAATCCGGTAAAAACTTCATCCGCGATAATTAATATACCTTTTGATTTGCAAAATGCAAAGATTTTTTCAAGCATTTCTTTACTATACATTCTCATTCCTGCCGAACCTTGAATTAAAGGTTCTACAATAATAGCAGCATATTCAGACGTGTCTAAGCTATCCAATTTCTCCAACAGTGCTGTTTCATTTTTTGAGGTGTTTGGAAAAGGAAGAAACGTAACATCAAATAATAGTCTATGAAATGGTTCTGTAAAAGCCCCACGCTCACTTACAGACATTGCCCCAAAGGTATCTCCATGATATGCGCCATCTAAAGCTAAAATTTTGTTTCTTGGAGCCTCAATATTTATAAAATACTGTAAACACATTTTTAAAGCAGCTTCAACAGCAGTAGAACCATTGTCTGTAAAGAAAAACTTAGTTTGGTTTTTCGGGAGGAATTCCGATAATTTGTCACACAATTCTTCTGCCTTAGGGTGATGAAAGCCCGAAAAAATAACTTGTTCTAAAGCTTTAGTTTGCTCTTGTAGCTTTTGTGCGATATGCGGATGACAATGACCAAACAAATTGACCCACCAGGAAGAAATGCCGTCTATGATTTTATCGCCATTTTCAGAAAATAAAAATTCATCTTTGGCTTTAGTAATATTGATAGACTCAGGAGCAGTTTGCATTTGAGTATATGGTTGCCAAATTTTACTTTGTTTTACTTCCATAAAAAATCGTACTTTTTTGTATGCTCAAGGATAGTTTCTTTAGATACTTCCTTTATAAAAGGAATACTTGGTAATTGCTTAATTCCCCCCAACTTATTAATTATACATTCTGTTTCTAAGTTTTCATGACCACTAAATATAACTCCCTTAATTTTTGTACTATTTGCTTTAAGTATATTAATAGTCATTAACGTATGATTAATGCTGCCTAAGTAGTTTTTTGAAACAATAATAACCTCATAATCTAATTTTTTAATAAGATCTAATATTGTGTGTTGCTCATTTAGGGGAACAATAATGCCACCTGCACCCTCTACAATTAGGTGATTATTGGTTTTGGGTTCATGAATGTTTTTTAATTCAATATTCTTGTTTTCTAATTTTGCAGCTAGGTGAGGAGAAGCTGGTTCTTTGAGCTTGTATGACTCTGGATGGATTTTGACTCCTTCAAAAAAGCTATTATTTTTTATAAAATCTCCATCTATTTCTTCTAACCCTGATTGTACAGGTTTCCAATAATCCGTTTTTCCTGAGTTAACCAGAATTGCACTAATCAATGTTTTTCCAATATTTGTGTCAATACCTGTTACAAAATATTTTTTCTGAGTTTTAGAAATCATAATTAATTCAGTAACATTTTAAAATTTGAATTAGGAATATCGTTTTCCAAATTCTAGGCTCCATCGAGTAAAAACTCCGATGTAAAGTGGAATTTAATGGAAGGAAAAGCTTCTTGTGCAGATTGTATTGCCCAAGATGATTCGGCTAAGAATACGGTATTTCCTTCTTTATCCTTATAAATGTTATTAGCTTTAATCCTTTTAAAATCTATCATTTGTTGAGGATCTGAAGATGTAACCCAGCATACCTTGTGTGCAGGTATAGCTTCAAATCTACAGGTAGCTCCATATTCATGTTGAAGCCTGTATTGAATCACTTCAAACTGGAGATCACCAACAGTACCAATAATTTTTTTATTGCCGGGTTGTCTGGTGAAAAGTTGTGCAACTCCTTCTTCTGCTAACTGAATAATACCTTTTTCTAATTGTTTGGTTTTTAGAGGATCAACATTTACAAGTTCTTTAAAGATTTCTGGAGAGAAGCTAGGAATGCCCTTAAACATAAACTTTTCTCCTTCAGTTAAGGTATCGCCAATTTTAAAGTTTCCTGTATCATACAATCCAACAACATCACCAGCAAAAGCTTCATCAACAATACTTTTGCGGCTTGCCATAAAAGACACTGGTGCCGAGAATCGTATTTTCTTATTATTTCTAACGTGGTGAAAAAATTTATTCCGCTCAAACTTTCCAGAGCATACTCTTAAGAATGCAATTCTGTCTCTATGATTCGGGTCTAAATTTGCGTGTATTTTAAATACGAAACCAGAAAATTTATCTTCTGTAGGTTTAATATGTCTCTGATCGCTTTCTCTTTCTCTAGGGGTAGGAGCTATTTCTATGAATTTTTCAAGAAGTTCCTTAATTCCAAAATTATATAACGCACTACCAAAAAATACGGGTGCAATTTCTCCGTTATGATATTCAGGTAAACTTAATTTATCATATACACCATCAATAAGCTCTACATCTTCTCTTAACTGATTTGCATCTTTTTCGCCAACAGTTTCATCTAGTAACTTGTCTGTAATATCAGAAATATGAATAACTTCTTTTGCAACGTCTGTAATACTGGGGTCAAATATATTAATTGAGCTATCGTACAATTTATAAACGCCTTTAAATTGCTTACCTATATTTATTGGCCAGCTAAGCGGTCTTACCTTAATAGAAAGTTTATCTTCTAGCTCGTCTAATAAATCGAAAGGATCTTGTCCTTCCATATCGAGCTTATTTATAAAAACGATTACAGGAGTGTTTCGCATTCTGCAAACCTCCATCAACTTTTCGGTTTGAGCCTCAACACCTTTAACACAGTCAATTACTAAAATTACACTATCAACGGCTGTGAGTGTTCGGTATGTGTCTTCTGCAAAGTCTTTATGACCTGGAGTATCTAAAATATTAATGAGTGTATTATCATATTCAAAACTCATTACAGATGTAGCAACTGAGATACCTCTTTGTCGCTCAATTTCCATAAAATCTGATGTTGCTGATTTTTTAATTTTATTTGATTTTACTGCTCCAGCAGTTTGTATTGCCCCACCAAATAAAAGAAATTTTTCCGTTAACGTTGTTTTACCTGCATCAGGGTGGCTAATAATGGCAAATGTTCTACGTTTATTAATTTCAGATAGTGGGATCATGTTTGACTTATACTAAGAAATGAGCAAAAAAAAAGGCTTGCAATGCAAGCCTGATAAATTAACTGTTATTTAATATTATTCATCCTCTTCTATAATTAATCCTGAAGGAGTAAGAATAAATGTTTCTGTACCAACAGTAGTTGATGCACCATCAATCTCTTCTGTTTCGCCAACTGTAAGAACAACTCCTGCAGAATCTGAATTTAAAACTGATTTGATGTTTGTTGACTCAAAGCTATCAATCACCCTTTCAACTATTACTCTATCACTAGCTAATCTCGATAATGCCCAAATTTCACTGAACTCACCGTTACCGAAACGATCAGTTTCAGCAGAAGTAACTGTAGCTCTTGTATTTTTAGTTTCGGTTTCAGTAGTTGGAGTACCAGTACCTACAGTAGAAGTTACACTTGCAACTAAAACAGTATCGATTGTATTCTGAGATGTGGTAGTTATTTCTGTAAAGTTAAGTGCGACTCTTTCTTTGTTTTTGTACTCATCTTCAATACCACCTAAGAAGTTCCAATTTCCTTCGTAGCGCTCAATAATATCTTTGCTAGTGTTAATCGTTTTAACTAATTGAGTCCTTTGAGCAGTTGTTCCGACCGTATCCCGCTCATCTAAAAGAGTTTGAGAATATGATGATGCTAAAGAATACTGCTTTACCATTAAAAATTCACCCTCTTTACTAAAATCAATAACATATCTATCAACAATACCATCTTCTCTAATATTTAAAGATAAAGATGGATTTGAGGTAGTAGTGTTTACTATAATATCATCTTCTTTAATTTCTTCTAGTCTATTTATAGAAGTTGATGAACTCGTAAACGTTTGCTTCGTAGATTTAATATATGTATTGAAATCCCAAGTGTTAACTAATCTAGCTGTTCTAGATTTGAACGGTACAATTGGGTCATTATCGCCTTTTTTACAAGAAGCTAAAGAAGCGAAAACCAGTACTATTAAGGCTAATATTTTACTCTTGATCATTAGTTTACGTTTAATTCAAAGATATATTTTAAAAATTCAAATACAATATTTAACAAAATGAATTTGCTTTATTTTGTAACGACAGCAAAAATAGTGTTTAAACTTTATGTTTCCAAATACTTTTTTATCACCTAGTTTAACACTTTGTCAATTGCGCTTTTTACGTTTTTTTTTATTTATACTTTCCTGCTCTTCTAAACCTTTTTTTTCTGCTTCATGCTCGAGATATTTTTCGGCAGATTGTAACGATACTTTCCTATTCTGATTAAATGCAACAACAAACGCGTCAAGTATGCCTAATGATTGCATTTCATTTTTATGAGTTACTGCATCATTATAGTTTTTGAATTTACCAGTAGTGAGTATAACCAATCCTTTGTGCTTCGTTTCTGTTATACCGTCAACTTTAAGATATTTTTCAGCTAAATGGCCTGGTATAGAGTCTGTGTTAGAATAGGCACCTATTTGAACTCTATATTCAATATCTCCCCTTAATTGAGCTTTAAATGATTGATTATCAACTATAATTACTTCTCTTGAAAATCGTGAAGCTCCGTTAACGTCAACTATAAATGCATCACTGTATCCTGCATCTTGAATAACTTTTAATAAGCTTTTTGCTTGTGATACAAGGTTAAATCTTCCGACAACATATCGTAACACATTGTTGGTGTCTAAAAATGCTTCAACATTTCTTAAATCGCTATATTCTTCTCTTACTGGTACTAAGTATTTAAATGAACCAACTTGCACGCCATACAAAGGTGACCTAGTGGTATAGTTAATATCTTTGGTTATTATATTTTTTTCTGCTTGTGTTTTAATGGAATAGGTTGGTGTACTACACGAAAGCATAAACTTTTTAATTTGAACAATAAAGTAGTCTTCCTCTCCAGCAGAATATGATCTGAAAAATTGTTTCATGGCTTCCTTTGCTTCTTTGCACTTACCGTTTTGGCTGTATGCTTTTGCTAGATAATACCATACATAAACTGGCGATTTTGTTTCTGTATAAGGAATGTATTTATATACATCTAAAACTTCTTTAGATGCATATTTTAAGTGTTGGTAGGATAGGGGCGTAATAACATTTTGCTCTGTATAGCAGATTCCCATCAGATAATTTGTGTAATGGTTGGTTGAGTCAATAGCATATAAATCTTTTAATAATACAAAGGCCTCTCCAGTTCTTCCTCCTCCCAATAAAAACCGAACTTGATTAAACTTTTCTTTATATGCATCATTGTATTTTACATTAACCACTTCTTTTTCTTGAGAAAAAGAAACACTTACGCAAAACAAAATAGTAATTGACTGTATTGTGAAATTGTATAAAAGTCTTTTTAAGTTCATTAATCCAAATATACAATTAGTCTTTCATATGGTTTTTTAGGCTTGATAGGTGAATTTTTTTGTAATCGTTAATGTTCATCCTCCAAGACTTATTATCAATTATAATATTTTTTGTGGTTACTTTACCAATGTTTTCAAATTTACATTCTAATTTTCTGAGCATCTTTTTGATATCTTTTTCTTGATCTGGTGAAAAGCTAATTACAATCCTTCCCTGACTTTCGCCAAATAAAAACGCATCTTTTCTTATCTCATTTTTAGTTTTAATTGAAAACCCTAAATTATTTGGATACCCCATTTCGCATAAAGTTGAGAATAATCCCCCATCAGAACAATCGTGAGCAGTTGACACAAGTTTTTTTCTAATTAGTTGCTGAACGGCAGATTGTACTTTTAGTTCTTCTTGAATATTAAAATATGGAGGAGGGGATACTTTAACTTTTTGGAAGGAATATAAATACTCTGATGATGAGATATCATTTTTTGAACTTCCAATTATATATATCAAATCTTCTGATTTTTTGAATGCCAAAGTTGTAGCTAGTCTTTTATCCTCTAAAACCCCTAACATACCAATTGTTGGAGTAGGAAAAACCGCAATTTCTTGGTCATTAATAACTGACTGATTGTAAAAACTAACGTTTCCACCAGTGACAGGGATGTTTAATGCCAAACAAGCTTTTCTTATTCCTTTTATTGCTCCTACAAATTGCCAGTAAACTTCTGGACTGTAAGGATTACCAAAATTCAAACAGTTTGTTATTGCTGTTGGTATGCCGCCTGAGCAAGTTATATTTCTTGCTGCTTCACACACAGCAATTAGTGCACCTGTTTCTGGATTTGAGTATACGTATCTGGCATTACAATCTGTTGTTAGCGCAATTGCTTTATTGTTATTTTTAATATTAACAATTCCTGAATCGGATGGATAGTTTGTAGACATATTTATGCCGCCAACCATTGAATCGAATTGTTCAGTTGCCCAATTTTTTGAAGCAATGTTAACATGTGCCACTAAAAATTCAGCCACATCTTCAAAGTTTTCCGGTTCTTCGATGTTATTGATATCAAAATTTAATGTGTTTGCAAAGTATGAAGGCTCCTTATATTCTCTGTCATATTCGGGTGCTCCTCCTCCCAAGACAAGAGATTTTGCAGGTACTCTTGCAACTAATTCGTTTCCACTGTAGTAGTTTAAAATTCCATCGTTTGTAACATATCCAATTTCATCACAACTCAAATCCCATTTGATGAAAATATTTTTTAAGGATTTTTCATAGCCCTTTTTAATGACAACAAGCATTCTTTCTTGAGATTCGGAAAGTAATATTTCGAACGGCAGCATATTTGGTTGTCTGGTGGGAACACAGTCTAAGTTTATTTTCATTCCTGCTCCAGTTTTTGCGGACATCTCAGAGGTTGTGCAAATAATACCTGCTGCACCCATGTCTTGCATTCCTATTAGGTAATCTGTTTCTGATAGCTCTTGAGTTGCTTCTAATAATAGTTTTTCTAAAAAAGGATCTCCGACTTGAACTGAGGGTAAATTATTGATTGAATTTTCAGTGATATCTTGTGATGCAAACACTGCTCCGTTTATACCGTCTTTACCCGTTGGAGCACCTACTATAAATACGGGGTTATTATTTCCGTACGCTGTTGCCGAAATTATTTTATCAATGTTTAGAATTCCAACAGACATTGCATTTACAAGTGGGTTTGTATTGTAGCATTCATTAAACTGAAGTTCTCCGCCTACAACAGGAATACCCAAAGTATTTCCATAATCTCCGATTCCTTTAACAATTCCTTTTAAAAGCCATTTAGTTTTTTCTAGCTTAATTTCTCCTAAGCGTAATGAGTTTAATTGTGCTATTGGCCGTGCACCCATTGTGAATATGTCACGATTAATACCTCCAACTCCAGTAGCTGCACCTTGATAAGGTTCTATCGCTGAAGGATGATTATGTGATTCTATTTTAAAAACGATACCCAAGTCATCTCCAATATCTACAACTCCGGCATTTTCTTTACCTGATTCAACTATTACATTTTTGCCATTAGTAGGAAGCTTTTTAAGCCATTTTACAGAGTTCTTATATGAACAATGTTCAGACCACATTACGGAGTAAATACATACTTCTGTAAAGTTTGGATCTCTATTTAAAATAGATTTTATCTTTTCGTACTCCGATTTTAAGAGGCCAAGTTCTTGAGCTTTGGCAAGCATGGTTTCTACCACATTTAGTATTTAAAGGTGAAAATACTAGAATTAACTTTAGAAGGGAAAGACGCGAATTTTAGCTAAATACAGCCTTATATCTTTTAAAGAGGTTATCCCAGTCCCAAATAAATGTTTCAATAACATCATTGAGCTTTTTTAGTAAAATAGGATTGGGTACACGCATTTTCTTAAAATACTCTTCTTGAAATGAATATAATTTATACTCATGAAAAAATGCTTTACTCATTGCGTACTTAACATTTTTTGAAGGATGATTTAATGTATAAAAAAGTTGAGAGTATTTATTAACCCAAACCTTTAAATCTTGCTTAGTTAAGCCGGTGGCCGAAGCGAATTTAGAGTAAATAGAATCTTGCATTTTCATTTGCTCAACTGCTCCAAAATGATCAGGTAAAAAAGATAAATTAGCAGTAAAAACAATTAATAAAAACCGATCATAATTTTCTTTATGAAGCTTAGGAGATTTAACAAATTCTGCTTCATTATTAACCATGTCTACCAAGTCAGGATATCCCTCTTCTACCAATTTAATGATACCATTAACAAAAATATTTGCTAGTGTTTCATCAGTAATTTTTTTCTTGGTAAATAGTGAGAACATATACTTCCTGATTTTTAAATTTAATTACGTTTTAAATTAATTTAGTACTGCGTTAACTTTGTAGTTCAAAACTGAGTGCAAAATAGCGAAATGTTTTTGTGTTTTCAAAATATATTTTGTCCTATTTTATTCGTATATATTTGTAAAAATAATTATAAACGATCCATGATAAACTACATCTATACATGCATATTTTTAGCCTTTTTGGTTATATCTTGCTCAAGTAAAAAAACAGAAATTGAAGAGACAAAAATGGTGTTAAAATATCCTGAAACCAAAAAAATAAATCAGATCGATAATTACTTTGGAACCTCAATTTCAGATCCTTACAGATGGTTGGAGGATGATCGTTCAGAAGAAACTGAAAACTGGGTTGCGAATCAAAACGAAGTTACTTTTAGTTATTTAGAGCAAATTCCTTTCAGAGCAAAACTCAAAGAAAGGCTCAAAGAACTATGGAATTATCCAAAATATTCCGCACCGTTTAAAAAAGGTAATAAATTTTATTTCTATAAAAATGACGGACTACAGAATCAAAGTGTATTATTTACTCAAGATAATTTAGAGTCGGAACCTTCAATTTTTCTAGATCCAAATACTTTAAAAGAAGATGGTACTGCGGCATTAGGATCAACAAGTTTTTCAAAAAATGGGAATTACTTTGCATATGCTATAAACGATGCCGGTTCTGATTGGCAAACTATTTACATAAAAAATGTTATTACTGGAGAAGTATTAAAAGACGAGCTTAAATGGGCTAAGTTTACTGGAATGGCATGGAAAGGTGAAGGCTTTTATTACAGCAAATATGATGTGCCTGAAGAGGGAAAAGAGTTTTCTACATCAAACGAATATCATAAAGTTTATTATCACAAACTAAATACTAACCAGTCAGATGATGAACTTGTATTTTGGCAGAAAGATTACCCTAAACGTTATATGTTTGCCGAAACTTCTGAAGATGAGAATTATTTATTTATAAATGTTCAGGAAGGTATAAGTGGTTCTCAACTATATTTCAAAGATTTACGCACTCAAAATGACTTTGTTGCTTTAAATAGTAATTTTAAAAATGATCACTACTATATTGATAATGAAGGGGATAATGCATTTATATACACTAATTATAAAGCTCCCAATTACAGGTTAGTAAAAGTAAACTTGTCTAATTATTATAAAGGAAAAAATAAAGATGAGAATGAATGGAAAGATTTTATAGTTGAACACCCAAAAGAAGTACTTGAACAAGTAAGCTTTGTAGGTAATGTAATTATTGCTAAATATATGAAGGATGCTCACAATGTAGTTTATACGATTGATGAATCGGGTAAAAGAAATAAACAAATTGAGCTACCAACTATAGGTTCTGTGAATGGTTTTGATGGTACAAAATCAGACTCTACAACATACTATAGTTTTACATCTTATACTTATCCCAGTACAATTTTTTCTTATAACATTACTACTGGTGTTTCTAAAGTTTACCGAAATAGTGAAATAAACTTTAACTCAGATATGTATGAGACATCTCAGGTTTTTTATAAAAGTAAAGATGGTACTGAAATACCAATGTTTTTAACTCGCAAAAAAGGAATTAAAATGGATGGAACAAATCCAGTATATCTTTATGGGTACGGAGGATTCAATATTAGTTTAAACCCTGGGTTTAGAATAACTATGCTACCTTGGTTAGAGAATGGAGGAATTTTTGCTGTTGCAAATTTAAGAGGTGGCGGTGAATATGGTGAAAAGTGGCATAAGCAAGGAATGCTCTTAAAAAAGCAAAATGTATTTGATGATTTTATAGCAGCTTCAGAGTTTCTGATTGAAGAGAACTATACATCAAAAGAAAAATTGGCTATCGCGGGAGGTTCTAATGGAGGTTTACTAGTAGGAGCTTGTATGACTCAGCGTCCAGATTTATTTCAAGTTGCATTGCCAGCTGTTGGCGTATTAGACATGTTGCGTTACCATAAATTTACTGTTGGTTGGGGATGGGCAGTTGAATACGGAAGTAGTGATGATTCTACACATTTTAACAACTTAATTGAATATTCGCCTTTGCATAATATTGAAAAAGATGAAGTATATCCTGCAACATTAGTTACTACTGCTGATCATGATGATAGAGTAGTACCAGCACACTCTTTTAAATTTATATCTGAATTACAAGCTAAACATAAAGGTGAATCGCCCGTATTAATTAGGGTTGATGTAAACGCAGGTCATGGAGCCGGTAAACCAACAGAAAAAGTAATTGAAGAATGGGCCGACATTTGGTCGTTTACACTCTACAATATGAATGAAGAATATTAAGTTTACTGAATTATAAGACTTTCTAAATCAATTACTGATTCACCATTTTGTTGAATTTGTTCTTGAATGTTTTGCTTATTCATGATGAAACTATTTTCAGTAAAATCATACTCGTTTGGATTTACATAAAACTCGGTTAACTCGATGTTTAATGTTACAATAATTGTTTGCTCACCACTAACTGAATAGTCACTAGAGCTAACATCAAAGGTGCTGAAAAAGCTGTTGTCGTTTCCATCCGTAGGACCTGTGTGAGTATTGTAAAAATCTGTTTGAGTATCTGGTGTTAACTTAAAACCTCCTTCCAATTGCATATAGTGCCATCCTCCCCCAAGAGATGCAGGCCAGGACATATTTGCTGCTGGAAATGTGGGGAAATTTATAGTGTCATTCATTTTATCATTAAAGCCAAAACGAACGCCAACCTCTTCAATTTTACCAATTGGAAAGTTGTAATTCACATTCCAAACTAAAGTACTCTCATTTTTTCCGTCAAAGTAATGAGCCTGAGGAAGAGATATTGTTTCGCCTTCAATTTTAAGACTAGGCTCAGAAAGAAAATAGTATAATTTTCTCACATCATAGCTATATCCCTGTACCGAGGTATATTTCATATTATCAAATTCAATAGGTTCACCATTTACTAAATGATTTACTTTAAATTGAACAGTAGCAGATTTTTCACCTCCTTCGTAAATACAAGACCCGTCTTCAGTTTTAGCTTTAGAATTAAAATTTGTTGCATTGTCGTCTGTACAACCTTCTTTTTTGCAGGAAGAAATAGCGCTAGCCATAATTAAAATTGCTATCGTTAATATTTTGTTTAAGATTATATCTTTCACCATATCTTAATTGTTTTAGATAATATACAAAATTGTCAGGTTATATGTTTTATCTCAAAGTGTAGATTAAAATCCACATAAAAGTTGTTTTTTTAGATTTAACTAAAAAAAATTATTCTTAATGTGCTAAATACTAATTACTTAAATAAAAAAAAATTAATGGCATAATGTTTTCTAATTTCAGTATATGACTAAACTCAAATACAAAAAAAGATTTATATTAATAACAATTATTCTTGTTCTTATAATAGCCAGAATCGTACTTCCAGAGTGGATTCGCCACACTATTAATAAAAATTTAGATACTCTTGAAAATTATACAGGAAAAGTTAAAGACGTTGATTTAAGCTTATTTACAGGAGATTATTATTTGAGAAATTTTAATATTGATGAGGAATCTGGAGGATATAAAACGCCTTTCATCTTTGCTAAAGATATACACGTAACTCTAGACTGGAAAGCGTTGCTAAAAGGTAGAATACTTTCTGATTTGACAATAGATTCTGCTGAAGTAAATTACGTAATTGAAGAACAAAAAAACATAACAGATAGTACTGATTTAGTCGCTTGGTTTGAACTTGCTCAAAGAATGATGCCTATTAATATTAATCAACTTAAAGTAAACAATGCCGCTATTCATTACAAAGATTTTTTTAATGATCAGCCCATTGATCTGAAACTAGATAGTATTTATGTGAAGGCAAATAATTTATCAAACGTTATAAATGATAAAGATTCGTTCCCAGCCAATGTAACTTTGAACTCGAGGTTTTTTGAAACTGGGAGGATGAGGTTTACTTCTGAATTAAACGTTTTAAAGAATGTGCCAGATATGGATTTGGATTTGACTATCGAGGATGTTGATATAACAAATGTTAATCAGGTTTTTGAAAAATACTTGAAATTTGATTTTGCTACGGGTTATTTTAATAATTATTTAGAATTTAAGATTTATGATGGAGCATATCTTGGATATGTAAAACCAATTTTTAAAAATGTAAACGTTTATGAAAAAGAGCAAGATAAGAATGACAAACCGATTCAAAAAATAATTGAGTTAGCGGGGGAGGTTTCGACTTCAATTTTTTCAAATCCAAAAAAAGAGCAATTAGCATTAAAGGTGCCCTTCGAAGGAAAAATGGAAAAGTTGAGTATCCAGACATTCTTTTCGATAAAAACATTTTTGAAAAATGCTTTTTTTGAGGCTCTAAAACCAACACTAGATAAAGAAATAAATACTACTACAGATGAGCTTCCTACAAAAAATTAAAAATTTCGGTAAAGAACTAAAATCTGAATTTGCTAGGGTTGACCTACTTAATCATAGTGCTGTAATAGCATTTTATACTATATTCTCACTTCCTTCCATACTTTTTTTATTGGTTAACATTTTGGGTTATTTTTTTGAGGAGGAAGAAATAAGAAATGAGCTTGTAAACAAGTTACAAGTTCTAATAGACCTTGATGATCCTGAAATGGTTCATTCAATTATAAAAAGTGTCGCATTTGAAGACTCAAGTTTAATAATGAAAATTTTAGGAATTGGTACTTTGTTGTTTGGTGCAACAACTGTTGTCATATCTCTTCAAGATGCACTTAACGATATTATAAATAAGAAAAGTAAAATTTCATTTTTAAAGAACTTAGTTATTAATCGCTTTTTGTCTTTCTCAGTTATACTGAGTTTTGGATTCATTATGATTGTTTCACTATTTGTAGAATCTATTATCAATATTTTTTTGAATAACAGTTCTTTTGCTGGACTAGAAATATTTTCAATTTTAGTAAATCACCTATTTGGTTTTGGCGCTATAATATTACTTTTTGCTATGATATACCGGTTTTTACCAAATATTAATATGAAGTGGTCAGAAACGTTTAAAAGTGCTTTAGTAACTTCTCTTTTATTTTATTTGGGCAGAGTTTTAATTGGTATTTATTTGAGCAACAGTTCTGTCTTGTCCGTATATGGCGCAGCAGGATCAATAATAATTATTCCGGTATGGATTTATTACTCATCCTTCGTTTTTTTGTTTGGAGCCATGTTAAGTAAAGTATTGTTTAACTTAAAGAACTAATTAAAATGCAATCTTGTCCCAACCACCTGATTTATGCTGATATTGAAAAATATCCGTTTATTGATTTCAATGAGCTAAAAAGTGTAAATCCACTAAAAGCTAATGCCATTGAGAAGAAGATAAAAGATTTGGGCGTTCCTCCTGCGTGGAAAAACTTGAAAATCTCACCGGAAGATAATACACATATATTAGTTTTTGGTAGAGATGAAAAAAATAGACGGCAGTACATTTATAATGACGACTGGCTTAACTACAGAGCTAATCTGAAGTGGAATACATTATATGACTTTTCTCAGCACTTGCCTGAATTTAGAAACTTACTCGAAAAAAAATTAAATAAAAAACGGTGGGTTAAAGATAAGGTAATTTCGTTGGCGCTAACAATTATGGATGCTTCTTACATTAGAGTTGGTAATGACTATTATAAAAACAAAAACGGAACATTTGGTCTTTGCACACTTAGAAGGAAACATATAAAGCTCGAAGATGATAAGCTAGTATTCAAGTACAAGGGGAAAAGTAATCAAATTAGATCGATAAAATTTAGCAATGCTAGATTAATTAAATTAATTAAACAGTGTTCAGAGCTAAGAGGGTATGAATTGTTCATGTACAGAGATGAAAATAACAAGAACGTTTATAACCAGTTAAAATCTGACGATCTAAATGAGTTTATTCAAATTAATATGAGAGAGGATTTTTCTACTAAGTTTTTTAGAACCTGGGGCGCTAACCACTTAACGATTGAAAATTATTTTTTAAATATTAGAAAAGCCAATGATCTTAGTCCTGTAAGATTTAAAAATATGATTGTTAAAAAAGTGGCCAAACAGCTTGGAAATACAGCTAAAGTTTGTAAAGATTATTATATTCACCCAAATATTTTAGATAGTTTAAATAGCGACAAACTTTATAAAAATTATAAACATTTAAAAGAACTTAAAACTCGAAAATCTTATAAAAAACAAATGGATGTATATGAGCATATAGCAATGGATATAATAAAATGAAAACCCCCAATTAAATTTATTTAATTGAGGGTTAATCTTTATGAAGCATAGTTGATATGCACTCAAGACCTATCTTTCAACAACCATTTGGTTTTCCTTTGCATCTATTAGGTCTTTCTCATACTGTCTAGCTAATTCTTCTTTCTTAGAATCGGATAGTTCCTTCCCTGCAATTTTAAAGAATTCTTGCTCTTCATCTTTTAAATGATGCTCCACCTGATCTTTAAGTTTCTTAGCAGTATTTAACCATGATGATGAATCCATTTCTGTATTGTCTAAACTCTCTATGAGTTCATCTATTTCGTGGTGCTCTGCCATACCATGTCTAACCATCTCGATAGTTGCTTCTGAATCAATTAAATGTTTGTAGAAGTTTTTCTCCTCAACATCTTCATGTATTTGCAATTCTGTCTTAACCTGCTCATACAGCCTTCTGCGATCAGCAGAATCACCGCTTGTGTCAATTAGTTTATTTAAAAGTTCTCTTTGATAGTCGTGATCTTTTCTTATTAATTCAAATAGTGTCATAATTATAATTTTAATTGATTTGCTTATTTAAAGGTCAAGTACTATACCATAACCACAAATGTATCTTACCAACTATTTTTGATTTGTACTTAAGCATTAGCTTTCTCAATGTGTGGATAATTATACACAAAATTTGCCTTTATGGAATACACAACGCCCCATTTACTGGGGGGTTGTGTCTCTTGGTATGATGTTTTCATATTATTCAAGTATAAACTTAAAAACTAAACACTATGTTACAATGGACAATCACATTTTTGGTAATAGCACTTATAGCTGCAGTATTAGGATTTGGAGGAATAGCTGCCGGTGCAGCGTCAATCGCTAAAATCGTATTTGTAGTTTTTTTAATTCTTTTTGGAGTTAATTTAATTAGAGGCTTACTATCAAAAGGGTAATTTTTAATTCACCTATTTATAAACTTAAAAACTAAATATTATGAGTTCTACAACAGATAAAATCAAAGGAAACTGGAATCAGATTAAAGGAAAAATTAAGCAAAATTATGGTAAGTTAACCGATAATGATCTAACATACGTTGAAGGTAAGGAAGAAGAGTTGTTGGGTAAATTACAAGAAAAAACAGGCGAGAGCAAAGAAAAACTAAGAAGCTTTATTGATTCAATATAGCTTAAGAACAACCCTTAATTATTATAAATATTAGTATTCTATTTTAATTAAGTTCTTGCATCAAATTTAACTATTTGACAATATCAATTTTTATTAACCACTAAAATTAAATAACATGAGTTCTACAACAGATAAAATAAAAGGAAACTGGAATCAAATTAAAGGTAAAGTAAAGCAAAATTATGCTCAACTAACTGATAATGATCTTGCTTACGAAAAAGGTAAAGAAGATGAGTTACTTGGCAAGCTGCAAGAAAAAACTGGCGAAACTAAAGAAAAAATAAAAAGCTTTATTGATTCAATATGATCCAATTAAAAAGTGAAGAAAGGCCTTGTATGAAATATGCAAGGCCTTTTTTTATGCTTAAATTGTGACAGCATTTATTTTGATTAATCATGTTCAAAGTATATCAAATAAACTTAAACTTAATAATATGAAGATGAAAATTCTAATAATTATTTCCTCCATTTTAGTTGTCTTATTTATTGCTTCTCAAGTTTGGAGTTACATTTCAAATAATAATATTGAAAGTTATCGTTACAAGGTCGTTAAAAAAGTAGGTGATGTAGAAATACGGTTATATGAAAAAGCTCTTTTTGCAAGAATTGAAATGGATGCAATGGATTATGATTCTGGAAGTAGCAAAGGATTTAGAATACTGGCAAACTATATTTTTGGGGGAAACAGTGAAGACAAAAAAATATCAATGACGAGTCCTGTTGTAATGGATTTAAATTCTTCTAAAAAGGGTGACTCTAAAGTAGAAAGTATGATGTTTATGATTCCTAAGAAATATAATAAGAATGAGTTACCAAAACCCAAAAATGGTGAGATTAAAATTGTTGAAGTGTCTGAGAAAAAAATGGCGGCAATCTCATTTGGTGGATTTGCAAATGATGCTAAAATAAAAGAACATAAACAGATGTTAACTGAAGTTTTGAGCGCTAACAATATTGCTCATAAAGATAATTTCTCATTCTTGGGATACAATTCTCCCTTTCAGTTAGTTTTTAGAAAAAATGAAGTTATTGTTGAATTAGAGTAATTGAGGAAAAAACTACACATAGAGTGTAGAAACATTACACATAGTTATTTTAAATACCTTCTACAATGCCTATAAGTAGGTTCATAGAACCTTTGGGCAAGGTATTTGAACTATAACAATCAAACACTAAAACTAAACATTATGACAAACACTGAATTACAAAACAATATTGATACTATTATAGAAACTTGTGTAGATGGAATGAAAGGGTATAGACATGCCGCTGATTCTGCTGAAAATCCTGAGTTCAAAACCATTTTTAATAGATTAGCTCAGCAGAGAAAAGGTTTCGTAGAAGATATTAAAACTGAATGTAGAACTCTAGGTATGGATTATAACGAAGAGGGAACAATAAAGGGATATTTTCACAGAAACTGGTTATCTACTAAAGCTTTTTTTGCATCATCAACAGATGAGTCTGTTATTGAATCTGCAGTGAAAGGTGAAGAAGAAGCAATTGAGCATTACGAGAAGTCAATTAACCCATCTACTCCAAAAGTTTTGAAGGATAAATTAGATTCTCAATTACATATGATTAAAGGTACAATCAACCAATTACAAGGTTTAAAGCATGAAGTAGTTTCATAAGCTGCCTTACTAATTAAATAGAAATTTGAACCCCTATTAAAGACAACGTCTTTAATAGGGGTTTTCTTATTTTGAACAATTGGTTTTGAAATAGATAACCCTTTTGTCATTGAACAACGAAATTTTAAATTATTCTAACCCTGACAGTAGCGAGCAGCTTATGCTTTTCGAGTTTATGTAAAATAGAGTGGGGCAACAGCGAGTTTATAAGCTCGTTGGGCCACCTAATTTTACACAAACGAAAAAAGTATAACTAAAGCGAATGGCAGGATGAGTTACTAATTATTTGGCTCTAAAGGATCTTCGGGCCAATTGTGTTTTGGGTATCTTCCTCTTAGGTCTTTGCGAACATCGAAATAACTGTTTTTCCAAAAATTCTCTAAATCTGAGGTTATTTGTGCTGGTTTATAGCCTGGAGATAATAGATGAATTAACACGTTTACTGTATTGTTATTTACCTTAGGCGTTTTAATTACACCAAATAATTGCTGAATACGTTGTGCTAAAATTGGTGGCTCTGTATTTGCTTGGTAGGTTAGTTTTGCTTGCTTTCCGTTGGGTAATTGAATGTATTTTGGTGCAAGTTTGCTGAGCTTTTTTTGTAGTTCGTGACTCAAACTATTGGTAAGTATTTCTGATAAGTTGAGAGTCTCTAAATCGTCTTCAGATTTTACATTATTTAAATATGGGGGTAGCCAGTTTTCACAAGTTTCTAATAAAAACTCGGTTTTGAAATTGGGCCATTCGTCAGAGTTGTTCCAAACGGATAGGCAATGAACTCTGTTTTGCAATTGGATAACCTCATCGGTAAAGGTAAGCAGACTTGTGCCGTGTTTTTTAATGGCTTGGCAAATTGCTTTTACTTTTTTATTGTAATCAATATGGGTCAGGGGGGTAGATCTCAAAATTATATTGCCAATAGCTAAATCGGTAGATGCTTTAAGTTTACCATTTTTAAAATCCCATTCTACCACATCTCTTTCTTTAACCATTCGGGCTAAGTCTTTGGGATTTAGGGGGGAGGCCATAAATATTTTTCCTAATCCACCTCTGGCATCCATATTGGCTACTGCTAACCACGTTTCGTGTGCTAAATCGTCTTTGTGACCTGCTGTGGCATATCGTCCGTTAGCTAATTGAAACTGTGCATTATTGCCTGGTCGGGAATGTGCTATGCGTTCTGGGTAGGCCTGAGAAACTAGGTAGCCGGTGTCAAACTCGTTTACTAAGCCATTATCTTCTTTAACGTTAAAATGGTTTAAATAGCTTTGGCTTACTTTGTTAATTTGACCTAATCGTCCTTTTTTACCTTCTTTTGTTCTAAAACTTCTAAGTGCTTCAATTCTTAAATTAATATCAATACCTGAATCTCTAGGTAAAGGATCGCGCTCCTCAAGTACAGCTGCTAAATCACAAGCTTGAATAAGCATATCTTCTTCTTTAGCTTTTAGCAGCATGTTGGCTATTCTTGGGTGAGCAGGTATTTTGTGAATGTTTTTACCATGTGGTGTTATTCCGCTTTCGTTAATAGCATCAAGTTGAAGCAGGAGTTCATTTGCTTGAACAAGGTTACCGATAGGTAATTCGTCTAACCACATTAAATCATTGATGTTCTTAACATTCCAATTCGCTATTTCAAGTGATAATGGTGCTAAATCTGCTTGCAATATAGAGGGAGTGCGATGTTCTTGCATTCTACTTTGATCGGCTTTTGACCAAAGTCTATAACAGGTTCCTGCACTTAGTCTTCCTGCTCGTCCTGCTCTCTGATCGGCAGAATCTATACTTATTTTTATGGTTTCTAGCCGAGATAGGCCACTATTTGGATCAAATTTTTGAGTTCTGCCAAAGCCAGAATCAACAACAACTGTTACGCCTTCAATAGTTAAACTGGTTTCTGCAATTGAAGTAGCTAATACAACTTTACGCAAGCCGTTTTTATTTGGCATTATGGCTACCATTTGCTTGCCTTTATCTAATATTCCGTACAGGCAGTGAACTCTAGTGTCTTTTAATTTATACTTTAAAAGTTGCTCACATTTTTTAATTTCTCCTTGCCCAGGTAAAAAAACTAGAATGTCACCTTCGTGTTTATCGGCTGCTTCAATAACCGTTTGGCTTACCATTTCGGGTAGCAAACTAAATTCTAATTCTCCTTTATAAATAATATCAACTGGGTACTGCCTACCTTTGCTTTCAATAACCTCAGCATTTAATAAGTGAGATAGTTTTGGGATGTTTAGTGTAGCAGACATAACCAGCATTTTTAAATCTGGCCTTAGTATTTGTTGAGACTCTCTGCATAATGCCATAGCAATATCGGCATGAATACTGCGCTCGTGAAATTCATCAAAAATTACAAGAGCTACATCTTCTAAGCTATTATCTGATTGAAGCATTTTGGTTAATATGCCTTCTGTAACAACCTCAATTTTTGTTTTATTGCTCACGCGGGTATCAAATCGTATTCTATAGCCAATTTGTTCGCCTACTTTCTCGTCTAGTAATTCTGCCATTCTATTTGCAATAGAAATAGCTGCTAGTCGTCTGGGTTCAAGTAATATAATTTTTTTGTCTTCTAACCAATGTTCGTTTAAAAGTGCTAAAGGCAATAGGGTGCTTTTTCCGGCTCCTGGAGGTGCTCCAACAATAAGGCTATTTTTGGTTAGTAGTTGTTGTTTTACGTCATCAAGAATATCAACAACGGGTAGGTCAAATTTATATACATCTATCATAACGAGTGTGAATCGATTATAGGTGTTAAACGTAGGCTAAAAGTCAATTTCACATTCGTGCAAATATTCACACTTATTATCAATTAGTTTATCTAAATGAATAAATGCCGCTAAAGCAAGTTGTGTATAGTTTTGTGAAGAGTTTTTAAACCTTCCATACTCTGTTTGCCACATACGCCTAATAAGTTCATTGCCATTATTTACAGGCTCCATAAAACGAACTAAAGCTCCAACATTTCCTGCTCCTGCATGGTAAATATGCATTACAAATAATTTAAACCATAGTGCGTTTTCATCTGGGATTACGCCATTAGCTCTTAAAATTCGCTTAGCTTCAGGTATAGATGATTTGCTAATTAAAGAGGCGGCAGCATAGGCCGATCTATCAAAATTTTCTCGCTCATCAATGCTTCTATTAACTACTAAACCATATTTTCGGGCAACCGTTTTCATAAGCTGAAACGAACCATATGCTCCCACACCTGATCTGTTAATTTTACCAGGACTTTCAATTAGTAATATTGCTTGAGCATACCAAGGGTCAACCTCAAGACTATCAAACACTTCAATACCTCTACTAATTGTAGGTATAACCCCCATAAAATCATAATAATCTCGTTTACCGGTGGTTACAAAAATACGTGTGTCATAGTCTAAACACCGTTCCAATCGCAAAGTGTCTCTATAAGCCATTTTTTCATCATCGCTATTAATGTCCCAATCTTCAATACTCATAACGTCTAATATCTCCCTTGTTTTAGCAATATTAAGTATGCAAGAGTCAGGCGGAAGTTGCATTATTTTACTCCAAAATTTTGGTTGAGCAAGCGTATCCCAGTGTTCGGTATAAATGGCGGTATCCCTCAAAAAATTGTAAGATGTACTGTCATTATCAATAAAAACTACATCAATTAAGTTAGTGTTTTGAGCGCACGATTGCTGAGTTGCACAAATGGTAGTGCATGCAAGTAATATAAAATTGAAAGCCGGCTTGAGAATTGACATATATATTGCAAATGTACATCTATGATTTTGTAACGCCATTATTTGTTTGTTATTTCAATCAACAAAGTTCATTTTATTATTCACAAGTTTTATTGTAGTTGTGTGTAACTATTCCCACTATTCGTTTTAGTTACTTTATCATATTGGTATAGCTCTAAGTTAGTACAAAGCTTCCATGGTCGCTCTTTACTAACTAAGGTCTATATATAATATTCAAAAGCAAGCTGTCACTGCTATTGGGGTTAGGTGTTAATTCATAATGAGTTTCTCTTTTGGGTTCCATGTTTAATTAGCTATTTTTGCCCAATGAGAAAGCATAATTTTAGCGCAGGACCTTGTATATTACCACAAGAAGTATTTAAAAAAGCTTCTGAAGCAGTATTAAATTTTAACAATTCTAATTTATCTATTTTAGAAATGTCTCATAGAAGTAAAGATATAGTGGCTGTTATGGAAAACGCCCGATCTTTAGTTAAAGAGGTGTTAAATTTACCTAGCAAATATGAAGTCTTGTTTCTACAAGGTGGTGCTAGCTTAGGTTTTTATATGTCTGCACTAAACTTTTTAGAAAAAAAAGGAGCTTATATTAATACAGGTACATGGTCTACTAAAGCAATAAAAGAAGCTAAAAAAGTGGGAGATGTTAATGTAGTTGCTTCCTCAGAAGACAAAAAATTCACTTACATCCCCAAAAATATTGAGGCAGGTGATGCTGATTTTTTACATTTTACTAGTAATAATACTATTTATGGTACGCAGTTTAAATCTGAACCAAACACGAGCTTACCCTTAATTTGTGATATGTCTTCTGATATATTTAGTAAGCCAATTAATAATATTGAAAAATATGCATTAATATATGCAGGAGCTCAAAAAAACTTAGGTCCAGCGGGCACAACACTTTATATAGTTGATCCAGAAAAATTAGGTATGACTAAAAGAGACATACCATCTATGCTCAATTTACAAGTACATATTTCTAAAGATTCTATGTTTAATACTCCTCCCGTATATCCTATTTATGTGAGTATGTTAACCCTAGAATGGTTAAAAGAAAATGGAGGAGTAGAAAAAGCAAAACAAAGAAACACTGCAAAAGCAGAGTTATTGTATAATGAAATTGATAGAAATAACCTCTTTTATGGATTTGTAAATAAAGAAGATAGATCTCATATGAATGCAACTTTCGGTTTGCATAATGCTGACTTAAAACAAATATTTTTAGATAAGTGTGAAGCAGCTGGTATTAATGGTATAAAAGGGCATAGATCAGTTGGAGGTTTTAGAGCATCAATGTATAATGCCTTGCCATTAGAAAGTGTTCAAGTGCTTGTTGACGTTATGAAAAATCTTGATAATTAATAAGAATATGAGAATACTTGCAAACGATGGAATAGCTGCTGATGCTAAAGCTGCTTTAGAAGCCAAAGGTTTTACAGTAATAACTGAAAAAGCACCACAAGATGATTTAATTGCAACCTTAAATGACGAGTGTTACGAAACGCTTTTAGTTAGAAGTGCTACAAAAGTTACTAGAGAAGTATTAGAGTCTTGTTCTAATTTAAAACTTATTGGTAGAGCAGGAGTGGGTTTAGATAATATTGATTTAGTGGCTGCCGAAGAATGTGAAGTTAAAGTGTTTAATACGCCATCATCTTCCTCACAAGCAGTTGCCGAATTGGTAATAGCAAGTGCGTTTACATTAGCCCGGTTTTTAAATTATTCTAACAGAGAAATGCCTGTACAGGGTGAAACAGAGTTTTCTGTACTTAAAAAAGCATACAGCAAGGGTTTTGAGTTACGAGGTAAAACAATTGGTATTTTAGGCTTTGGTCGTATTGGTCAGGCAGTGGCACAATATGCATTAGGTATAGGTATGAAGGTTATAGCTTCTGATAGATCAAATAATAGCAAAAAATCAATTTCTTTTGATGTTGCTGGTGTTTCTATACAATGTGATATCCCGCTGGTTAGTAAAAGTGAATTATTAAGTAAAAGCGATATTATTACCTTACACATACCCGCTCAAAAAGATGGTTATGTTTTAGGTGAGAAAGAATTTGATATGATGTCTAATACTGCTTGCTTAATAAATGCAGCAAGAGGTGGTGTAATTGATGAAAGCGCTTTGTTAAATGCCTTAAATAACAATAAGTTAAGAGCAGCAGCTTTAGATGTTTTTGAAACAGAGCCAAAGCCAAGCAAAGAAATTATATCACATCCTCGTATATCTTTAACTCCACACACTGGGGCAGCAACTGTAGAAGCTCAACAGCGAATAGGAGAAGAGTTGGTGAGTAATATTCTTTCGTTTTATTCTAAATAAAGTTCAATTATTTAATAAATTAATTATTTGGCAAATATACATCCATTTAAGGCTATTCGTCCAGTTAGAAATAAGGTTAATCTCTTAACCACACGTTCTTATATTTCTTACACAAAGAGTATGCTTAAAATAAAGCTAGACTCTAATCCATACTCATTTATACATGTTATTAACCCTTATGGAGCAGGTGGAGGAAAAAACATAAATCCTGATCAAAAATATAAGCGGGTGGCCGAAAAGTTTGAAGAGTTCTTTAATAACAAGTACTTTCAAATAGATGAGACTAATTGTTTTTATATATACCGCCAGGTGTATGAAGACAAGTCTTTTATTGGATTTATGGGGCTGTCAACAGTGCAAGATTATGAAAACAAAGTGATTAAAAAGCATGAACAAACATTAGAGGTTCGTGAAAAAATGTTTACCGACTACTTAAATGTTACTAAAATTCATGCAGAGCCTGTATTAATAACATATGATTCGGTTAAAGAAGTAAACGATCTATTACATAGCTATTCTAAAGAACGCCCAGAATATGAGTTCACAACACATAATGGTGTATTGCACGAGCTTTGGGTTGTATCAGATATGAAAGATGTAGTTAAATTACAAAATCATTTCAAAAACGTTGATTCACTTTATATTGCAGATGGTCATCATCGGATAGCGTCTTCAAGTAGATTAAGATCCGTAAAAAACACTGAGAAGTATGATAAGTTTTTGTCTTTTTATTTAGCAGATGATCAGTTATCCATAAATGGTTTTTCTAGGGGGGTTCAATTAAAAAATGTTTCGGAAGATGATTTTATGAATTCACTTAAAGCCTTTTATACACTTACGCAGATTGAGCATATAGCTTTACATCCTACAAAAACACGTTTTTATTTCAAAGGAATCTCTTATTTAGTAGAAGAAAAAGATACATCAATTTTACCTGTAGAATATTTAACACAAAAAATATTAACAGGTGTTTTAGGTATAAAAAACCTTCGCAAAAGCAGGCAGATTAGTTATATCCCTTCAAACGCACCTACTTCTGATATGATTAATTTAGTAGAAAGTGGTAAAATGGATGCGCTATTTGTACTACCTGCCATACGGTTTTCAGATTTAAAGGCTGTTTCGGATAATGGACGTGTTTTACCTCCAAAAAGTACATGGATAGAGCCTAAACTAAGAAGTGCTTTAATTATTTACAATTATAATTTGTGCTAATGACTAATGTTGCTTTAAACATTAAGAAAATATTAAAAGAGATACCCTCAGATGTTACTTTAATAGCGGTTTCTAAAACAAAACCAGTCGAGAGCCTTAAAGAAGCTTATAATGCTGGTCAGCGCGATTTTGGAGAAAATAAGGTTCAGGAACTTTGTGAAAAGCAAGAAAAATTGCCCAATGATATTCGTTGGCATATGATTGGTCACCTTCAAAGTAATAAAGTAAAATACATTGTTCCTTTTGTTTATTTAATACATGGGGTAGATTCGGTTAAGCTGTTAGCAGAGATTAATAAGAGAGCAAAATCTGCCGATAGAATTATCTCCGTACTGCTGCAAATGCATATATCTGACGAAGAAACAAAATTTGGTTTCGATTTCTCTGAAATCGAATCCTTGCTTGCAAAAGATTATTTCGCTAAATTTGCTCAAGTTAAAATTAAAGGATTAATGGGAATGGCTTCTAACACAAAAGAAATGAATATAGTTGCTAATGAATTTAGTACACTTCATTCGTTTTTTGAAAAGTGTAAGCCTTCTTTCGGTACAGAATTTAATACTGTTTCAATGGGAATGAGTGGAGACTACACTATTGCTATAGAAAAAGGTAGCACCATGATTCGTGTTGGAAGCAAAATTTTCGGTTCTCGATAAAAAAATATAATGTATGAGTAAACTTGTATTGTTTTTTAGTATTCTATTTTTATGTTCATCAGCGGTTGTAGTAGCGGAAGAGAAAACCAAGGTTTCCAAAGACACTAGTTCAGCTATTGTTTCTTATGAAGTTGCAGCAATTAAACAATCTGAAAGTAGCTACCTAGATACAAGGAAACACGAATTACTCAAAAACAAACTTCAGGTTCTTATTGATTCTCTTGAAAAAGTAAATCCTTATCCTACAAATTATATAGGCTTTATTAAAAATGAGTTAAAAGAACTTGAAAATTCTCTGGAAACTCATGAGCATCATTGTAAAGCTGATGAGATATACAAAACATGGAATATTGATATTGCAAATCCTTACACCACAGATATTAAAAGAATTGCCTTAGACTCTGTATTAGAATTAAATTTGGGCAAATTCGTAACACCAATTGAAGGCGTTGTTACCTCTAATTACGGATGGAGAAAAGGAAGAATGCATAAGGGTATGGATATTGACCTAGAGGTATGGGATACTCTAAGATCTTGCTTTGACGGTACGGTTCGTGTTGCTAAATTCTATGGAGGATACGGAAGAGCAGTGATAATAAGACATGACAACGGTCTAGAGACTTTATATGCACACTTACATAGAATTAAAGTGAAAACAGGAGATAGAGTTAAAGCAGGAGATTTTATTGGTCATGGAGGAAGCTCTGGGCATTCTACTGGAAGTCATTTACATTTTGAAGTCCGTTTTTTGGGGATTCCACTAAACCCAGCTACATTTATCTCATTTGCTGAGAATAAAATCACTACAAATGATTTGGTATTGAAGCGCATAAAATCTGGTTTTGCATGTTTCCCGAAGGGAGCAGAATTTCATGTAGTAGCAAGGGGAGAATATCTGCACAAAATTTCTCTACAATATGGCGTTTCTATTGAAAAGCTTTGTGAGTTGAATGGTATGAGAAGAAATAAACTACTTTCTGTAGGAGAAAAATTAAGAGTGATATAGTTTTTTGTTTTTTTGTTTAATTTTAAGAAGGGCGGTTCAATTTATTTTAAGCCGCTTTTTTTATTCATCGACCAGTAATTTTTCTTTATACTCTTTGCTAAGGTCAGCAGTTTTTTGTTTAATGTGATGAATCGCATTTC
Source organism: Tenacibaculum sp. (assembly GCA_020629275.1). Classification (GTDB taxonomy): domain Bacteria; phylum Bacteroidota; class Bacteroidia; order Flavobacteriales; family Flavobacteriaceae; genus Polaribacter. Next base: position 62,430 of record JAHDDQ010000001.1, on the reverse strand, counting down.
TGCTTTTTTCAAAATACTCTTGTTGTGGAGTATGAGTTAGTTCTTTTAACGTGCTAATCCACTCTGATTCGTTTTTTAAGTTTAATGTGTAGCCACAGTTATCTCCCTCTAATTTACTCCAGGGAGTTCCTGTGCTTACCACACATACGCACCCGTAAGATAGTGCTTCAGCTATTGTATGCCCAAAATTTTCGTGATGTGAGGTTGATATGTAATAATTCGCATTAGAATACAAGTCAGCAAGTTTTTCTGGTTCTTGCTCAAATAACCAAGTGAGCAATTTAAGTTGTAGGTTTTCTGCTATTTTTTTGCATGTATTATAATAAGAAGCATCCTCTTTAGGTCCTACAATAGTGAGTTTAATTTTATCTTGAAAACTTGCTGGTAATTTGGATAGTATAGTAAGTAAAAAATCTAAGTTTTTTATGGGGCTAATTCTTCCTACAAACAAAAGATTAAGCTCTTGCGCATTAAATGGCTTATCGTTAAGTGTGTTGGTTATTTTGGCCGTGAAATTTGCGACCGTAACGATATTTAAATGCGGTTTGTAGTTTTTAGATATTTCATCTGCTTCTTTTTTTGAAGTTGCGTGCCATGTTAAACCTTCATACAGTCCTATAAATTTTGAAACACCGATAAAAGCTTTTTTCTTGTATGATTTTATAGATAATGAATGTGTGCCAAGCATACCTCTTGGGGCAAGTATGATTTTACTGTGCTCAGGTTTTTTACACTTGAGTATTTTTATAGTAAAGGTTTTTGAAAAAAAGCTGTTTAAGTAAATAAAATCTGGTTTTATATCGTTAATAGCATTTTGTAAGTGACCTCTACTTTGATGTTTTTTATCTAAATACTGAACTTGGCTCTGTTTGTACTCAACCCAGTGATTGGTTTTACCAGCAGGTACTACCTGCTGTGGCCCCAAGTCATAAGCTGAAGTAAGTATAAAAATATTAAAGTCGTTTTCTAAATGGTCAACAAAGTTTTTAACAGAGGTTATGGGGCCTCCGGCCTTATAGGCTGGGTAAAACCAGTCGCAACATATTAGTATAGATTTCTTGTTACTCATAGTTTATAAAATATCATTTTCTTGCAACCACCATTCTAAAGCAACTAAACTCCAAATTCTCGACCAGGAAACATCTTTGCTACTGTTTAAAAAGCCTTTCCAAAGCTGCTGAATTGCTTCAGAAGAAAAATACGCTCTGTTTCCAAGGCTCTCTAGTTTTGACTCTACATTGGCTTTTAAATCGGTTTTCAACCAGTTTTTCCAAGGAAAGGTAAAGCCCATTTTTGGTCTGTTTACTATTTCCGAAGGAATTAATTCTCCTAAAGAATCTACAAGTAGTTTTTTAGGTGTATGAGGAAATTTAACCGAGTCAGGGAGTTGAAGAACATATTCAATTAAATTATGATCTAAGAAAGGAACTCTAATTTCTAAACCATGAGCCATACTCATTTGATCGGCATCTCTTAGTAGCACATGTTTTAAGTAGCTATCGTATTCTAGTAAAGATATTTCAGATAGGGTATGGGTATTGGTATTTAAAGAAGTGCTACTCGGAAAAGTATATTGTGTATTGAGCAGTGCATGTATCTGTTTTTTAGAAAACGTACTTCGCAAAATGTCGTGAACCTCAGAAGTGTTCCAATTTTTAAGCCTTAAAAATTCTGCTATTTTGGTTTTGGATATTTCATGTCTAGAGTCAAGTGCTTTAGCAGCAACATCCTTAATGAATTGAGGCGCCCAGTTTATTCTGGTGCTTTTGTTTTTAAGATTATAAATACGGTTAAATAAGCTATATCCTGCAAAGAGTTCATCTCCTCCTAAACCAGAAAGTGCCATTTTTACACCTTCATTTCTTGTTACTTTTGAAACTAAATAGCTATTTATCCCGTCTCCTCCCGGGTGATCCATTGCAGACATAGCTTCTGGTAAACTATCTAATAAATCCGTTGACTTGAGTAATAATTTATGATGATTTGTATTGTATTTTTTTGCAATTATTTGCGCGTATTTATCCTCACTAAATTCTGGGTCATCAAAAATAATAGAAAAGGTTTCTACAGCATTAGTTTGCACGGTAGACATTCCTGCAACAACCGCACTAGAATCAATTCCTCCCGAAAGAAAAGCCCCGAAAGATACATCTGCTCGCATTCTTAATTCTACAGCATTTAAAAACTTTTCTTTTACTTTTTTGTGAATGTCTTTAATTGGTTCGGGGCTGTTATTACTATTAGCTTCTACCTTAAATTCATAATATCTATTTATGTTAATTTTTTGTTTAAATGACTTAATATAATGACCTGGTAATAATGTTTTTATATTTTTAATAATTGTATTTGGGTCTGCAACTGTTTGCTGCCTTAAATATTCGGCTAAATATGCTTTGTCAAGCTCCTTACTTACTAATCCTGATTTAAGAATAGCTCTTAGTTCAGAACTGAAAATTAACTTATTATCATCTCTATAGTAATACAATGGTTTTATGCCAAGTCTGTCTCTCACTATTATAGTTCCTTGACTTTCTGTGTCGTAAACCACAAAAGCAAACATGCCATTAAAATGCTGTAAACAATCTAAGCCGTATTTTATAAACATAGCTAATACCACTTCAGTATCTGTTTCTGTTGTGAACGGATGATCTGCTAAATGAGTTTTTTTAAGCTCTTTGTAATTATAAACTTCACCGTTAAAAACAATGCAATAACGTTTATTTTGGGAAAACATAGGTTGATTTCCGTTGTTTGAAGTGTCTATGATCGATAACCTTCTATGACCTAAGCTTACTGAGTTATGATGAAAAGATCCTTCACTATCAGGACCTCGATGCGACAGGGCATTATTCATTTTATTTAACGGATCGTGCATTGATTTTGATCCTCCAAACTGAATTATACCGTTAATACCACACATATTTTCATTAATTACTATACAAAGGTACTTTTTACGAAGAGAATGAGATAATTCAATTTTAATTTAATTATACATTTAGTACTATTGTGCTCTTATGAACATTATTATCTTATATGAAGAGCTTGCAGATTACTTTGTGCAGTGTATAAATTATGTTGCAAACCAACGAGAAGATATTAAATTTCATATTTTTAAAAAAGAGGTTAACAAAGAGGCTCCTTTTAAATTTGAAGCAATAAATGCCAAAATATATCGTAGAGAGGAATATTCGTCAGAAGAATTATTTCAATTGGTAACATCTCTTAACCCGTCTGCGATTTGTTGTTCTGGATGGATATATAAGCCTTATTTGCGTATTTGCAAATACTATAATAAACATATTCCTGTTTGCGTATTCTTTGATAATAAATGGCAAAATACGCTTAAACAAAATATTGCGGCATTAATTAGTCCCTTTAACACTAAAAAGTATTTCAATAGGTGTTTTGTGCCTTGGGACAGTCAATTTAAGTTTGCTCGTAAGCTTGGGTTTATGAAGGATAAAATTTTTAAAGGTCTATACTGTTGTAATACCAATGAATTTCACGCTATTTATAAAGGGAGTATTACAAAAAAAACAGAGTCGTTCCCTAAGCGTTTTGTTTATTTAGGTCGCTATGTTGAGCATAAAGGAATTAAGTTGTTATGGGAAGCGTTTTCTAAATTGGTTCGCGAAAATAAAAATGATGGTTGGGAGCTTTGGTGTTATGGCACTGGTGATGTTGAACCCACTGAGTATGAGGCAATAAAGCACTTTGGTTTTGTGCAACCTAAAGAAATGAACTCTCTTTTACCTAATCTTGGAGTATATGTTTTACCAAGTTTTTTAGAACCTTGGGGGGTTACCATACATGAGTTTGCATGTGCAGGTTTTCCTATTTTAAGTAGTGAAAATGTAGGAGCCGCTGATTTGTTTGTGGAGGATGGATATAATGGGCATATTTTTAAACCGAATAGCTTAGAGGCAATTGAGGAGGCGTTGCTAAAGATAATTAATGTTTCTCAAGATAAATTATTAAAACAAGCGAATAATAGCTACGAAATGTCTAATAAAATAACATTAAAAACTTGGATGGATACTTTTATACAGATTATTAGTTAGTGATTTTTAGCTATTAATTTTACTCTTCTTTATCTGCCGAATTTAATAGTTTAACATCTTCATCATGTTTTTGTTTGTTGTAATAGTAGAGTAAAACAAAAAGCGGAAATCCATTTATAAAATAATGTCCTTGTCTAAAAAAAAACAACAAAATAAGTGTAAGTACTGCATTAGAAAGCACCCAGTACTCATCTGAAATTCCTTCTTTTCTTGGAACATAATTTTTAATGATGAAAACTATTGACAGTATAATTCCAAATAAGCCTGTTTCAGACACTATTCGTAAAAACATAGAGTTTGCATCTGACATATTTCCATTAAAACCATATGAACGTATATGTTTGGTTACAGAATAACGATCAAAAGCGGTTTGGTGAGAGCCCAAGCCAGATCCAAACAAAAAATTTCTTTTAAAGTTATCTAGTGCTACATTATAGTTATCATACAGTATAATACTTGAACCATGCGTTTTCCCAAGTTCAAATTTATCTGTTGTAAAAATAGCAGTTGTATCATCAACTCTTTTTTGAAATTCTTCAACATTATAGTATGCAATATTAAAGAGTAGTAAAGTAATTGGTACTATAATTAACAAGTATCTCACTAATCCGAAATTTACCAACAACAGTATTACGGCTAAAAGAAACCCAAAATATCCTAGACTAGAAAAAGACAAAAAATAACATCCAATTATAATTAAACTTTTGTAGTTTCTGTTATAATATGCTTTCCGATTGCCTATCAAATCATAAACAGCAACAAACATTGCTGGGGCTTGTACAATTGCTAATTGTGAAGGCTCAGGGTAAAGTCCATTAATTCGAATTCCTGTATTTCCACCCAAAATAAGTCCCCATTTATTTAAAATCCACCTAAAATCATACCCCAACTTAAAACCTATAATAAATGACGCAAGTTGAAACAAGCCTATTAGCCCCATAATATAGGCGCATTTTAAATATAGCCTGAAAAGAAAATTTATGTCGAGTTTAAAAGACTTAAGTACGTAGTAGTAGAATAGATAGGATAGAAATAATCCTGCAAAAATTTTTATAAACTGCCTAGGAGTATTATTGCCCAGGTAAATATGTATAACCCCAGTAATTAAAAAAACGGATGCTAACACAAAAAATGTAGATGGAATTCTAAATTTCCCTAAAAAAAAAGGAAAAAGTAGTAACATTATAACATAGCCTAAATAAAATTCAAAAGGCGATTTAAAAAACACGTAAGAACTAATAAAAATGGATAGGTATATACCAATTAGTATAAGCGCATCCAACCTTGTTTGTATATGTTTATTATTGAATACGTTTAAGCTCATTTATATAATCTAGAACTATTATAATTTGATTTTTCAAAAGTAAATTATTCACATGAAGATACTTTTATAAAACTATTTTTTTTGATGAAGTAGGCCATTACTTTGCATATCTAATTGATGTATACTAATAAAACTCTGATCTTAAAAGTGAGAAATACTGTTTGTTGTAAAAACAAAGCTTTATTTTTGACTTAATTGAGCATTTCATTTAATCAATAATAAGTAAAGTATGAAGCATATTTTAATGTTTGGGGCAGGAGGTAAGTCTTCTATTTTTATAGTAGAATATTTATCTGAATTAGTAAAAGAAAAAAACTGGAAACTAACCCTTTGCGATAGAAACTTAGATGCTTTATCTGCTAAAATTGGTAACCCTAGTTATATTGATTATAAAACAACTGATATAATAGACAATAATAAGCGCTCAGATCTTATTTCATCTGCCGACTTTGTTATTTCAATGTTACCCGCATTTTTACATAATTTGGTGGCTAAAGATTGCTTAAATCATAGTAAAAACATGGTTACTGCTTCTTATGTTTCGGAAGAAATGAAAGCATTAGATGAACAAGTGAAGGAAAAAGGCTTGCTTTTTATGAATGAAATAGGGGTAGACCCAGGTTTAGATCACATGTCTGCTAAAAGAGTTATTGATGAAATTCATGAGCTAGGCGGAAAATTTTCACGATTTGAAACCTTTACAGGAGGTTTAATAGATCCTAAGTCTGATAATAATCCTTTAAATTATAAATTCACTTGGAACCCCCGGTTTGTTGTTATAGCTGGTAGTTCGGGTTCAGTTAAGTTTTTGCAAGAAGGTCAGTATAAATACATACCCTATCACCGTTTGTTTAGAAGAACTGAGCTTATTGAAATTGAGAATTATGGAATGTTTGAAGGATATGCAAATAGAGATTCTTTAAAGTATATTAAATCTTATAATTTAGAAGGAATTAAGACCATGTATAGAGGTACTTTTAGAAGACCTGGTTTTAGCAGGTTTTGGGATGTTTTTGTGCAATTGGGTGCTACTGATGATCATTACACTCTTGAAAACTCAGATCAATTGACTTTTAGAAGTTTTATAAATTCATTTTTAGTGTATCACCCGAACGATTCTGTAGAGTTAAAGTTAATGCATTACTTAAAGCTAGATTATGATTCAGATATTATGAGTAAGCTTAAATGGCTTGGTGTATTTGAAGAAACTAAAGTTCCACTTAAAAATGCTACCCCTGCACAGATATTACAATATATTTTAGAGCAAAAGTTAAAGTTAGAAGAAGGAGATAATGATATGATTGTCATGTGGCATAAGTTTATTTATGAGCTTAATGGCAAGCAATACGATAGAGAGTCTTCATTAGTATGTATTGGGGAAGGAAGCACACATACTGCCATGGCAAAAACCGTAGGTTTACCTCTAGCCATTTATACAAAGCATTTTTTGGAAGGAAGAATTAAAAAAACAGGAGTTCATATTCCTATTACTGCAGATGTTTACGAACCTGTTTTAAAGGAATTGGAGGATCACGGAATAGTATTTAAAGAGAAGGTAGTAGAACATTAAAAGACTTTATAGTCTAAACTCCAGTTTATAAATCAATTTGATCTAGTCTTTTAATTAAGGTGTTTTTAAAATAGTGATTTAATATATCTTTATACGATATGTTTTGCTGGCTCATTTTCATCGCTCCTTCTTGGCATAAGCCTACCCCGTGTCCAAAACCAAAGCCGCTTAAAAAAACACTATTAGTATTATTAGAAATATCAAAATAGGCAGATTTTAAGTCCCAATCTTTGCGAATATCCTTAGCCCTAATATGAAATGTATCGGCAATAATATCTTTTCTATTGTTAATTCTATTCGTCAATAGTAAATTTCGCATTGATGTGTTTTCTATTGGGTAATTGTATTGATTTTTAAAATAGTTTAACCATTCTTCTTTTGGAATTTCTGCGTTCCATGAGGCATGGTGTTGATCTGTACAAAAGGTGTCACAGACCGATCTTAAATAATCTAATGAATAGGTCCAAACATCTTCAGAGTTTGCTGTTTGTCCACCACAATTACTATGAAAAGTAGCAGTAATTAGTTTATTGGTTGAATCAACTAAAACTAAACCCTTGGTGGCATAGGTACTTTTAGTAATGCTAAAGTTATATCTTGGAATACCTCTGTAAACTTGGCAATGTACTTGATTACATAAATTAAATTTTTCTTCTTCATGTCTTCTAAGATTACTAAGTGCATAAGTTCTGCAAATAACAGATTGTAGTTTATAATATTCATTGTTTTGTTTTGAACCAGCTTCGGCTTCAACAACGCCAGCAACATAATGATCTATATAAACAATGTTTATAAGTGTTAAATGATTGTTTTCTATTTTTATTAATAGGTTATCAGGAAAAATATCTGAGCTATTAAATCCTTTAGCTATTATTGAGAATTGAGCACCCCAGTTTTTTCTTTTTAAAAGTACATACTCATTAAACAGTTGAGTGGTGCCGTTTTTATGAACTGCTATTTTTCCACCTTCAATTTTTACAATAGCTCTAGATTTTTCACTAATAAAAACATTATTTGCTTCATAGCCATGTTTTTTACTTATAAATGTGAAGCTCGTAAGGGTGGTGTCCGTATTGATTTTTATTTCTAAAACTTCTGTTGACTTTCCGTGAAAAGAAAAACTAAGTAAAACAGTGAAAATGATTAGTTTAAGCAACAAGCGCATTGTAAATAAGATTTGCAGCTCGTTTAGAAGCTCCTTTTCCTCCTAATTTAATATTTAAATTTTGATACTCTTGCAACATTTTTTGTCTTTCTGTATTATCAGTTAATTTTTTAACTTCTGTTAGCAGTTTTTTTTCATTCAATTCTTTTTGAATAAGTTCTGTTACTACTTCTTTATCCATTATTAAGTTTACAAGACTTATGTATTTCAATTTTATGAGCTGTTTAGCTATTAAATAAGATAGTTTATTGGCCTTATAACAAACAACTTCGGGTACATTAAAAAGAGCAGTTTCTAATGTTGCGGTTCCTGATGTAACAACTGCTAAATGAGCAGTACTTAAAATTTCATGAGTATTACTGTACGAAATACTTATGTTGTTTTTTGTGGATGTTGAATTGGAGTAATCTGATAAAGGTTGATTAATAAAACTTTGATAAAAGCTTTTAGAAAAGGCCCCTACGCCACAAATTACAAATTGATAATTATTTAGAAATGGTGCATTAAAAAGACTTGCCATTATGGGTAACATTCTTGATATTTCTTGCTTTCTACTACCTGGTAATATTGCAATTACGGGGCTATTTGATTCAGTATTCGCAGAAATGTCATTATGTTGATCAGAAATATGATCAAGTAACGGGTGACCAACATATTCAACTTTCATGTTATGCTTAGCATAAAACCCTTTTTCAAAGGGTAGAATAACCAACATTTGATTAACGTACTTTTTAATTTTTTTAATTCTGTTCTCTTTCCAAGCCCAAATTTGGGGAGAAATATAGTAAACAACTTTTATATTGTGCTTAGATGCAAATTCCGCAATTCTTAAATTGAAGCCTGGATAATCTATTAGTATAAGTACGTTTGGCTTAAACTCTAAAATATCTTGTTTACAAAACGAAATATTATTTAAAATAGTTTTAAGGTTAAATAAAACTTCTGCAAACCCCATAAACGCAAGATCATTTATATGTTTAACAGCTTTTTGATTAGTAATACTTTGCATGTTATCACCACCCCAAAATCTACAATTCGTTGAAGAATCAAGTTTTTGCAGTTCTTTGATAAGATTCGCACCATGAATATCGCCTGATGCCTCTCCTGAAATAATATAGTACTTCATTAGAGCAAAGGTAAGTTTTTGGCTCTAGTAACTATGTATTAGTTAAAAACTTTATTAAATAAAAAAAGGGATATTTAATAGCGGTTTATTTAATCTTTTACTACAAGTTTAAAGCCTACTCCATGTACGTTTTCTATAGAGACGTTTTCATCTGGTTTGAGGTATTTTCTTAGTCTTGTTACAAAAACATCCATACTTCGCCCATTGAAATAATCATCTTTTCCCCAAATTTTGTTAAGCGTTACATTACGTTCTAAAACTTTGTTTTTATTGATACACAATAAATTAAGTAATTCTGATTCTTTTTTTGTTAATGCTCTTTCTTCAACACCCGTTAACAAACGATTTTTGTAGTCAAAAGTGAACTTACCTAAGTTACATTGATTATTATCTTCCATCGTAAAAGATTTTTTATTGTATTTTACTTTAAATATGGTTTAACGTAAATCTCAAATTGTACATTATAACCACCAAAATATGGTCCTTGTTTTAAATTATGATTTTTCTCTTAAATTGCGATTAAATATTGTGTTAATTGATCTAATTTTTTAACAACAAAATGAGGTCAATTGTTTTGAAGTTATTCTAAAATTTATGGCCAATTAAATATTTGTTCTTTGCTTTTTGGCCGAAAAGCGTTGTTGTTAGAAAAATTTGGTAGGAGCACCTCATCGTTATTCGGGTTACTGAGCGGAAACAGTTGTGCCTGATTAGGGGTTAAAAAAACTATTTTTTTAATTTGACTTTCTTTAAGTGTAATCTTTAAGTTTTCTCCTGAGGCTTTATTTACGCCTATATATCCATCCTTATCTTCGGGGTAATAAATAGTTAGTGCATTTTGAAAGACTAATATTTTATTGAGCTCACCATTTTTAAAAAATCCTTCCATATTATTCCCTGATATTTGATTAAATTTACTACTGTCTAGCACGGATAAAATAAACGCATTTTTTTTGAAAAACGATTTGTCTATTTTTCCATTATTTTGTTTCATTATAATAGTATCTGATTTCATTTCGCTACTATCAGACCAAAGTACCGGCTCCTTGTACATGTATAGTAAAGAGTCTTTTTCAATCATAACTAGAGAGTCACATTTACCTTGAAAATCTTGCTTAAAAAACTTCACTTTGTGATAGCCGATAGTAGTTCTGCCTTTAATACTATCTTGATAATTAATAAGTGTATCGGCATGTAAATAGAGCGTGTCGGCATCAAAATATTGTATCAATAGAGCCTCATTAGTTACGAGTGTAAAACTATCTTTTTCATTTAAGTAGGCATAGTTACCTGTAATAAGTAAATTTTGCGATGTATCTTCTATTATCACATTGCTAAATGCTTCTCCAATAGATGTATTTTGATTATACAAAATAGTGTCACTAGATAAAGTTTGTTCTTCTAATTCTATTTTGGCATTTTTTTGAAGTTTCGAGTTGTTGGTTTTTTTATCAAACCAGCCATATTCGCAATAAATATTTGACTCTTCGTTTGAGATATACGTTGGTCCTAAATAGTAAGTGATTTCTGTTTCTGTATTATGCATCATTGTATCAGACTTAATGGTATAACTCGGGTGAATTAATACCACATCATCCTTAAAAAACAGTTCTTTTTGTTTGGTAAAGTAATTTCCTATTTTGCTGGTAAGCTCTGTACTATCAGTTTTATTGGTTAGTTTTCCTCCTCCATAATAATAAGCATGATCTGTGTTTAAATCATAATCTAAGTATTGGGTAACAAGTGTTTGATTTTCTTCCTCTAAAATTACATTACCCCTTAATTTTGCAAGTTTTTCATTGCCTTGATAATAGAGTGTGTCACTATAAATTGTTTCTCCCGTTTCATTGAGTATTCTCACATTACTAAACGCGTCTAAACTATTGGTCTCTTTATATAAATAAGCACTGTCGCAATACATAGTAGCTCCTTCATGTTCAAAAATTACGTTACCAATTAGTCTTTGCGCTTTTACTTGGTCATCACTATCAAATTCTAATGATTCGGCATTTTTTAGTACTATTTTTTTAGTACTATCTGTCTGTGAAAAAAATTGAGAGCAATTAAATATCAATGCAAAAATAAAAATACATAAAAAGGTTTTTAAGTGGGAATGAAAAACCTCACTAAGATTTATCTTATCCTTTATTAAAAATGATAATAATTTGGTCATAACCTTTAAATGTGCCAATGGTATTGCTTTTAAATAGGAGTGGGAGTGTTTTTTAATCTTTAATATTAAAAATGCGGGTTAGTTTTGTTACTATAAATAGTTTTTTTATAGCTTCAGAAACATTAATTAATTGCAATTCTTTTCCTAGGTTTCTTGCTTTAGTTAGTGTTTTTATAAATGTATTTAAACCTGTACTATTCAAAAATTCAAGTCCTTTTAAGTCTATTGTTACTTCTTTTTTGGAGGATAACAGATCAGATAAACTGTTAAATAGATTTGTGTTATCGTCTATATCAAAAAGTCTTCCTTCAAGGTAAACGGTATTTTCTTTAACTGTAAAGCTGAATTTACTTTCCATTTTTTTTCTTGGCGTAAAAGTAGAGTGTATGATGTGTGATATCTATATCAAAGTTATCTTCGAGTGTTTTTTTTATGTTCTCTATTCTCGGGTCACAAAATTCGATGACCTCATCTTGATCAAATAATACTATATGATCGTGTTGTTTTGAGGCAAAACTTTTTTCGTATTGGGCTAAATTTTTACCAAATTGGTGCTTTCTTACCAAATCGCACGATTGTAACAGTTCTATTGTGTTGTAAATAGTTGCCCGACTTACTCTGTAGTTTTTATTTTTCATCATAATATAGAGTGATTCTACATCAAAATGTCCAGCGTTAACATAAATCTCTTCTAGTATAGCAAATCGTTCGGGTGTTTTTCGGTGCTTTTTTTCTTCAAGAAATTTACTAAAAATCTCTTTTACAACTACGAGGATATTTCTTGGTTTTGAGTTCAATTGCTATTAACTATTATCTAATCGTTCAACACTATCAATTCCCTCTAATTTCTGAAGGTTTTCCATCAATTTATTTAAATGTGAAGTGTCGTGCACATAAAGAGTCATTCTTCCTTCAAAAACACCATCTAAGCTGTCAAATTTAAGCGATTGCATGTTAACATTAAGATCGTTTGAAATAAGTTGTGTTATTTTATTAATAATTCCTACATCATCAATGCCTGTTACCTTAATACCTACCATAAACGCAACAAGTTCTTGACTTGTCCAACGGGCCTTTACTATGCGATATGCGTAATTTGATAACAGTTGAATTGCATTAGGACAATTTACTCTATGTATTTTAATACCATCATTAATAGTAATAAACCCAAAAACATTATCACCTGGTATTGGACTACAACATGGTGATAGTCTATACTTCAGGTTTTCCATATTTGGGCCATCGCCAATAATTAATGTTTCTTTTCCACTCTTATAAGAACTAACAATATTTTCAAATTCTTTTTCAGTTGTAGCATTCTTAATTTCGGGTTTCTTCTGAAGAATCTCTTTATTAAAGTTTTTAAGAATTTTTAAGTCAATATTTCCTTTTGCTATTCTATAATAAAGCTCGAGTGTGTTTTGTAATTTAAAGTGGTTAGATAGTTTTAGTAAATTTTCTTCAGAAAAAGGGATGCTACTTGATTTAAATTTGCGTTCAAGAATTTCTTTTCCATTTTCAGCAATTTCTCTTTTCTCCTCTTTAAGTAGTGCTTTTATTTTTGATTTTGCTTTTGCTGTTACTACAAAGTTTAACCAGCTTTCTTTCGCTTTTTGTTTGTTAGAGGTTAGTATTTCTACTTGATCACCACTTTTAAGAACATTACTCAGTGGCACCAGTTTGGAGTTCACTTTTGCTCCTATACACTTTTCGCCAATTTTTGTGTGAATATCAAATGCAAAATCAAGAGCAGTTGCACCAACGGGGAGGTTTTTTAAATCGCCATTTGGAGTAAATACATAAATTTCTTTTGAGAATAGATTTAGCTTAAAATCATCAATAAAATCGAGCGTGTTAGCATCGGGATTTTCTAATAGGTCTCTAATTTTATTTATCCATCCATCTAATGCGCTTTCAGTACCAATATTTTTATACTTCCAATGTGCAGCGTAGCCTTTTTCAGCTACCTGATCCATCCTTTTTGTTCTAATTTGAACTTCAACCCATTTACCAGAAGGGCTCATTACAGTTGTGTGTAGAGACTCATAGCCTGTTCCTTTAGAAGTTGTTATCCAATCTCTTAATCGTTCAGGATTTGGTTTATAAAAATCAGTTACTATAGAATATACTTTCCAACATTCTGCTTTTTCATTTTCAAGCGGAACATCTAAGGTTATTCTAATGGCAAATACATCATATACTTCTTCAAAAGGAATACCCTTCTTTTTCATTTTTTGCCATATCGAAAAAACAGATTTGGTTCTTCCTTTTATCTCGAAATCATAGTTTTGCTTTTCTAAATTTCTCTTTATTGGGAGAATGAATTGATTTACAAACCGAGTTCTTATTTCTTTGGTTTTCTGAAGGTTAGACTCAATTTCACTATAAATTTCGGGTTCAGTATATTTTAAACACAAGTCTTCCATTTCAGACTTAATGTTGTAGAGACCCAGCCTATGTGCAAGTGGGGCAAATAAATACAAAGTTTCAGAAGCCTTACTTCGTTGTTTATGAGGAGGCATGGCATCCATGGTTCTCATATTGTGTAAACGATCGGCTATTTTAATTAAAATTACTCGTATGTCGCTTGACATGGTGAGTAACATTTTTCTGAAATTTTCGGCTTGAAGTGATGAACTTTGATCAAAGACATCAGATATTTTTGTAAGACCATCAATTATCATTGCTACTTTGGTACCGAACAAACTTTCAATGTCTTCTAAAGTAACCTCTGTATCTTCTACAGTATCGTGTAGTAATGCACATACAATAGATGTAGTACCAAGTCCAATTTCTTCCGAAACTATTTGTGCAACAGCAATGGGGTGGTGGATATATGGTTCACCAGATTTTCTTCGCATATGTTTATGCGCCTCAACTGATAAATCAAATGCTTTTCTTATTAATAGAAGATCTGCCTTATCTTCAATATTTTTGCATGTTTTTAAGAGCGTTCTATATTCAGATAGAATTTGCTTTTTTTCTTTTTCAAGATCAATTACATAATCCATACTTAATTTAACCTAGTTAGTTTGCAACAAAAGTATAATTATAATTTGCCGATTGTAATTTATTGTGGGTTAATCGTTCACTTTTAGTAAATAATTATTTTGTTTAACGATTTTATTCCCTCGTTTACATTATTAATTGTAACGAAATAGGTGCCGGGTTTGTCTGATATTTGTATTTGACCATTAGCTAGTTGTTTAAAGCTGATGGTTTGTCCTAGAATATTTCTAATACTTTCAATTTTAGTGTTTGAATCACTATTATTAATATAAAAAATACCATTGTTAGGGTTGGGATAAATGATGTGTTTTTTGGAGGATATGAGTTCATTTGTAGATGAAAAAACATCTTCAACACAAAATGTTTGAGTTTCAAATGAGCCAAAATTATTTTGTTGAATTTGAATAATAGTGTCAGATGAGTTACTGTTAGTAATGAAATAAAACCCTTCATTTTCTAATCCATCACCATAGTTATCAAATATTGAAAAAGCATAACAAGAATCTGAACTTAAGCAAAAAGTATCATTAATTAGTATGCCTCCATTAACATCTTGATAGGGACCACCGCTGTAAAGTATGTAATCATTTGGAGTTGATATTTGCCATGTGGTTTCGGTTCCGTAAAAATCTGTATTTAAATTTAGTATGACATCTTTTGAATTGTTTATTTGATAGAATGTAAACTCACTATTGTTATTGTTAATGTTTTCATCTGTAAACCCATTCACTTTGTTCCAATATACATTAATGTTGTTTATCCCTGAAGTTATATCTGTAAGTGTAGGAATAGGGATTAATTGTGTTTCGTTAGTTTGTATATTTAAACCATTTAGTTCAATTGAATCAAGAGTATTATTGATAGAATAATAAATCACTACAGAATTTATATTCTCAGTTCCTTTATTTTTAATTCGAAGTTGTGGCTGAAAAAATGATGAACAGTTTTTACTTGCTATATTTTCAAACCCTTGACTAGCCAAATCATATTGGAAAGGTGTAATTTGATTAGGATCTAATCCTTCAATGCTCAGTTCATTGGTGTTGCATTTATCCAACCAAAACTTCAATTGCTTATCGGTATCTGCATTTTTATCCCATGAAGAAGCAAATCTTCCATAAGAATCACTACCATTTAAATTTCCGCATGATGCACTTCCTCCAAAAAGTTGTCCGATAATTTTTTTGTTCTCTGAAAATAGAGGAGCACCAGACGAACCACCTTCAGTTGTGCCTAACTCCCAATTAAGCACACGCCATGTATCTGTTCCGAATTGAGTTGCAGGAACTACCTCATTACTATCGATAGATATTTTTTTAACGTCTCCATTTGGGTGATGTATAGTTGTGTTTATTGATGAAGGATTATCTGTTCGATCCCAACCAGCATAGTAAGGGTTGAAGGTTTCATTTGGTGGGGAAGATAGTTGCAACAGAGCAAAATCAGAAGAGACTGCATTGGCTAATAAGGTTGATCCTGATATAAAATCGTCAATAGTGCCAGTTATATTTTGTGTGCAATTTGGGCTGTTAAAATTAAAATGAAAGGCATATGAATTGGGGTTTCCAGCGGCTAAACAATGATCTGCAGTTAAAAAATAGGCGGTTTCATCATTACATGTATTGTTAATCAGTGAGCCTGTGCATTGAGAATTTCCTCCTACAACAATTAAAGCAACCGATCTTATTTGCTCTTCCCAGTCATTTCCTTCAGGACAAATGGTGTTTATATTACATGCCCCTGATTGACCTAACCCGAAATTGTTAACATCGTCTAATCCTTTATAACCAAATGTAATCCTATCTAAATGTATATTTTCTTCTATTACCTTTTTGTCGCCAACAACGCTAATAATTAATGAGCTTCCAGGTATTATTGGCGTTGCAAATACGTTTAGATTATGTTTAGAATAGGGGCCATATAGTTTTTTAATTTCTGGAGCATATATAAATAGTTCTTCATTTTCTGAAATATTAAAAACATCAAACCTTAGGTTCAAACTTTTAGCATTTTCGGCTTGAATTTGTAGTTGCCAAATATTGTTGTTGTTGATATTCGTCCACTTACCATTTAACTTAGAAGATATGTTAACATCCTTATTTATTCCGAAACGATAAGGGATATTTTTAATCTCTTTGTTTGCTTCATCTTCTATTAAATATTGGTTTATATCATTTACAACTAAATCATACGAACTACCTTCATACATTTTAAAAATCTCTTTTAAATCTTCTGATTGAGAACAAAGCTGATTTGAAATTAAACATAAGAACGTGAGTGTATTAATTAATTTGTTTTGAAATAAACTCATTTTAATATTTTAAATAAATAATCTTTGATGAACGTATAATTGCTAATTTTACGTTTTCATAAAAATAGTGATAAATAATATATAACCATATTCATGTTAAGTTCTAGCATTCAAAAAATAGCCCCATCTGAACTCGTTTTAAACAAAGATGGAAGCGTTTACCATATTAATTTAAAACCCGAAGATATAGCCGATAATGTTTTAGTTGTTGGCGATCAGAATAGGGTAGAGATGATTTCTTCTTTTTTTGACACCATTGAGATAAAGAAGCAAAGTAGAGAGTTTGTTACTCATACCGGTACTTATAATGGAAAGCGAGTAACCGCTTTGTCTACAGGAATAGGAACTGATAATATCGACATTGTAATTAATGAGTTAGATGCAGCTGTAAATATTGATTTAGAAAATAGAGTTATTAAAAAGGATTTACGTTCATTAAATATAATTAGAATTGGTACCTGTGGAGGAATGCAAAGTGATGTGCCTGTTGAAAGCTACATAGCATCAAAACACGGTTTAGGATTTGATGGTGTTATGCATTTTTATGATAGAAACACTACAGATAATGAGTTGCAAATAGAAAAAGCCTTCTCCTATCACATGGGAGATTTACACGATATAAACAAACCCTACTTAACAACGGCCTCAGACAAGCTATTAGGAAGCATTGCTTTTGATATGAAAAAAGGAATTACACTTACAGCCAATGGTTTTTATGGCCCACAAGGAAGAGTACTACGCTTACCATTAACTAAGCCAAATTGGAACGATTTACTTACCAGTTTTGAGTATGAAGACCTTAAGATTTGTAATTACGAAATGGAGACATCGACTCTTTATGGTTTGTGTAATCAACTAAATCATAATTGTTTAACTGTATGTTTAGTAGTTGCAAATCGTGTGTTAAAAGCGTTTTCCAAAGATTATAAGCCACACATGAAAATATTAATTAAAACTGTTTTAGATAGGCTTTAACTGAAGTTATTCAGAAGGATTTGTTAATATTCTTTTAAGTGTTTACGTTTAGTTGTTTTAGTAAAATTTTATCTTGTACATATACAAGTGATGCAAGATCCAAAAGAAATAAAAGCTTTATTAAATTTATTAGATGATCCTGATGAAGGTATTTATGATCATGTAAGTAAAAAATTGATAGATTGCGGCCCTGTAGTTATACCTGTTTTAGAAAGAGCTTGGGAGGATTTTTCTTATGGAGTTTTGTTTCAGAACCGTATTGAAGAGATAGTACATCAAATTCAGTTTGAGCATGTACAATCTTTGCTCAAAAAATGGGTGAGTGGCGATAAAAGGAATCTTTTAGAAGCTGTTTATATTGTATGCAGATATCAATACCCTGATTTTGATGAGGCTAAGTTTAATAGCTTTTTTGAGTTACTCAAGAGGGATGTTTGGTTAGAAATTAATGATGATTTAACAGCTCTTGAAAAAGTTAGAGTAATTAATAGAGTTATTTTTGGAATTCATGGGTTTTCAGCAAATACTACTAATTACCATGCTCCCCAAAACTCTTATTTAAATGAGGTTTTAGAATCAAAAAAAGGAAGTCCGCTTACGTTATCAATAATTTATATGATTGTATGCGAAATGTTGGAAGTTCCTGTTTACGGAGTGAATTTACCTAGACACTTTATTTTAGGTTATGTTGATGCTTTTTCTGACGATAATAAGAAGATTCTTTTTTATATTAACCCATTTAGTAAAGGTACTGTTCTTAGCAAACGAGATGTGACTCATTTTTTATCTCAACTTAAATTAGAAACCAAGAGCAAATATTATGCAACTTGTACCAATAAATCAATTATTGCGAGATTGCTTAATAATTTAATCTATTCTTACACAAAAGCTTCAAACAATATTAAGGTGGAAGAATTGAGCGTTTTGTTAGATATTTTAAAATCTAAATAACTTATTCTAACGCTTAATTTATTACTCTTTTATTTGGCAAGTAATGTACTTGCAGGTAATAGTATAAGTTTTAAGGTTGTTTGTTAGGCATAATAAGGCTGTTGAGTTTAGTATTAACTCATTTTTCCGGTTTTATTAGCTCTATTTATTGTGTTAAAATTTCTTCATTACATTTTAAATATTGATATTTGCACAAAATAATGAAGATAGCACGGGATGCTATCACAAAAACGCAGATTATGGCAACTAAAATTAGACTTCAAAGACACGGAAGAAAAAGAAGAGCATTCTACCATATTGTAGTAGCAGACTCACGTGCAAAGAGAAACGGTAAATTAATTGAAAGAATCGGTTCTTATGACCCAAATTCAAATCCAGCAACAATAAACCTTGATTTAGATAAATCAGTAAAATGGTTACAAACTGGAGCTCAGCCAACAGATACATGTAAGGCAATACTTTCTTACAAAGGAGCTATTTATAAAAATCACCTTTTAAATGGAGTTCGTAAAGGCGCTTTAACGGAAGAGCAAGTAGAGGCTAAGTTCTCTAAGTGGTTAGAAGAGAAAGAAGCTAGAATTCAGGCTAAAAAGGATGGCTTACTTAAAGCGAGTAATGATGATAAAGCATCAAGATTGAAAGCTGAAAACGAAGTAAGACTTAAAAAAGAGGCGGCTCAAGCTGCTAAAATGGCTCCACCAGCAGAGGAAACTCCAGCTGCTGAAGCTGCACCAGAGGCTCCTGAAGCACCAGCTGCTGAAGAAAAGACTGCTGAATAATTTAATTATTTTATGTCAACTTTTAGCGGTTACTTTGTTTTTGCAAAAATTTATAAAACACAGGGGTTAAAAGGCAGGGTGCTTTTTTATATAGAAGTTGAAAACGTAGAAGATTATTTATCAGAAGAAATTATGTATTTGGAACTAGACGGCAGTCTAGTTCCATTTTTTGTTTCAGAGATATCACCTAAGAAAGGAAAGCAGTATTCTGTTTTATTTCAAGATGTGACAAATATAGATGAGGCACAAAAAATAGTAGGTAAACAAGTTTACCTACCAAATACAAGCCTAGTAGAAGCATCTAACCAGAATAATTACGTTGGTTATACATTACTAGATCAAGAAGCAAAAAAGGTTGGTGAAGTTGTAGATGTAATTGAAACTGCAGCTCACGACATTTTGTCTGTTGAAATAAACGGAACAGAAGTTCTTATTCCTATTCCTGAAGATTTAGTGTTAAATGAATCTGAGATCGAAAAAACATTACAAGTTCATATTGCACCAGGCTTAATAGATTTGTATTTAGGTTAATTGAAGCCAAATCTCTCATTTTCAAATTCCGTTTTTAAGTTTAAACAATTTTCTGTTTATCAATGTAATGATGTTTTTGCAATTGGCACAGATGCCGTTATATTAGGTGCTTGCTTACCTTTATTTGGAAACGAATTAAAACTTCTTGAAGTTGGTACTGGAACTGGTGTAGTTTCGTTAATGATTGCACAACGAAAAAAATTTGCAGTAATTAATGCTTGCGATATAAATGTAAAAGCAGTAGAATGTGCAAGTACTAATTTTAATAACTCAATTTTCAATAAAAGATTATCTGTTGTAAATCAAGATTTTACCAAGTTAAAATTAAATGAGAACATTAAGTTTAATCATGTGTTTTCAAACCCTCCTTTTTTTGAGCAACAAAATAAACTGGGAAGCAAATCAAGAGATTTTGCAAGAAATAGTAATTATTTGAATGCTAACCTATTTTTAAAATCTTCTTTAAAAATACTTGACAGGTCAGATGGGTTAATCTCTGTGATTATTCCTTCAGATAAAAGACTACATTGGATTTTTGAAGCTCTGGCTCAAGGGCTCTATTTATTTAGAGAGTTAAAAGTATATTCTCAATCAAATAAACTTATAAGAGTTTTGTTAACTTTTTCAATCCTTCAAAAACCTTATTCCTTCCAAGAAATTATTTTAAGGGATAAAACCGGAAGACAGACAAAAGAATTTGCAGAGGTGACAAATACTTTCTTATTGTGAGTTTAATTTCTTTAAATACTCTTAAAAAGTAAACCCCTCACCAATTTAGCAAATAGGTAAGGGGCTTAAAATTAAAGATACTACACAATAGTTGTGTAGCGATATTTGAATTTATATTAACTCTCTTCCTGTGAAGAAAAAATTAGCTTCAATACTTGCGTTCTCATCGCTATCTGAACCATGAGCTGCATTTTTTCCTTTAGACTCAGCATAGGCCTTTCTAATAGTACCTTCAGCAGCTTCAGAAGGATCTGTAGCTCCTATTAATGTTCTAAAATCGGCAACAGCATTATCTTTTTCTAATACAGCAGCCATTATTGGACCTGCAGACATATAGTCTACTAATTCTCCGTAAAATGGTCGTTCACTATGCACTTCATAAAAAGTACCAGCTTCTGCTTTTGATAACTGTGTTTTTTTTAAAGCAACAATTTTAAATCCTGCTTCAGTAATCATATCTAAAATTTTTCCAGAAAAGCCTTTTTCAACTGCTTCTGGTTTAATCATTGTAAACGTTCTATTAGTAGCCATCAGTTATAGTTTTTTGCAAATGTAAAAATTAGCTTGTTTAACTCCTAGTATTTTAGTGTATATGATGTTGTTAATATTTGGCTTAGAATATTTGTTTTGTATTAAGGCTATCAACACCAGAGTAATGATAATATTTATGATTTTTTTGTCTCAAAAAGTTTGAATGTTAAGCTAATGTGTGCAACAAAATTATTTACAGTCTGCAGTTCAAGTTCTTACAAAGTCAAACAGGTAAGGGTACTTTTATTCGTATAATCATGATTTTTTATGAATCTTGATACTGGATATTTTTTTGTATCGTATTTGTACCTTTAAATATTAAACTGTAACAACTTGGGGTAAACATTGGGTGAAAAAGAAGCTAAAAGAAGCCAAATATGGCTAAAAATAATAAAGTTACAAAATAAAAAAAGGCCCTCAGAATTAACTGAAAGCCTTATTAACATTGGTTTAAGTGATGTGACCTTGCAGGGATTCGAACCCCGAACCTCCTGATCCGTAGTCAGGTGCTCTATCCAGTTGAGCTACAAAGCCATTGTTATTGCAAATGTAAATAAACTTATCTTTTTATTATTGTTTTTTAGAAGCTTTATAATAATTCATTGCTTCTGGCAACAATGCTTCTATATCAGCAATACGAGTGTCGTGATTAGGGTGAGTGCTCATAAATTCAGGAACGCTTGACCCTCCTGTTTTTGACATTCTTGTCCAAAAAGAAGTTGCTTCAGATGGGTTGTATCCTGCCATAGCCATAAATATTAACCCCATTTTATCAGCCTCTGATTCATGCAATCTAGAGTACTTTAGTGTACCTAATGTTGAAGCTGCACCATAACTGGCCATGAAAGCATTTCTTGTAATATCAGGTTTATTTGCCAATGCTACTCCCAAGCCTAAACCACCTAAACTTACAGCCAACTGCTGGCTCATTCTCTCATTACCGTGTCGAGCAATGGCATGCGCAATTTCATGGCCCATAACAACTGCTAAGCCAGCCTCAGTTTGCGACACTGGCAAAAGTCCAGTATAAACTACTACTTTACCTCCAGGCATACACCATGCGTTAACAGTATTATCATCTACCAAATTAAACTCCCATTTATAATCAGCAATTTGCTTATACATATGCTCATCTGTCATATACTTAATTACTGCTTCTTGAATTTTAATACCTACTCTTCTAACCATTTGAGCATTATCGTTGGTTAATGGTACTACCTTATTTGAATTTAAAAATGATTGGTAATTAGTTAAACTCATACTCATTAAAGTGCTCGATGGTAATAGTTTAACTTGTCTACGGCCTGTTACAGGGACTTTTGCACATGAAATTAATGTAACAACTAGTAATGAATGTGTAATAAATTTGATAGCTTTCATTTTGTTTTTATTTTACTTTTTTACCTTCAATTGTTTCTATAACGTATGCATTTAATGATGCAAATTTACTATTTATTTCCTTTTCTATGTTTTCTGCTTCGGATCTTGTTTCATAAAAACCGATGTAATATAAATAAAACCCTCTTTCATCCTTATTTACTATAACGGGGTATGAAGCATTTATTTCTATAAATTGATCAACTTCTGAAACTGGAATTAGTGAAGAGAAAACCCCAATCTGAACAGCAAATTTTACGTTCTTAGATTGCTCAGTGATGTTTTTGGTTGAACTAGGGATTTCAGTATTATCTGACAATTCACTTTTAGCTTGAGAAATTGTAATTCTTTTACCATTCTTATAAGCCGTAATAAAAGCGTCAGCAATACCAACATCAACCATCAAGTCTTTAGAGAAACCAGCTTGCTCAAGTGTGCTGAATTTACCTGTAGTATATCTGTTTAAACCATTGTTTGTTACATCAACATACAATGGTTTTATATTAACTACTGGACCGGTGGTAGGTGGGGTAGAGTAAGCACCAACTTGAACGGTATAAATTACACCTTCAATATTTGATAAATCAATTGGATCTAGGCTTACTTTGTCTGTAGTTTCATCGTATCCTTGAGAATTGTTTTCAGATGTGTTTTCTTGAGTAAAATTGTTTGTAGTTAAGTTAGAGTTGCTTTCGCTATTTCTAGCTTTTCTTACTGATGTTTTAACGCCACTCTCATACGCAACAACAAATGCATCAGGATACCCAAGCGATCTAATTTGATTTTTTGCTTTATCTGCAGCATTAAATTCATTAAAATTACCCGCTAAGTATTTAGTTAATCCGCTTGAAGTTGTTTGACCTATTATAGGGTTAAATCCTTTAAACGTATTTTGAGGAATCGGTTTTCTGAAAGCTCCTACTTGAACCATGTAAATTATTCCGCTAGGCATGGGAGGATTAATTTTTATAGGATTTTCTTCGGTATAAAATGAATTTTTATTTGGCAGGATGGTAAATTCAGTTGACTCTATTCGACTATTAAATTCGGCTACATTATCTCTATTACTATTTGAGTTAATTGATTGAATGCCTGCCTCATCAGGTGTACTGTTGTTTGTGTTAAAAACATCTTCTACAATTTGTTTATCCTTATCAACTGAGTTTTCTACATAATTATTATTTTCTACAGCTTCTGAAGGAGGGCTTGTATTATTGTTCGTAAGCTGATCTTGTAATGATTGTAATTGTTGCTCTTCATTGTTCTCAATAAACTCTTCGTTGGTAGAACTATTATTTTGATTATTCTCCGTTAAATTTGACTGAATAGGATCAATCTCTTCTGTATTGTCATTTAAAGCAGTAGTATTATCAATAGTTTCATTTGAATTTATTTCTTCAATGTTAACAGAATTATCAGTTGCCGTTCTTTGATTATTGTTCTGGTTATTAGTAAACGGATCTTCTAATTGTACTAGCGAAATAGGATCAACTTCATCATTTTTAATAATAAGTTCGGCACTATTTGCATCAATCACTTTTTCATTTAATGCAAGTTGCTCTGGATTATTTTGTTTGAAAGCAAAAATATTTTGTGCTAACTCTCTATTGCTGGATAATAAGTTGGCATTATCATTAATAGCATCTTGCATAATACTTAACTCTTTATTCCCATCTGATCCTTGCTTTTTAGCTGTTAAGTAAGAGACATATGCTTCTTTATAACGTTTTTCAGTTTTACTAAACGTTTTAAAATCGTCACTTGAAATTAGTTCAGAAATTTGGCTTTCATCTAAAACCTTATTAGTTAAAGGCACACTCATATTACTCGTCATATCGCTCATGAGTAGAGCAGCTATAGACGTTTTTTCGTGTTCCTCCACTAATGCTTGATTGGCTTCCATTTTATTTATTTTTCCTTCCAAAACAGCAATTTTAGCTTGCTCTTTATTAATTTTGTCTTGAATAAGTTTTTTATCAGCTTTCTTTTTAGTTTGTGCTAGTTGTTCTTCTAATTCAGTAATTTCAGTTTTCTTTATAAGACTCTCACCTTTGTATTCTCTAATTAAATCTTTAATCTTTTGATTGGCCTGTGGTGCATCAAAATAATTAAAGTCTTGTTTCAAGTTTATAGCAATTAATTCATCTTTTACTGATTTAATTCCTGCTTTTTTTCCTTCAATTATATTACTCTCTTTTTCAAGTCTATTTTTTTCTGCGAGTAATTCTTTGCTGGGCTTTTTAGTACTTGCAATTTGACCATTTATATCGGCTAAATCGTTCGCTATATTGTTAGGATCTTTGTTAAGTTCTTCTTCTTGTGCAGCGAGAATGGCTTTTTTATCCTCCAAAAACTTTTCTTCCTTAAAAGTATTAATTAGTTCTTCTCTTTGCTTAGTGGAAGTAGTTTGTGCATTTTGGTTTTCACTTTGAACGTTGTTTTCTGCAGTTGTATTTGAAGATAATCTTTCGTTTGATGCAAGAGTTTCATCTTCATTATTAATTGATGTATTGCTTGTAGCTAAACTACTTTGAGTTGCTTCAGCGCTGCTTGAATTATTGTTTGATGCAAGAATTTCTTCTTCATTTTCAATGGGTATGTCGTTTGCAACTAAGTATTTTTTATACGCTTTGTCTTTATTCTCTTTTAAAGATTTAAGTTGTATTAAGTTGTTTCTCAGTTGGTTTTGATTTAATATTTCTTCCTCACTTAATTCGTTACTGTTTATTTTAGCATCTAAATTAGCAACAAGGTTATTAAGGTTATTTATTTCTTTAAGATTTACTTTTCTTAATTCTTTTACTTTATTTTTCTCGTTGTCAATTGTTTTAATAGTGCTTTTATTGCGCTTAAACATATTAATTGAGTCGGACATTTCAGGATTACTTGATATGAGAATTTCTTCAACAATATATTCTTTCATATCGTAGGTCTTTATTGCCTCATCAGGGTTTGATAAGATTAAATCGCTACCAGTTGAAGCTCTATTATCGTTAGCTAATTCATCTTCTAAAGAACCGCTATTATCGGTAATTAAATTACTGCCAAAAATCTCATTTCTCTTACTCTCTTTTTCTTGTTTTAGGGCATTTAATTGTTGTATTTCAATAATAGTTTGCTCTTTAGTAACATCATCATCTGGTAAACCTCTAATTGAGTTAGATTTTTGTAAAATATCTGTATTTATATTTTCTATCCAAGCATCATATAGAGCCGTTTTTTCATTGGAGATCGCATTGTCATCATTTTCGGAGCCTTCTGCATTGGTAAGTTGTTCTTCAAAAAAGTCATTGTAATTTTGTTGTGGGATGTCTTCCTCCCAAGCATATTCAATAGTTTCATTAGAAGCAATGGAATTGTTAGCTATTTCAGGATTTGTATTCTCTGTATCTTCAGATAGAGTAGAAGAGCTATCGATATTTGAATTATTTGTTCCATCAGTATTTTCAGTACCTGTTGAGGAGGATAATTCATTACCTTCAACAACTTCATTTGTTTGTTCAGTATTAAATTGATTATTACTTTCTGTCAGATCTTCATCTGTGTTAGTGCTAAAATCATCTTCGGTTTGAGTTTCTTCAACGATATTTTGTTCTATCGTTTCAGAATCGTTTGCTTCTGCCAAATCATTATTTTCTGAGGAAATACTTTCACCATTAAGTATCGCAAACACTTCTTCTTGTTTTTGCTCTGTTTCTTTAATTTTGTTTTCAGTTTCAAAATAGTTGGCAGATATTTTTTCCATTTCGCCTTTTTGAACTTCTAACTCAGACTGTAACTCTGCTTTTTGAGCCTCTAAATTTGGTCTTTCTTTTTTCTTGGCCGATTCAATTTGTTGATCTAAGGTTTTTAAATCATCCTCAATATTATCAATTGATGATTGTAAAACATCTCTTTCTTTTTTAGTCTTCTTAAATGAATCTCTTAGTTCTGCTATTTCTGTTCTATATACATTATCATAATTTGAATTAAGTTCTAAAGCCTTGGTTTCATTCTGCACCTCGTTAAGTGCTTCAAAAGCATTTACATCGTTAGGATTATTTTCAGCGTTAGCAGCTATTGCAAACAATTCTCTTGATTCGGCTTCACTTTTTTGAGCCTCAGTTAATAATTTTTCTTTTATTTCAGACTCTTTAGTTTTATCCTCCAAGTTTAGAGTGTTCACTTTCGTTACAAGATCGGCTGCTTGTATTTTCTTATTTTCTGCTAATACTTTAATTGAGTTTATTTTATCAATATTCTCTGGTTTTTCTAATAAGCTTTCATCACTACTTTCAGTAATAGATTCTTCTTCAAATTCTTCATCAATTTGAGTAATCACATCATCAAAATTTACATCAAGTTTTTGTTTTTGCTTTAATAACTCTGCTTTAATATCTTCATCATCAATTGGTTTTTTTTCTTCAAATTTGTTATTGATATTTAAGGTTTCTTCATTACCAATAATGTCTAAGTTTATTTCTTGCCCAAGGCTAACTAATTCGTTCTGACGTGGAACACTCACTGTACCTTTATGAACGGTTTCAGAACCATCTACATCAATAATTATATCGTACGTTCCTCCATTAGGAATTATTAATGCATAATCACCAGTAGTTGTATCTGGGTAGAAAATACCTTCTTCTTTACCATTAGAAGAATTAATAACAGTTATACTTGCTTTTTTTGAGACTTCAGAAATAAATTTACCTTTTAACACCGTGTTTGTAATTGGTATTCTACCTGTTTGAACGGTATAAACATTTGTTTTTCCAAATACTGCATCACGTGTTGAAGAAAAGGTAGCTAAGTCTTCATCTTCGTTTGTTATATATAAAAAGTCATCTCCTGGAGAGTTTATGGCAAAGTCTACATTTTGTGGAGCAGACCATTTACCTATGCCGGCATCATACGAACTCACAAATATGTCGTATCCCCCCATACTATTATGACCTTTTGAAGCAAAATATAGTTTTTTACCATTAGGATGTAAAAAGGGAAAATCTTCATCATACGGAGTATTTAGCGTTGCTCCAATATTTTTGGGTTCTTCAAACTCTCCACTATCGTTTTTTGTGATGTAATATAAATCTTTACCATTTTTACCATCGTCACCGTAGCTAGAAAAGAAAATAGTATTAGCAGTACTATTGGTAAACATAATTGGCACATGACCTCTGGATTTATCTTTTTTTGAGAGGAAGGAGGCGGGTACTTCCAATAATTTTCCATTAAAATCACTACTGTTGTATGCTTTATAGAAGTCACCTAAGTCTATCATTTTTTTGCTTTTGACAGCAATGTCTTTAATATTTTTAAGCAAAGTTTGACCGTTTTTAGCCATTTCTATCTCACGTTCAACAGGTATTTGACTTCTTTTTTTGCCTGTACCTTGATACATTTTATAGTATTTGATAGCATCTGTAAATCTAAAATTTAGATGGTAAGCTTTTGCTAAATAATAGTATAAATCAGCATCGGTATTTCCCTTCTTTAATGCTTTTTCTAAATAAAGTATGGGGGCTTCTTTATCTTGTTCTGCATATAATTTACTGGCCCCAAACTTGTAAACATATTCAGAATTTCCAGGGAAATTACTTATTAATTGAGAATATAACGGAACCGCTTTAGCATATTGTTCATCACTAAACAATTCATCTGCTTGAGTTTTAAGTTCTTCTTCTGAAAGCTGCGCTTGTGAAAAGAATACAGGTGTGATACTCAAAAAAAGTATCGCTAAGATTGTATTCTTTAAAATTGAACGAAGTGAACGTTTATCAATCGTCATTCTCATCATCTTCAAATTTTTTCAAAAAGTCTTTTTTCTTTTTAGGAGATGATAACATGTAAGAAAAGGTTTTTCCTTTTGAGTATTTAACTTTTCTTTTATCATTCTTAGTTTCTTTAATAATAGTATTAAAATCTGTATTAGAAGATAATACTTGCATTAAATCTCTTGTGTAATATATAAAATACCAAGTGCCATCAGAAAACTCGAAGTAAATAGTGAGTATATCTCCACTTCTTCTTTTAACAATTTCAATGTGTCCATCTACATATTTATTAAAGCTTTCAGATTTGATATTGCCAATTCCTAACTTACCAAAAGATTGAAATGAGCGCGTATCTTGATTCCACTTAAAGTTAACTTCGTTAAAAAAGATGGTTTTGTTAAGTTCGTCTGGGAACTTTTTAAACTTACCATAAAGGTTAACCTGAGTTATTAATTTATCAGCAGCTTCTTTACCTACATATTCTTGTAGCCCATGTTCAAAAACTTGTCTATCAAAATTAACACCTTCTAATATATCATCTTTTTTAAATTCTTTCGTAATCTGGTTCAATGCTACATCTGTAAAGAAAAAATCGAGC
This sequence comes from Tenacibaculum sp., assembly GCA_020629275.1. Lineage (GTDB taxonomy): Bacteria > Bacteroidota > Bacteroidia > Flavobacteriales > Flavobacteriaceae > Polaribacter. The sequence goes on along the minus strand of JAHDDQ010000001.1, from coordinate 33,467 downwards.
CAAAACATAGATTTAACTATTGTTTTGTTGGTTTCTGAATTGTAGGTAATGTTACCAACAGGCTCCATTTGAATATTTCCTAAATTTACTCCTAAATTTAATTTACCCTCTGAGTACATATTACAGTTACGAGTGTCTAAACTAACATAATTACCGGGTAGCGAAAGCTCATTAAGCTTGGCCATATTGGATATTTTATATGTTTGGTCTGTTTTGTCAAAATACATAAAACCAAAAGCATGAACAGTTTCTACATCAGAATACTTTTTGGGTGAAGCTGCAAATCTTGGATACATATGTGCAGAGTCGTTTTTAATCATAATACTTGAAACGATAGGATTTTTTTTGTCGTTTCTAAGTATGGAGTCTATTGGTATATAAATATCTGTAGGATCAATTTCTCCTCTAAACCTAAACCAACTTTTTGGCATTGCCTCACAATTATTTTGAATTTGTCCGTTACCATCAAACTCTAAGTTTTTAATACTAGCCCTTAAGTTTACTTCACCCTTAAATTCATAGTGAGGACTTATAGTAAAGTCATCATCTGGTGAAATTGTACCTTTTGCTCTGGTTTGTCTGGAGGAATCCACATAAATATCTTGAAAATAAATTGGAGTTGATTTTTTATTTTCATCTTCATAATCGTAATATCCTGAAGAGGTATAGTTGTGTCTTGTTTTTATGTTAGATGTACAGTTGTAGAGTTTGTGAAATTGGTCTGTTTTATTTGCTACAATTTGTGAGTTTGTTAATGGCCTTATTTCGGCTTTTTTCTCAATGTACACCAATTCAGAATCTGGGTATAATTGCGCATCTGCAACATCAATGTATTTAACTTGCTTTGCAGTTATCAAATGTGATTTAACATCATATAAAGCAGCTTTAGAGAAGAATCGTAATGAGTCTTGATCAGGATGTACAGATATAAACTCGGCTCCTTCTAACTGAACACCTTGTTCATCTTTCACTTTGGTAGTTGCTGAAAGCTCGATATCGTTCTCTTCCATATACCAGGTAAATTTATCCATAAAAGCTATGTATTGGTTTTGAGGGAAGTCAATAAAACTACCACCACCATTAGATATGAAATCTCCTTTTTTATCCTTAAAAGAAACATGTGCTTTAACATTATTTGTAGCAAATGATAAAACATCTTGAGAAGTATTTTCGTCCTCAGCTTTAAGCCTAAATTCGGCAGTATCTGCATCAAATTCAATAAATTTAAATTTCATTAAATTGGATTCAACTTCTGCTTTTTGAAAAGCAATCATTCCATTTCCTTCTAAACCAACCGGTTTATTTGTTAATGTACCGCTAAATTGTGAACCATCGTACATTGCAATAGGCTTATCCTTACTGCCAATATCCATAAAGTCATTATAAGGCTCCCAGTGAATTTGAACATCTTGACCATATACTGGAGGGAACTCAACTCCTGATAAACTTTCTTCTACTGCATAGTTTTGAGCTAAAGTATTCATTGAATCAGGCAGGAAAATAAAATCATTCGACTCTATTGTAGAGGTTAAATAGGAGAGTACTCCATCGCCTCTTAATCCTCTGTTGCTTAGGTTAATCTCTTTTTCGTACGTACCTTTTCCTTTATAAGCAGGAAAGCCTTCTGGAGGAGTTCTTCTTGAAAATCCAAGCGCTAGATCGCTCATAACAGCTAGTTTTTCTTTAAATTCCGGGAAAATATCTGCTGATGATAAGGTTCCTTCAAAACCCACAGACGATACCGGGAAATTATCTAAACTATCAAATTCAAATGGATCAAGTTGAAAATAAAAGTTTTCTTTTTTGTAAACATTATTTTGAATGTATGGCTTCTCATAATATACATATGAGTTACCAGTACTTTTAAATACAGGATATCTTGCAAGCTCTTTAAAACCTGATTTATTTCCGGGGTTATCAATTTTTAATTGTCCTTTTAAATCCATTATGGTTGAACGTACCATACTTTCGTAAGGAACACCTCTATCATCTTTTTGACCTACATCAACATATAATCTTGCGGAATCAATTTTTGGCATTTTAATGTCAAAATTAGCATAGCTAAAATCAAATTTATCTCCAAAGTATTCGAATCCTCCAGCGTTAACTACTCCACTGAAATCAAAATCACGATTCTTTTTTAGGGTAAGTTTTTGATTTTTGGGGTAAACGTATACTTTTTGAGAGTCACTGAGAAGTACCATATTTACACCCTCCATCCGTATCTCATTGTTTAATAAATTCATTATGCCATTATAATTGCCATCTTTAGTGGTAGATTTAAATTGTATTACATCATAGTCTTCTTTTTGAGCGTTCGCAAAAACGAAATGTTTCAATTTTTTTTGAAGAGTTATTTCATCTCTTTCTAAATCATAATTAACAAAGCCCATAGTTGATAATTTTACCAGTGAACTTTTTGCTTGTGATTCAGAAATTCTCCAACATCTTGAAACCTGATTTAAAGATAGTGTTTGTGCATCGTCATTTTTTCTAGAGCAATTTAGTATAACAGAAAGCGGACTTCTTTGATCGATACCGGTTATTTTATCAAACTGAGCTTGCTTAAAGAAATCAATAGATTGAAATAAACCGTTGCTAATAACAGTGCCCTTAAGCGGACCCAAGAATACAGATGGTTCACCAATTTTCCAGCTTATTTGTTCCAGATACATTTCAACTTGATGATATGTATTGATAAAAGGGGAGGTGCTTAACCCTTCCTCAGTTCGAACCATACTTAGGGTTCTTTCTTTACTAAGTATATTAAATGTTACTTGAGGGTGTGTAATGGAGTCTTCATCTAAGTAAATGGCAATTTTAGCTTTATTGGAAATAATTTTTTCGGGTTTAATTGTAAATGCTTTAGATTCTGATATTACAAAAGGAGTATTGTTATTGTAAACTATAATTTTTGCTGGTTCATCTTCATTTCCAAAACCAATAAATTTTGATCCCTTTTGCGAAAACCCTCCACTAAAATCTACATCATCAATAATATTGGTAATTTGAATTCGTTTGTCAAAAGATTGAAAAAGTGGGTATGATGCATTATCAGGACTTACGTTTGCAAGTACCTTTTCAGTAAGTTTTCCTTGCAATGGTTTATCAAACCAAAAAGAATTATAAAAAAGAACAGAATCAGCTTCATATTGTGGACTTTTTAAGTCGATTTTATAGTTTTTTATCTCAGCATGTACCTTTTCTTTTTCAAAACCAGCTCTTTCCCAAAGTACTGTTCCATCCTTACCGACCCACTTATTTGTGGTAGGGTAGAAGGTACCACTAGTTTCGTAAATGACTGCACTATCACCTTTAGATAAACATATAAGATCTAATTTTGGAAAAACAATGTATGGCTCGTTATCAAATTCGAAAGAATAAAACTGTGTTCTTACTTGCCATTCAACTGCAGCTGTTTTATACAATGCGTTTCGCTCAAAGAAATAACTACTAAATTTTAAGTATCCCTCAATTTTTCGTTTATCTTTTTGTTTAATTAATTTCTTTAAATTTTCTTCCCAAGCTAGAAAGTTATCTTCATCTTGATCACCTTTCATAAAGCCCATAAGTGTTTTTAAGTAATCAGAGAAAATGGGGAAGGCATTCATCTTATTTTTAAGCATGAAATTACTGGTTTCATAAATATCTTTTCTGTCTTCATCGGTGTAAATTCCTCCATACCAGTATGATTCAAACTCCTTCATTAATTTTCGACCGTCTTGAGGTCTTGCTTCTTTTAAAAATGTTTCCATTTCTTCAAAAAACTTAGTTGAATCTTCGGAAAAGACTTTTATAACGCTTTGGGCTGATAAACTATTGCTAGTTAATACAGTCACCAATAAAATAAAAAGTGTTCGTGCTATTTTTTTAAGTGTAAAGAGCTCCATTTATTTTTTTCTTTTTTATTAATTAAAGTAAACCCGTTTTTTTCGAAAGCGTTTAATATATCATTATTGTCACTTGTATAAAATCCACTCAGTAGTATCGATCCTCCTGAATTAAGCTTAGAGGTTAACTCTTCAACGGATTGCAAAATGACATTTTTAGTAATATTTGCTAAAATTATATCGTAGGTTTCATTTTTAGGTAAGTTTTTAACAGTTCCTTTTAAAATGGTAAAATCTTCTACATCAGTTTCACTAAAATTGAGACTTGTGTTTTCAAGACAATTTTCATAAGCCCATTCATCATAATCAATAAGTACTATTTTGTTTGCACCCAATTTCTTAGTAGCAAACCCTAGTACACCAGTTCCTGATCCGTAATCTAATACGTTTTTATTATTACAATCTATTTTTAAAATGTGCTGCAATATAGTATATGTTGTTTCGTGATGACCTGTACCAAAAGACATTTTAGGATCTATAAATAATTGAATAGGGTAATTTTTATCTAGTTTGTGAAAAGTAGCTATTAATGCAATTTTATCATCCACAATAATAGGCTCAAAATTACTTTCCCAATTTTTGTTCCAATTTTGTTGCTCTATTACTTTATAGGTAAAAGTAACTTCTTGTTTGGAGAAAAATTCTTGAATACAATTTTTTAAGGTTTCTTGATCAAAATCGGACTCTAATATGTAGGCAACCAAACCAGTTTCTTTAGTTAAAAAAGATTCAAACGGCAATTCATTTATAACTGCAGTTATTACATCTGCATCAATATTTGTGTGACTAAAAGTTACCTCAATGTAATTCATAAATTAGATGTTTTCAGCTATTTCAATCATTTTCACAAAGCTATCTGCTTTTAATGAAGCTCCCCCAACTAATGCTCCATCCACATAATTAATCGATAGTAGCTCTTTACAATTTTCAGGTTTACAGCTCCCTCCATATAAAAGTGGAATACTTTCACCTATTTTTTCTGTGATTAAATTGTGAAGAAAATTATGCACCTCTTCAACTTGCGAGGCAGTAGCACTTAGTCCAGTACCTATTGCCCATATGGGTTCGTACGCTACTATACATTTTTTTGCTTCTATGTTATTTAGCTCAAATAATGTTTCTTTAATCTGATTATTGAGAACTTCAAATGTCTCACCTGATTCTCTTTGCTTTAAAGATTCGCCAATGCATAATATGGGTGTCATTTTCGCTGAAAGTACCGACTTTAGTTTTTTTAGGAGAATTGAGCTCTTTTCTTTAAAATATTGTCTTCGTTCCGAATGGCCTACAATTACATATTTACAAAATGTTTGTATCATACTCGTAGAAACCTCACCAGTATATGCACCGTTGGTTTCAAAGTGTACATTTTGACAGCCAATGCTGATATTTGGATTTAATCCAATTGCAGCTGCAAAAACTTGAGGAATAAATATTGAAGGTGGAAATAAAATAATATTTGTTTTCTCTTTCTTAGTTGTTAAATCACATATAGCCTGTGTTAATCTAACAGACTCTTCAAAATCATGATTCATCTTCCAATTTCCTGCAAGTATTTTTTGATTCATATTTTAACAAATTGAAAGCAAAAGTACTACTTTAGAAATTATTATATTAACAAATATCAAACGGCATTCATTCTTTTTATATTTTTGAGCATTACTTTAATATAAATCATTGCAGTTTTGAGCGAATACAATAAGCAACTTTTAAATAAAGGAACAATTATAGGCTTAGTTCTATTTGGCTTATTCGTTATCTATTACTTAGTGTTAGGTCAAAATCCATTTAGTAATATTAAGTGGTTATCAACTATAATTCAGTTTATATTGCTTTACTTTTTTGGGAAGCAAATAGCTGTTCAGTTTTTTGGAAGTAAAAAAACATTTAAAGTATTGTTTACAACATTTATGTACATTGTTTTAGTATATACATCACTATTTGGCGCTAGTACATACTTATATTCAATCTTTGTTGATGGTAAATTTACTCAAATGCACATTATTGAAGCTTTAGAAGGTTTAAAACAAGCGAAGGTTTTAATGCCTAGCCAAAAAGCCTTATTATCAAGTTTAGAAGCTGAAATTAAAGCAATGACTTCAGGCACACTTATTTGGGGAGAAGTTTTAAATAAACTACTTGGAGGAATTCTTATATCATTAATTTATTCTTTAATCCTAAGAGATAAGAATATTGAATTACAAGAAGAAACACCAATAGCTATATCATAATAAAAAAATGAAAACTTCTGAAACATTAGATATTAGCCTAGTAATTCCACTTTTTAACGAAGATGAGTCTTTAACCGAGCTCTTTAATTGGATTAAGCGCACTCTGGTAAACAAGTACACCTTTGAAGTTATTTTTGTTGACGATGGAAGTAAAGATAATTCTTGGCGAGTTATTGAACAATTAAAAGTTAACAACCGCGAAATTGTAGGGATTAAGTTTAGTCGTAACTATGGTAAGTCTGCTGGTTTAAATGTGGGTTTTGCAAAGGCTAAAGGTAATGTTGTTATTACTATGGATGCCGATTTACAAGACAGCCCAGATGAAATACCAGAGTTGTATAATATGATTACAAAAGAGGGGTTTGATTTAGTATCTGGTTGGAAGAAAAAGAGGTATGATCCTATTTCTAAAACCATACCTACTAAATTTTATAATTGGGCCACGCGTATGATGTCTGGTATTAAATTACATGACTTTAACTGTGGTTTAAAAGCGTATCGTAAAAATGTGATTAAAAGCATTGAGGTATATGGTGAAATGCACAGATACATACCAGTTATGGCCAAACGAGCGGGTTTTGATAAAATAGGGGAGAAGGTAGTTGAGCATCGTGCCCGAAAATATGGAGTTACTAAATTCGGTCTTGAACGTTTCATTAACGGACCTTTAGATTTGTTGTCTATTTCATTTATTTCACGTTTTGGAAAAAGACCGATGCATTTTTTCGGAGTACTTGGCTTGTTAGTATTTTTTGCTAGTTTCTTTCTGGTGGTTTGGATGGGAATTGACAAACTATTCTTAAACAGAACTGCAAGACTTATCTCAGACCGAACTGAATTTCATATCGCTTTAGTGCTAATGCTTATGGGCACTCAGTTTTTCTTAACTGGTTTTATAGGTGAATTAATATCAAGAAGTTCACCTGAGCGAAATAATTACAATATTGAGAAAGAGATAGATTAATTCCTCAGTTATTTGAAACCAATCCCTCCATACATTTTTAGTTATTTTTTTCATAAGATAGTAGTAAATTTTACAATAAGCTTCCAAGGTCGCTTCATGTAAAAAACTACCATTTATTTATTCGAATAAAATAAGCTAATCATTGCTGTCGGGGTTTATTAATCTTCTTAATTAAGTTAATAATAGTTGAATAAAATGTTAATTTTCACCTTCATTTCTTTTATTTTTGATTAAAATTAATTTTAAATAAAAATCAACATGAAGAATTTTTTAAAAATCAGTATTTACGTATTCTTTGCTTTATTTATTTACTCTTGTTCATCAAGTTCAGATGTAGTTTCTAATTCATTAATTCAGAAAAGAAAATTTAACAAAGGGTTTCACAGTCAATTTGTTCTAAAACAAAATAAACCTAAAAGTAATGTTGTCGCCAAAAGTACTATTGAAAAATCTGAAATAGTTCAAACTTCAGTTGTAGAAGAATTAGATAAATCCTTAAACACAATTCATAATTTATCAGCGTCTAATAACTCTAAATTTGTATTAATAACAGGTAACAACAGTGATATAGTTTCTACAAAAAATATTAGTGAGGAAACTATTAAATCTTTTTTAACTCCCAAACAGCTTAAAAAAATTGCTAATAAAATTGAAAAAATAGAATCTGCTCAAATTAATTCAAATGGCATTACAGATCACAATTCTTCTGAAAAATCAACTGGCATTGATGTCCTTTTATTAATTATAATAGCTATACTGTTGCCTCCGTTAGCCGTTGCATTAGCATCCGGCAAGCTAGGTTTGACTTTATTAAATATTTTATTAACACTTCTTTTTATTTTACCTGGAATCATCCACGCACTTATTGTTGTTGTAAACAACAAGTAACTCCTAAATTCTACCCACATCAAAATATTTAATCTTTTAGTGTGGGTTTTTAAATGTATTATCATTGTTATATAATATATATTATGTTAAATAGAATTGTTGAGATTATTTGTTTAATTCTGTTTGTTAAAAACAAACACATGCTCTATACCTTCCTTCTTACTAAAAAAACTAAATTTGCATTTAGAAAAATGTACTTATGAAAAATGCATCACGTTTAGTAGCTATATCATGCTCATTAGCATTAATGATAATGATTGGTTGTACAAAAGATTATTTTAATCCTGATAAAAAACAAACACATGCTCTATACCTTCCTTCTTACTAAAAAAACTAAATTTGCATTTAGAAAAATGTACTTATGAAAAATGCATCACGTTTAGTAGCTATATCATGCTCATTAGCATTAATGATAATGATTGGTTGTACAAAAGATTATTTTAATCCTGATAAAATTGAAAGTGCCATAGAAAACACAACTTGGAGTCCTGAGTTTGCTGTTCCTCTTGTGTATGCATCTTACTCCATAAATGATTTATTAAAAAAAGCGTCTGAAGAAGCCCAACAAGTTGTTCAAACTGATAACAACAATCTGGTAACTCTAGTTTATAGTAATGAGTTAGTATCTGCTACTGCTGAAAATGAATTTGTTATTAACAATCAAACATTTTCCAATACTTTAGTTTCTGGTCAGTTTGTAAATAATTTACCAGCTAACGATTCTATTGTTTATCCTCCAAATGCAACTTCACAGAATTTCTCAGCTGGGCAAAATAACAGAATTGATTCAATACGTCTTAAAAATGGATTATTAAACCTTAATGTATCTTCTACATATAAGCATGATGTTCGTTTAAAAATTTCTCTTCCAAGGTTTAAAAATACTAATGGAGAAGCATTTTCTAAAACTATATTTTTAAATTATACCGCCTCTACTCCTGTGCAAGTTTCTGAAAATTTAAGTTTGCAAGGATATACAGCCGACTTATCAGATGGTGGAACAACCTTTAATAATTATAGCATAACTTATGAAGTAACCATTATAGGACAAGGAAATGAGATATTACCGACTGACGAGGTAACTATAAATGGAGACTTAAATGCTTTAAAGTTTAGAGCTTTATATGGTTACATTGATGCTTCTAGTTTTTCAACACCAGTAGATTCTTTAAAAATTACGATTTTTGAAGCTGCACAGGGAACTGGAACGTTTAGCGTTGTAAATCCGAGTGTTAAATTTACTTTTCAAAATTCTTTTGGTATTCCTTTTGTATCCTCATTCAATACACTTAGAGGTGATAATACAAATAGTGGAACTTCCTATGATTTGTCAAGCAATAACGACATTCCTTCCCCCCTACCTATTCAATTTCCTAATTTTAATGAAATAGGACAAGTTAAAACGGACTCTTTTACCCTAGATAATCAAGGTGTAGTTGATTTAATAAATGATCAACCTGGCCAATTAGTTTATGGTGTTGATGTTGGTACTTCTACTGGAGCTGGTCAAAATTGCTTTATACTTGATACAAGTAGAGTAAGAGCAACGGCAGAGGTGAAAATTCCTCTTTTTGGAACGGCAAATGTCTTTACACTTTTAGATACTATACCGGTTAACTTACAAGGGGAAGAAAGCGAAGAAGGCATTGACCTAGAGTTTGACGTAGTTAAAATGACGTTAAAAACAATTATTAAAAATGAATATCCTGTTGATACACGTATTCAAATTTATACTGTAAATGATTTTGGTATTGTTACCGATAGTTTGCTAGCTACAAATACGATAATACCTTCTGCTCAAGTAAATGCAACAAATGGTGAAGTTGTTTCGCCAGGCTTTTTAAATGAAGATCTTGTTTTTGATGAATCTAGAATAAATAATTTAGATAATCTTCAAAATTTAATTATTGCTGCTTCAGCTACCACTGCTAATAACGCTTCTACAAACGTTAAAATATATGACTTTTACACACTCGATGTTAAACTTGGTATTAAGTCTAAAATCACTACTAAATAATTTGTAAAATGAAAAAAGGTATATTAATATTATCACTTGTAGCAAGTTTTACGCAGTATTTAGTTGCACAAGATTTCACACTCTATAACATGCCGTATCTACAGCAGCGTTTCGCCTTAAATCCTTCGTTTATCCCTGAAAGTAAAATACAAATTGGTCTACCTTTTTCATCATCAATAGGTGCGTCATTTTCTAATAGTGGCTTTGCCTGGTCTGATGTTTTTGATCCTTCAGGAGATTCATTAACAATAGGATCAATGATTGATGGATTAAAAGATGAAAATAACTTCACTCTTAATACAAGGTCAGAAATTATAGCAGGTGGTTTCAAATTAGGTAATAACTATCTTAACATTAGTGTTTCGGAAAGAGCTCAGGCTACTTTAACCTACCCTGACGGACTATTTAAATTTATCTGGGAAGGAAATGGTGCTAATGTGGAAGAGGATTTGAATTTTTCATTTAAAGCAAATGCGATTCATTACAGAGAGTATGCATTAGGTTACTCAAGAGTTTTGGGTGACAAGCTAACTATTGGAGGAAGAATGAAGTATATGTACGGACTTGAAAATATTACCACATCAAAATCCAATATTAGCTTAAGTACAGATGCTGATAGCGCATATGCTTTAACATTATCTTCTGATATTGAATTATTAACATCAGGAATTTCTAATCCTGAAGGAACGACTTACTTTTTTGGTAGAAAAAACACTGGAGTTGCTTTTGATTTAGGTGCTAATTTTAATATTACAGAACGTTTATCTATAAATGCAAGTGCACTTAATTTAGGTGCTATTAGTTGGAAGAATGATGTGAAGAACAGAGTTTCTGCTAATCCTAACACATCATATACATATAATGGGTTACCTATTAATGTTTTGTTTGACGGTGACTCTGCTTTAACTGAAGCGCTAGAGCAATTGGTAGATAGTGCTGAAGCTTTACTGGTTTTGGATTCTAATTCTAACGCCTATAAAACAACTTTACCTGCTCAGTTTCATTTAGCAGCAAATTTTCGAATCATTAAAGGGCAAAATGCTGGTCTACATCTAGTTTTAAATACTATTGATGGAACTAGTATTCCGGCATATTCATTTTACTATGGCTCTTCTATAGGTAAATGGTTTACGGCTACTATGACTTATAATATTTATAATGGATCATTTACAAATCTAGGTTTAGGTTTAAGATTTAATGGCGGACCGTTTCAGGTTTATGCTGTTACAGATAATGTATTTAGTTTAGTTACGCCCCAACACGGTAAATATTTTAGTGCAAGAACGGGTATTAACTTTACATTTGGTAATGGTAATAAAACGATAAAAAACGACAAATAAACAATAATGAAAAATATTATTACGATTATAGCAGCTTCAATTTTGAGCTGCTTTTCTGTTTTAGGGCAAAGTAAAACATATAGTTATGAATCAGATCCTAACGATCCTACTCAAACAAGAATTTATACTTTAAGAAACGGCTTAAAGGTTTACTTATCTGTGCTAAAAGATGAACCGAGAATACAAACGAACATAGCAGTTAAGGCAGGTAGTAAAAATGATCCTGCAGATTGTACAGGTTTAGCACACTACCTTGAGCATATGCTATTTAAGGGGAACTCTAAATTAGGAACCATTAACTGGGAAAAGGAAGAGAAAGTATTAGAACAAATATCAGACTCATATGAAAAACATAAGCTTGCTACAGATATTGAACAAAAAAGAAAAATATATAAAGATATAGACAGTCTTTCAAACTATGCTGCTTCATTTGTTGCTGCAAATGAATATGATAAATTAACCACCTCTCTTGGTGCCAGTGGAACAAATGCATACACAAGCAATGAGCGAACGGTATATGTAAATGAAATACCCAGTAATGAATTACAACGTTGGTTGTTATTAGAAGCTACTCGTTTTAAAGAGTTAACATTACGTCTTTTTCACACTGAACTTGAAACTGTTTATGAAGAATACAATAGAGGTTTAGATAATGATTTTAGACAGGCATATACAAAAATGTTTGAATTATTGTATAAGCAACATCCTTATGGCACACAACCAACTATAGGTTTTGGAGAGCACCTTAAAAATCCTTCCATGGTTAAAATACATGAGTTTTTTGACACTTATTATGTGCCAAACAATATGGCTATTATGCTGAGTGGAGACCTCGATTTTGATAAAACAATAGCTCTTATAGATCAGTATTTTGGATCCTACAAAACTAAAGCTGTACCTGAATTTTCATTTACACCAGAGTATCCTATTAATAAACCAGAGTCGGCAGTTGTATATGGCCCACAGCAAGAAGCCGTGATGCTTGGCTTTAGATGCAAAGGAGCCGGAACCAAAGATGCCATTTACCTAAATTTATTGGATTATGTATTAAACAATGGCACAGCCGGCCTTATTGACTTGAACCTAATTCAAAAACAAAAATTGTTAAGTGCCGGAAACTCTGTATGGATTAACAAAGACTACTCTACATTTTTATTTTATGGATTGCCTAAGCAAGGCCAAACTTTAGAAGAAGTAAAAAACCTTCTCTTAGCTGAAATTGAAAATTTAAAACAAGGAAATTTTGACGATTGGATGATTGAAGCCTGTGTAAAGAATTTACAGCTAAGAAGAGAAAGAGCAATTGAAAACAGAAAAAGCAGAACCAGTTATATGATCAATGCCTTTATTTTTGAGACTGAATGGAAAGACGTTTGGAACTCCTATGATAAAATGAAAGACATTAGCAAAGAAGAGTTTGTAGCCTTTGTAAAAGAAAATTTCAAGAATAATTATGCCGTTGTAGAAAAACGAACGGGTGAATCTAATGCTGGCGAAAAGGTTGAAAAGCCTCAAATAACACCTATTGACATTAAAAGAAATGAACAATCATTTTTTGCTCAAAAGTTTAGTAATATTCCTGTAACTCCTATTCAACCTGTATTTGTGAATTATGAGCAAGAAATAAATAAAAGGAAACTAGCTAGTGGATTAGAGTTTAATTACATAAAAAACGAAACCAACAATACCTTCTCATTATCAACTATTATTGAGGTCGGAAATTATACTTATCCTGAGTTATATATAGCAACTTCTTACCTTAATTATTTGGGAACCTCTAAATACTCTCCTGAAGAGTTTAAAAAAGAACTTTTTAAAAATGCTATAGACATTAATTTCTCAACTAATAAAGACAGAACAACAATTACCATTTCTGGTTTACAATCATCATTAAATAAAGGTTTAGAGCTTTTAGATCATTTGATTAAAGATGCAAAGCCAGATGATAAAGCATATAATGAGATTGTAAGCGATATACTAAAATCGAGAGAAGATGCTAAACTTGATAAGGGGACTATTTTATCTGGAGGATTAAAAAGCTATGCATTATATGGTGAAAATTCTCCTTTTACGAATGTCATTCCTGAAGAAGATTTGAAAAATTACTCTCCTGATTCGTTACTTGCTTTGGTTAGAAAAGTATTTGGCTTTTCAAGAAGGTATTTTTATTATGGACCTGAAGAAGCGTCATCTGTTGCCAAAAAGATTGAAAAAAACATTCCTTACACTAAAAAAACAGAAGAGTTACCCGAAAAGATTGCTTTTGAATATTTGAAGCCAAAAGGAAGCAAAGTATATTTTTCTCATTTTGATATGGTGCAAACCGAAATGCTAGCTGTTGTAAATGCTGGCGATTTTAAGGAAGATTTAATTGCATTATCAAATGTTCACAATAAGTATTTTGGATCGGGCCTTTCATCTATCGTTTTTCAAGATATTCGTGAAGCTAAGGCATTGGCATATTCTGCTTCCAACAGATTTGCTATTCCTTCCGAAAAGGGAGATCCTAATATTGTAACTACCTACATTGGCACTCAAACAGATAAATTACCAGAAGCTATTGCAGCAATGAATGATTTATTAGAGGAAATGCCCAAAGTAGAGAAACAATTTGAAGATGCTAAAAAATCAGCACTTAAAAGAATTGCTACAAATAGAGTTACTAAAGCATCCATTTTTTGGAATTATGAAAACCTAAAAAGAGCAGGGTTTGAGCCTGGCTACAGAAAAAGAGTTTATAAAAAATTGCAAAACATGACTATTGATGAATTAGCTGCTTTCTTTAATGAGTACGTTAAGAGCGAAAACATAACTTACTTGTTTGTTGGAGACCGAGATAAAATTAATTTTGAAGAATTAAAGAAATTAGGTCCTGTTACAGAACTTTCGCTAGAAGATTTGTTTGGTTATTAATTGTTATAATTATAAGCATATGTGGAGTATAGAACATTTAAAACAAGCAAAAAAATTTAGTTGGGCACAAATTTCACTAATTTTTTTCTTAGGTACTGTGGTTTTTCCTGCGGTAATATATGGTGCAATTTCATTACTTTCTGAAGTAGACGAAAAAGGGAAGCTAATTTTTAAATACGGAATTCAAGATTCGCCTATTGAACAGTTATTAAAAGTAATATCAGTTTTAGCAATCATATTAGCTGTTATGAACATTGTTTACGTTTTTATAATGTCTGTTAGGAAGTTTGATTAAATGGAATTAGTAAACCGTAAAGGAGCTAGATCAATTAAAGAAATTCCTTCAGAAGTATTAACAGCACTTAACAAGGGAGAAATACCAACTGTAAATCTTGTTGAATGGTTGGCGGTTGATCAGTTAGTATTATTAGAGAATGTTTTACATGCACATAACAAATCTGTTTACTTCCCCTCTATTCAAAGAAAAGTAAATGCTCTTAAAAGTAAAACAGCCAACAAATTATTTGAAGCAATTGGTTTTGAGCTATTTAAACAAGCTACATCAAATAATGATTCAGAATTAATAGATTCATTATCAACTCATTTATCAGATTGTGTACGTAATTGGGCTACTTATGCTATTGCTTCCAATAAGCATTTGAATATTAACCAGCTTTTAAAGGCTATTGACCCCTTTGCAGCTGATGCTCACTTCGGAGTTAGAGAAATTGCCTGGATTAGTATTAGGAATAATGTTATTGATGATCTTAAAAATGCGATTACTATTCTTGAAAAATGGGTTGTTTCTGAAGACGAGAACATAAGAAGATTCGCAAGTGAGGTAACCCGACCTAGAGGTGTTTGGTGTAAACATATTAACGTTTTAAAAGAAGATCCTGAGTTAGCCATTAAACTACTGGAACCTCTTAAATCAGATTCATCAAAATATGTTCGTGATAGTGTTGGAAATTGGTTAAACGATTCGAGTAAAACACAACCTGATTATGTAATCGGTTTATGCAAACGATGGAGCAAAGAATCACCTACAAATGAGACACAATACATTATTAAAAGAGCTCTAAGAACTTTAAACAAGAAAAAGTGATCTGTATTAGTAGGAGTTGAAATCGTGTTTTAAAGCCTCAATATCACTTGAATAATCAAACTGTACATCTTCATGTAACATTGTTACAACTTTCTCAATTCTTATTAATTGTGAGTCAAACATGTTTTCTAAAACCTTACTCCTTGAAATAGGTAAGTTATATTTTTTCATGTTTTGGCAGAAACAGATTCTAAGTTCAACTTCGGTAGATTTTATGGAAGAGTATTTAATGTATTTAGTTATAAATCTGATAATTTTTCGCAGTGATTTTTTTACTCTATAAATATTTGAAATGGGTAATTCACTGAACATTACATTTACTTCTTCTTTTACAGAATCAATAAACGCTTGTTCGTTTTCTTGTTCAAAGAGCAAGTAGTTAAGTAGCTCTTTGTTTTCTTTTTTGTACTTAGCTATTCGAGTACATTTCTCAACTAGTTCTGCTTTGGTGAGCAGATTAAGTTCTTTTTTAATTTGACTTAGTGTAGCTGTCTTTAACAATTTTTTGTGAGGATAAAGTTATGTTTTTCAAGTTACCGATTGTTGTGTATATAACAAAAAAAAGGGAGGCGCAAGCCTCCCTTTTTTTCTAGAGAATAACTGAAGATTATTATTTTACAATAAATCTTGAAGTCTTAAAGTAACCTTTACTCTGAATTTTAACTAAATATACACCAGTTGACCAGTTTGTACAATCAATAAACTGCTCAATGGAATTTACGCTATTGTATTCCTTTGTATACATTACTTGACCTACATTATTTAAAACTTGAACTTCAATGTTTTCAGTTGTTAGTAAAGTTAAAGCTACAGTTGCGTTATCTTTTGTAGGGTTTGGATATATTGCTAAAGAAGAATTATTAAAGATATCTTCAAAGCCAACTCCATCAACTGTTACTTCAGCAGTATCTGAGTCAATACAACCCTTACCATCAGTAACAAATAGAACATACGTTCCTTCTCCAATATTAGTAACATTTCCAGAAGTTCCTAAACCATTGTTCCACTCATATGAATAAGGTGAAGTTCCACCAGAAACAAAAGCTATTAATGAACCATCAGTTGCACCAGCACTTGAAACTCCAGTAACACCTATAGATGCTTCTAAAGCACAAGAGTGAACTTCAATACTTCTAGAAGCAATACAACCAGTAGAGTCATCAGTAACTGTTACGTCATATGTTCCTCCTGCTAAATTAGTGATGGTAGAAGTTAATCCACCATTGCTCCATTCAAAAGAATAACTTCCCGAACCGTTAGATACATCTACGGTTGCAGCACCATCTTCACTTCCTTGAGATGTCTCGTTTGTAGTTGACAACTCAAGTGATAAATCACAGCCAGCAGCACTAACAGTAGCAACTGCTGTTTCTGTACAACCTAAAGAATCAACTACAGTTACTGTGTAATTACCTGCGGATAAATTAGTAATTGTAGATGTGGTTGAGCCATTACTCCAAGATATTGATATTGGATTAGTTCCTCCAGTAACTGCTACACTAGCCTCTCCATCGTTAGCTCCAATCTGTGTTACTGCTGTTGCAGAAGCAGTAATATTCATGGTACATAAACCAGAATTTACAACCACATCCTTAATAACTGAACAAGAGGTTGAATCAGTAACAGTAACGGAATACGTTCCTGGTTCTAGATCCGATATCATACTCGTTGTTTCAGAGTTACTCCAATTATATGTGTAAGGAGCTGAACCATTATTTGCAAATACAGATGCAGATCCGTCATTTGCACCAACAAAAGATTCTGCTGTTGAAGTTACAGTGGCTGTTAAATCACATCCTTCAACAATTATTGTAGCAACTGCACTAGATACACACCCGTTAGCATCTGTAATACTCACTGTATACTCACCCGCAGTTAAATCGTTAATAACAACAGTAGTATCACCAGTGCTCCATAAAAATTCATAAGGTGCTGTACCATTTATTGGTTCTGCACCGGCAGATCCGTCAGCCGAGCCAGTTGATGTTTCATTTGTAGTAAGAATTCCTACTTCTAATGTACAGCCAGTATTAAATGGATCTATTACAAAGCTTGAAGAATCAGAGCATCCTTCGCTATCAATTACAGTCACACTATAATTTCCAGGACTTAAACTATCTAAGTTTATTGTAGTATCTCCAGTACTCCATAAATAAGAAAACGGAGCAGTTCCATTTGTAATACCAGAAAGTGCTTCACCATCATTAGCTCCTGCAGCTGATTCAGCAACAGCAATTACTGTAAGTTCTAAGTTACAAGTAGTAGTAGTTGAATCAAAAGCATTAATAATAAAGTTTAATGAATCAGAACATCCTACTGAATCTGAAACAACTATTTGGTAAGAACCTGGTGTTAAGTTGTTTATTGTTGATGTAGTTTCACCAGTACTCCAATTATAGGTATAAGGTGCTACTCCATTCATTCCCATTGCAGTTGCACTACCATCATTTGCACTTTGTGCAGTCTCGTCAGTTGTGCTTAAATCTATTATTAAGTTACAAGGAATTGGTGTAAATGGTGAAATTTGAATAGAGTCTTCAACTGTACATCCTCCGTTATCGGTTACTGTAACATAATACGTAAGAGGTGTTAATGAAGAAATTGTACTAGTTGAACTTCCATTTGACCATGAATACGTGTAAGGAGTTGATCCTCCAGTAACATTAGCAACTGCTGAGCCATCATTAGCACCAGAAGCTGTTTCATCTGTCCCATTCACAGAAACCTGTAAGTTATTACAAGGATCAAAAGGAAGAATAACAAAATCAACTGAATCTGTACATCCTAGAGAATCAATAACTGATAAGCTATAATTTCCAGGAGCCAAACTGTCTATATTTTGCTGAGTATCACCATTACTCCAGTTATAAATATATGGTTGAGTACCGTTTGTGATTATTGCTCCTGCAAAACCATTATTACCATTAACTGTAGTTTCATCTGCAGTAATAACCTCTAATGATAAATCACATGAATTTGTAGAATCAACGAATGCAAGAATTTCAAAGTTAACAGAATCAGTACATTCTAAAGAATCGCTAACAGTTAAGCTATAGTTTCCTGGAGCTAGGTTAGAAATATTTTGAGTAGTTTCTCCGTTACTCCAATTGTAATTAATTGGCTGTGTTCCGTTAGTGATAACTGACTCTGCAGTCCCGTCATTAGCACTTAATGAAGATTCATTCTCTATAATTACATTTAAAATTAAATTACATGTAATTACAGTATCTGTAAACGGCAAAATTGAGAAGCTATTAGTATCTGCACAACCATTAGAATCGTTAACTGTTACACTGTAAGAACCAGGAGAAAGGTTGTTTACCGAGTTTAGTGTAGCACCATTAGACCATAAGTATGTGAATGGTGAAGTTCCACCAGTTGTTGATACTGAAGCACTACCATCATTAGAACCTGCTGCAGATTCATTTATAGTTGATACTGTTGTAACTAAATTACAAGTATTAATTACTGAGTCAACATCTACAACAAATGTATCAATGACTGTACAACCTATTGAATCTGTAATTGAAACAATATAATCTCCAGCTAACAAACTATCATTAATTAATGGATTGGTATTGCCATTATCCCAATTTACTGTATAGACTCCAATATTTCCATTTACAGTTAACTCAATTGAACCATCTGCATCATTTATAGAGCTTGCATTATTTACTAATCCAACTACAGAGATTGTACATTCAACACCTGCCAATACTTCTGTACTTGCAGTTATTGAACATCCTAAAGAGTCAGTTGCAGTAATTGTATAAGTCCCTGGCTCAAGATTCGCAATATTTTGTTGAGTTTCTCCATTTGACCAGTTGTAAGAATATGGTGTTGTTCCACCTAATAAAGAGACTGATGCCGAACCATTGTTAGCTCCCTGTGAGCTTTCATTTTCTGATGAAATATTTAATTCAAATCCTGAGCATGGGTCTGGAAAAGCATTAATTTCAATCGTAGCTATTTGTGTACATCCGTTAGCATCAGTAACTGTAACTCTATATGTATTTGGTGCTAAACCTGCTACAGGATTTGTTGTTTCACCATTTGACCATACATATGTAAAAGGACTTGTTCCTCCGTTTGGTATTGCTTCTGCTGTTCCGTCAAGAGCTTGAAACGCTGTTTCATCTGTTGTATTAGCTCCTACAACGAAATTACAAATAACCGAATCTATCCCAACAGTAGTAGAATCTAGTACTTGACAGCCATTTCCGTTTTCAATTAACAATGTATAAACGCCAGCTGATAAATTTTCTAAATCACCAATAGTATCGTTTGTTTCCCATAAATACTCGATAGGATCAACTGCACCATAAATTACCGTTTGAATTGTTCCATCGCTGTTACCCGTTCCTGTTTCGTTAGTAGTTAAGAAATCAATATAAAGTGAGTCTGGTTGACTAATGTTAAATGATTCAGTTATGATGCATCCATCAGAATCGGTAATTGTTACTTCATAATTTCCTTCAGATAAGTTATTAATGCTTGATGTTGTTTCACCAGTAGACCACTCGTAACTAAATGTACCAGATGTTCCACTTGCAACAATCATTTCATCAACATAGAGTATTACTCCATCATATGTATTATTAACAAATGCTATATATACATCTTGGTTTTCATAGCCTTTATCTGATAAATTGAGTATTCTCTCAATCCAACCTACTTGTTCTTCTTCTATTGAAAATAATGGAGGATTTGCGTAAAAACTGCTAATATCTGGCGTTGTGGTAGATATCATAACTTCGTATCCGTCAGGGTAAACACTACTTGAAGACGATGCGACCCATCTTAGCACGTTTTCTTCTGTTAATGTGATTCTAGGAGATACTAACCAATCGTTTGATGTTCCTGCTGGAGTATACCAAGAAGAACTTGCCACCACTGAATCTCCAACGTTTGGGTTAAAGTCATTATCATAACTAATCCATGAGCCACTAGAAAATTCAGATAGAAAAGACGTTTGACCGTCTAAATCTGAAACTTGCCAATCTGCAGGAATACCTGAATCAAAAAATTCTGAGAAAAGTATCGAATCAATTGTAAGAGGACTAACAGATATAGAACCGTCATTTTCTCCAAAACAAGAAACATTAGATACCATAAACGAATCTAGTATAAGTATACAATTAGATTCTACTGAAACATCAAATGTTTCTGAGGCTTCACATCCTAATGAATCTGTTACTGTTAGTGAGTATTGGCCTTCTGATAAATCTGTAAGGTTTTGCGTTGTAGCACCATTACTCCAATTATAAACTATTTGATCAGTAGCATTGTCTACTGCTACAGTTATTGAACCGTCATCCGCACCAGCAAAAGATACATTACCAATATTTGAAGAGATTGAAAGTGAGCAATTAGGCCCATCAACATTTATAGATTCAACTATTTCACATCCATCAATATCTGTTACAGTTACTGAATAAGTTCCTTCACTCAACCCGGCAATTGTTGACGTAGTTGCTCCGTTGCTCCAAGTATATTCTAAAAGAGATCCACCTGTAACTGTAATTTCTACACTTCCATCAGAACCTCCAACCGTGCTTGTATTTTCAACTATACTTGTAAGTAATAAACTACAATCATCTTCACAAGTGCTATAATGCAACCCTGCATCCGAGAAATTATCAATCGGAAATAATTCCCACTCATCTGAAGGTTCAAATGCTGTAACAAATGGGTCAGCAATACCTTTGTTTATAGATTCTTTTCTTCTCATTGTGTGATCTATAGTCCAGTTTTCATTAGTTGAACTATCAGTCCAAGCAAGTCCTGGATTTTCACCAATCACTCCAATAAGGTCAAAATATATCGAATCATTCAAAGTTAGAGCGATAGCATCATTACCATTAAATGCCAAAGAACCCGTTATCAAATTTGCATTACCTGTCAAAAATAAGCCTGCATTTGGATTAACAACCAAAAATGTTCCGAAAGCGGGAATAGTATAATTACTAAGATCAATTGAGCTACTAGAAGATTGAGAACCGTTATTAAAAATTTCTAGAACAACACCTTCTAATGACACTACAGAACCTCTAGGGTTGTAAATTTCAATGGCTTTGTTATTTCCTGTACCCTCTATATATTCGCTTATAAATGGATTAAAACAATCTAGATTTGCACTTTGTAAGCACAAATTTTCATGAAATCCGAGACTACTCGTTACGTCAACACCTAAAGAATCCCACTCCGAATTAGGAGTGAATATGCTTGGGTTTGAAGTTAAACCTGTAACTACAGAAAAGTTTCTTCTAAGTGTATTATTAGCTGTCCAATTGGCTCCGTTTGCAAGCCAGCCATTACCAGGATCTTGACCAACAACACCAAAGATATCAAGTGTATCATTGTTATTAGTATTTACTAGGGCTATAGCATCGTTACCGTTAAAACTTACAGAACCACTTGTCTGACTAGCTCTATCGATAATATCTTGGTCAGCAGACGAATTTGCTAATACATATGTAGAATATTGAGGTATAAAACCCGAAAGTTGTATGGAAGTGCTTGTTGGACTACCATTATTATAAATTTCTACAGTGTAACCACTTAAATTAATTGTAGATGATGTAGGATTAAAGATTTCTATAGCCTTGTTGCTAGAAGTACCTTCTAAATACTCAGATATAAACAGATTGCTGCAATTTTGAGAAAATAAATTAGGTAAAACTCCTGTGAAAACTGCTAAAAATAGAATGGAATAACGAAGCAAGCTCATTTTATTAATTTTTAATTGAGCCGCGAATTTAACAGTAATTTATTAATAAAACAAAACTTTATTTTTATTTGAAAATATATAACAGAACTACATTTCATTAACTTTCGCTAAAGAAAAATATCAACAAAATATTTCCAATCGAGTTTTGAATAGCTCTAAGACAGCAATTTCTCGCCAACTAGGTATCTGATAATATTTCCCTTATAAGGAGTATGTTAATAAAAAAACCTCAATTTTAAATTTAGTTAAATTTAAAATTGAGGTTAAATAGAAATTATACTTTAAGGTAAGTATATCAACGTAATTTAATTACTTCTTCTTTTTTTTAGACTTTGTATTTTCTTCCTTAACCTCAGTTTTGGGTAGACCTAATTTATCAGCGAGCAAATTATCTAATTGGTCAATTCCTATTCTCTTTGCTATAATCTCCTTATTCTCATCTAAGAGAAACACTCTTGGTGTGCTATATATATCATAAGTATCTCTAAAGTTTAAACTCTCAATAGTTGTGTATTTAAGATATTGGTAAGCATTTTTATTAATTTCAGGATTATCGGAAACATTTATAAAGTTTAAATCATTTTCTCTAATATATTTTCTCCAAGCATCCCCTTCAAATTCTGTTCCTACAGCAAAAACCTCTACTCCATTATTTTTATACTTATCATAAAGTGTTTTTAGTTTAGGTGTTTCCTTTTTGCAATGGCTACATCCTGAATCCCAAAAATACAATATTGTATATTTAGCATTTATGTCATACAAAGAAACCCATTTACTTTCTGATGTGTCTTGAAGGATAACATTAGGTGTTTTAGCACCACAAACGGTAGGTCTCATTTTAACTACTCGTTCAACTACTTTAGCAAGTTTTGTAGAATCCATCCAAAAAGCTTTACCAGACTCGTAATATTTTTCACCCATATGTACAAATACTCTATCCATACACATTATTTCAGATCGCTCGTATTTATTGGTTACGTAATGTACTATATACTTAAACATTTCATCGTCACCATTCGTTTTAGCTATTAAAGCATCTGCAGATTTTATAATTGTATCTGGATGTTGAAGAATTACATTATCAATATATTTCTGAAGGCGACCGTGGAAAACAGGTGAACGTAAAAGTCTATCATCTTTTAAATCAACATTTGCCCAATAGTTTGCTAAATAAAATCTTCTTGGAAATAGAGAATCTTTTTTACCGTTTTCCAGCGTAGGCCAATCTTTAGATTCAGGAATTTCTGGTTCTTGCGATGCTTTAAATAGTTTGGTTACAAATGAGTTTGGATGTGTTTCCATCAGATTTAACTTATAATCTGTTACTTCTTTCTCAATTTCTTGAAGCTTAGTTTTCGCTTTTTCCTTCTGTGATTTTGATGCAGTTGAATCTGAATATTGCTTTCTGTAAGGAGTGGCAGAAACTTGTTTTTTACCAACAAACTTTAAATAATCTACAAAAAGTGACGTTTCATCTGAGCCGGTTACTTGTAAATTCTCTGACATTACTTGCTGATTACCTAATTTAGTTTCTAAAGAAAAGAATTGATCAATCAATAAAAATTCAAAATAGGTAGCATTGTCTGGTAAAACTACAGAATAAATTCCTCCTGGTAATTCAGTATCACCTTTAAACACAGCTAATCCGTTTTTATTAACCTTTGCTGTATCTTTGTAATATTGTTTTGGGCCGTAGTAACCTGCTAAATAACAAACAGTATCTTTTAATCCATCAATTTTCACTTTGATTTCATATCCTCCTTTCTGAGAGAATGAGTTTGTTATGCTTGCAACAATGAGGGCTAAAATTAGTATGTTCTTTTTCATTTTTTGAGATGTGTGTATGAATAACTTCAATATTAAAAAAACGTTTGCTATCGCGCTGTTAATTATTGTTAACCCGTTTCATTAAAGCGTTTAAATAAATTAATGAAACTTAAAGTGGCTGGTATATTATTAATTTTTAATTTTCTACTAAATAACGCTACATGTGCTTTCATTACTTTTTTTTCAATAGCAACATAAACATCTTCAGTTGTTATAATGGTGCAGGTAGAATTTTCAACAAGTTTGTTTATAATTTTACATACACCATCGTCAACTAAAATTGTAAAGTGTTTTTCGTTTTCACCAGTTAATTTTAAATGATAAACAATTCTTCTTCCATCCCAAAGTTCTGGTCTAAAGCGCTTTGGTAAAGAATGAATTAGTTCTTCAGCTTCTGTTTGTTTTACCAAATACTAACTTTTAATGAATCTGGTTGTTTAATACCACATGTACTAAATGCATCATCAAACTCTTTTAAATTTGATAATACACCTATTACTCTGTATTTAGCTGGAGAATGCGGGTCTGTCATTACTTGTTGTCTTAATGCCTTTTCTCTTTGGTTATTTCTCCATACTTGAGCAAATGATATAAAAAATCTTTGTTCGGGCGAAAAACCATCTATTTCCTTTTTTTCTTTGCCTTCCAAGGATTTCATGTATGCTTCATAAGCAATAGATAATCCACCAATATCTGCAATGTTTTCACCTAAAGTTAATGCACCATTGATGTAAATACTATCTAGCACTTCATAATTACTATACTGATTTATAACTTTAGTGGTAAGCTTGTTGAAATTTTCTTTGTCGGCTTCTGTCCACCAGTTTTTTAAATTTCCTTCTGCATCAAATCTATTTCCTTGATCATCAAAACCATGTGTTAATTCGTGGCCAATAACTGCACCCATACTTCCGTAATTAATTGCATCATCGTTATACATATCAAAGAATGGAGGTTGAAGTATTCCTGCAGGAAAAACAATCTCGTTCATTACGGGGTTATAATATGCGTTAACCGTTTGAGGAGGCATTCCCCACTCCTTCTTGTTAACTGGTTGTCCTAGTTTTGCAATTTCTTCATCAAACGCAAATTGATTAGCCGCAAACCAGTTTTGAACGTACGAGTTTGTTGCCGGAATTTCTAGATTAGAATAATCCTTCCACTCATCTGGATAACCTAATTTTCTAGTAATTGCATTTAACTTAGTAAGTGCTTGTTCTTTTGTTTCTTCACCCATCCAATCTAAATTTTTGATTCGAGTGCTAAAAACTGAGATAAGGTTATCAACCATTTCATCAACCTTTTTCTTGTTTTCTGGGCTAAAGGCTATTTTAACGTACTCCTTACCTACTAATTCACCTAAAGAACTATTGGTTTCGGATAAAGCTCTTTGCCAACGTGGTTTCATTTCAGATACTCCTCTTAAAACAGTTGAGTAAAAATTGAAATCTTGAGCATTTAACTCATCACTTAATTTTGCCGCAGTAGCATTAATTAAGTTCCATTGTAGCATTGATTTTATATCTTCAATCTCGTATTTACTATTTATGATTGAGTTTATCTCAGTCATTAATTTAGGTTGAGATATAATAACGCTGTCAATGGTAATTCCGGTTAAGTCAAAATATTTTTCCCAGTCAACAAATGTCATTAATTCAGATAGTTGATCGGTTGACATTTTATTGTAAGTTAAATCTGGGTTTCTTCTTTCAACTCTCGTTAAAGAAGCTTTGGCCATTTCTGTTTCAATAGAAATAACTTTCTGAGCTTTTGTATCTGCAACTGCCTCCTCAAATCCCATTAAACCAAACATTTTTTGTAAATGATCTAAGTATTGAGCTCTAATTTCTTTAAATTTTGGGTTGTCTAACAAATAATAATCACGATCAGGTAAACCTAAACTTCCTGAACCTATGTACACAATATGTTCGGTATTATTTTTAATATCCTGACCAACCCCAGAAGAGAAAAAAGAATATAAACCAGTTCTGTGGTGATTAGCTAAAAGCGTTGTTAAGCTTTTATTATTATCTATTGCTTCTATTTCATCAATTTGCGGTTGAATTGCCTTAACTCCTTCATTGTTAATTTTAACGGTATCCATTGCTGCGGCATAAAAAGCACCAATCTTTTGAATATCGCTAGATTCTTCCGCTTTTTTTTCTGTTGCTTTTACTAGAATGTTTTTAAGCAAAGAATCATTTTTGTCTCTTAGAATATTAAAGTTAGACCATCTACTTTCTGTTTCAGGAATAGGGTTGTTTTTTACCCACGAACCATTTGCAAAGCCATAAAAATCCGAACAGGGATCTAAGTTCTTATCTATACTAGATACATCAATACCTTTAATAGGCATTTTTTTTGGTGCCTCTTGTTTATCAGTTTTACTATTGCAGCTTGATAGCGCTAACCCAGCAAATAAGAAAATAGAATAGTTTTTGAATGAGTTCATATTCTTTAATTTTTCACGAAAATAATGAAATCTTTCAAAACAACACGTGATATTTGTGTATCTCTAATTGCATTTTGTAACAAAACATCAATGTAATACGTTTACTGGGCTATATAAACTAAATGTATCTGTTATGAATCGTATTTTTTCTTGGGTTATTATTGGTGGTCTAGCCTTATCATCATGGAGTTGTAAAAGAGTTAATAATGATGGTGCTGGTTTATGTTTATCTGACCAATGTGGAGAATACTTAGAGGTTTGGAAGGATTACTTTTTAGAGGTAAATGACATGGACGAAGCGTATTATAATGATCATATTTTTCCTATTGAAACATTTATTGAAAGTTCAGAAAGTGGTGAAAAGTTTAAAATTAGATTTACCGTTAAAATTGATTGGTTAGAAATGGAGTCTAGAGATGAATTTATGATAAGAATAGATGAGAATGAGGATAAGTTTCCACAACTTAATCTTCCAAAAGCAACGTATTTAAATGATGATCAAGTTGCAGTAGTGTTAGATAATTTCGCATTCGCATCTAATGTAACAAGAATGAAGCCTGTTGAAACCCTAGCTCAATCATCACAAAAAAAGGCTTTATCTCAATTAAGAAATTTAGCAGCCGAAAAAGATTTAGAGTTCAGACGATTTGAATTTAAAGATGCTCGTTTAGTTTTTGAGCCAAACGGACATCCTTACATGTATGGTGTTGCCCAAAAAGGAGATAACGATTGTAATTGTGGCGAGATCGACCTAGTAACTGGCGAAGGTGAAGCTTATGAGTGCGAGTGTGTTATTAATTAAAATAGTAATACTTTATGTGAAACAAGTTATATTTGTATTTCTTAATTAAAATTTGAAGCCTTATTTATTAAGGCTTTTTTTATGTTAAAATAACCAACAGACAATCTCCATTTATGAGTTTTGAGAAAATAACTGAACAGGATTCTAATTATCGTGATATTGATAAAATGTCAAGTATCAACATCCTTAAAAATATTAATAAGGAAGACCAAACAGTTGCTATTTCAGTTGAAAAAGAAATTAATTCTATCAATGCACTTGTTAAAGTTATTGCAGAGAAATTGAAATTGGGAGGAAGATTATTTTATATTGGCGCAGGTACAAGCGGACGGTTAGGCATTGTAGATGCATCTGAATGTCCTCCTACCTTTGGTGTAGATCACGGATTAGTTATTGGCTTAATGGCTGGAGGTGACAAAGCAATGAGAAATGCAGTTGAATTTGCTGAAGATGATACCGAACAAGCCTTTAAAGATTTAAAAGAACATAATATAACTAGTGAAGATATTGTAATTGGTATAGCAGCTTCCGGAACCACCCCCTACGTTTTGGGAGGATTAAAAAAATGTAAGTCTGAAAATATTATTACAGGATGTATAACTTGTAATCCACAATCGCCTATTTCTGAAAATTGCGACTACCCTATTTCAATAAATGTTGGAGCGGAGTTTATTACAGGCAGCACCAGAATGAAATCGGGCACTGCTCAAAAACTTGTATTAAACATGATTAGCACCACTGTAATGGTACTTTTAGGAAAGGTGGAAGGAAATAAAATGGTAAATATGCAGCTGTCAAACAATAAACTTGTTGACAGAGGCACAAAAATGGTGATGGAAAAGCTAAATTTGAATTACCAACAGGCAAATGATCTTTTAAATAAATATGGTAGCGTAAAAAATGCAATAGATAATTATGAATGATATTAAAACATTAGGAGAATTTATAATAGAACGTCAGAAAGAGTTTAATGACGCTGATGGTAATCTTTCAAAACTATTAAGTTCAATTAAATTAGCTACCAAAATTGTTAACCGCGAAGTGAGTAAAGCAGGTTTGGTTGATATTTTAGGAACAGCCGGTGAAGAAAACATTCAAGGAGAAGAGCAACAGAAACTGGATGTTTTTGCTAACTCTAGGTTTATTGAAGCACTAAGAACACGAAAAGTTGTTTGTGGTGTAGCTTCTGAAGAAAATGACGATTTCATAGCTTTTGATAAAGATTGTTATGATGGAAAATATGTTGTATTAATGGATCCTTTAGATGGATCTTCTAATATTGATGTAAATGTTTCAATTGGTACTATTTTCTCGGTTTACAAAAGAGTTAGTCCTATTGGTGGTCCGGTTCAATTAGAAGATTTTCTTCAACCAGGAATAAACCAAGTCGCAGCTGGTTATGTATTGTATGGATCTTCAACCATGCTTGTTTATACTACTGGTTGTGGAGTAAATGGTTTTACTATAGATCCATCGTTGGGTACATTATATTTATCTCATCCAAACATGACTGCTCCAAAAGAAGGAAAAATTTATTCTGTTAACGAAGCAAACTACAATTCGTTTACACCCGGACTAAAAGAATATATTAATTATTGTAGAGATTCAGAAGTGAAAAAACCTTATACAGCAAGATATATAGGTTCGCTTATTGCTGACTTTCACAGAAACTTAGTTAAAGGTGGGGTTTATATGTACCCTCAAACAGCTTCTGCACCAAATGGAAAACTCAGACTTTTATATGAGTCTAATCCTTTGGCATTTATTATTGAACAAGCTGGTGGAAAGGCTTCTGATGGTAAGCAAAGAATAATGGAAATTGAGCCAACAGAATTGCATCAAAGATCCCCTTTAATTATTGGTTCTGCCAATATGGTTGATAAAGTACTCAGCTATACTAAAAACTAAAGGTTATTAGACATTTTTCCGTTTGCCTTCTTTTTGAGTGGTTTCTTTTTCTTGCTTTTCGAAAATGAAATATCCCTTTTGCTACATGAACTTAGTGTAAAAGTAGTTGTACATAAAGCAAATGAAAAAAAGATTAATATTAACGTTCTCATAATTTTTGGTCGTTTCCTTTATATTTAAACGTAATAACTGCAGAAAAGTTTCCTAAGCTATGACAGAACTCATATTCGCTTCTACAAATAAAGGTAAAGTTAATGAGGTTAAAAATTTACTTTCTCCTTTAAATATTCAAACTATTTCTTTAAAAGAACTTGGGTTTAACGAGCAAATTGCTGAAACGGAAACCACTTTTGTTCGCAATGCTAATCTTAAAAGTAATACAATTTTCAAAAGGTTTAATATTCCTTGTTTTTCAGATGATAGCGGTTTAGAAGTTTTGGCTCTAAATAATAAGCCTGGTGTTTATTCTGCAAGATATGCGGGCGAAAATGCTACAGACTATGATAATAGGGTGAAACTGTTATCAAAACTTTCAAATGTCATCAATAGAACTGCATACTTTAAGACTGTAATTTCATTACAATTAAGTGATAAAGAAATTAAAAATTTTGAAGGAAGCTGCGAGGGAATAATAACTAATAAAATGGTTGGAGAAAATGGATTTGGTTATGATTCAATTTTTAAACCTAATGGCAGTGAGCTAACTTTTGCTCAGATGACTACGTCTCAAAAAAATGAATTTAGCCACAGAAAAAAAGCCATGAAAAAAATGATTGATTATTTAACAGAATTCGCAAAAAAATAAATAAGAACTACTTTTTAGCCCCTATAATATCGTCATGAATACTCATTACCTGCTTAATAACTGATACTTCTCCAGAGTTATCAATTATAAAATCTGCCAGGTTAACTTTATCTGATTCTGGTAGTTGATTAGAAATTCTAGATTCTACCTCTTCCCTACTTATTCCATTTCGTTTCATCACTCTGCTTATTTTTAGTTCAGTTGGCGAAGTAACAACAATTAAATAATCAAGCTTTTTGTACAGCTTAGTTTCAATTAAAATAGCTGATTCTTTAATAATATACTGGGAAGTTGATTTATGGTTATTTATAAACTCGTTAAACATCATACCAACCTTTGGATGAATAATTGAGTTTAATGTGTTCAGCTTATCAATATTATGAAATACAATAGCAGCTAGTTTTTTACGATCTATCTTATTTTCTACAACAACATTAGAACCAATATTTGATGAAATTTCATCAATTACATCTTGAGCTTCTAAAGCTTCTTTACCTGCTAAATCAGAATCAAAAACAGGAATATTTAGTTGTTTAAATATTTTGGCAACTGTGGATTTACCAGTTCCAATACCACCAGTTATGCCTACAGTTACCATAATATTATTAACTCTTTTTTTCAGGTACAGCTTCTAATGGCTTGTACGCTGCTTCTGTAAACTCAGAAGATATTGTAGAACGATCAACTTTAATTTTCGAATCAGCAGATTGTAAAACTACTGTTGCTTCTGTTAGTTCAGCAATTTTACCATGTATGCCGCTTGTAGTGACAACTTTATCTCCTTTTTTCAAATTATCTAAAAATGAAGCCTGTAACTTAGCTTTCTTTCTTTGAGGATTAATCATAAAGAAGTAAAAAATTAAAATTATTGCTCCTAAGAAAACCCAATTCATGCTTCCACCTGAAGGTGGTGTAGCTTGTAATAATGTTATAATCATAGATATATGTGTTATTCACCTTTTTCTGGAGCTACAACAGTTCCTTTAAGTGCAAAAACATTTGTACCTGGTTGTGTATTTGCCAAAACTGTAACTTGTTTATTTTGCTGACCTTGCTTGCCTTTGCTATCAAAAACAACTTCTATTTCACCTGATTCACCTGGTGCAATTGGTTTCTCTGGCCATGTTGGTACTGTACAACCGCATGTAGCACTTGCTGATGCTATTATTAAATCAGATTTACCTGTATTTGTAAACTTGAAAGAATGATATACTTTCTCACCTTGAGCTATTTCACCAAAGTCAAAGGCTTCCTCTTCTAATGTCATTACTGGAGCATCAGCTTTATCTACTTTTTCTTCTGAGGCTGTATTAGCATTATTCACTAAATCAGTGCTTACTTCTTTCTCATTGTTATTACACGAAATCATTAAGGGTAATAGTGCAAATAAAAGTACTTTTTTCATTTTTTAAAATTTTAACGAATTTATTAATTATACCCCAATTGAGAATAAAATTTTAACAAAAAAAAGCCTCACTTGAAAAGTGAGGCTTTTTAAATTTATTATTTAAAATAAATTATTTTACTTCAACCTTGTTTACAGAGAAACCTTCTGAAGTAATTGTTTTAACTGTATACATACCAGCAGCTAAGTTAGATACATCAAAAGAAGTAACTATGTTAGAAGAATTAAATGATTTAGTCTCAACTATTTGACCAACCATGTTGTATAATTCAAAAGTAACTTGAGAATTATTTTCTAACGCCAACTCAACATTAATAAAATCAGTTGTTGGGTTAGGGTAAACAGTTAACTCTTCGAAAGAAGTTAGTGTGTTGTTTGAAATACTAAGATCTTCGATACCAAAAATAAGATTTAAATCAAATGTCGCTTCAACATAAGAAAGTGAACCTGAACCAATACTAGCTATGGAAACACCATAGTCTAATCCATTAAAAATAGCAACATTAGTTACTCCAGGAGCCTCATCAAAATAGCTCACTGCATATGAACCTGGCATTAATTCTGTGTCAGGGAAATCAAAATCTATTTGTTGTAATAAATTTCCTGCAGATGTATCTTCTGATGTAATAGTATAAGGTATTGATTCAACAATAACATTATCAAAACTTACTGTAGAGTCAGTTACTGTTGTACTCCATATTGCAAATTCAAGATTTGATCCTACTGCCTCAGAAGGAATCTGCATAGTAGCAAAACCACTAGTAACAAAATCTGAATTAGTTAATTCAAAAAGATTAATACTATTAATACTATCTGCAGAATATGCAGAATTGATACCAGGTGCAAAAGCTAAAATACTATCAGAAAAAAGCCAAGCTAGTGTATCTGAATTATTTGTTAAATCTTCATCAGTACCACCTTGTGTAAGCGATAACGTATTAACAACTTGCAAAAGCCCTGGTCCACCCAAGCCACTACCATCAAATGATACTTCTATAACTTCAGATTCATTAGAATTAAGTGTGGTAGAAGTAACAGAGTTCTGAGAAAAACTAACTCCTGGTATAGCTGTTTCAACAAAAGCGGCTGAAATGGGATCAGCAGCAACGTTCTTAACTTCTGCACTTAAAGTGTAATCAGTACCAACTTGGGAAATTAAGTTAGAAATATATTGCTTAGGCTCAATTGGCAGAGTAGTTATGCTACCATCTAAGCCAGAAACCTCTCCTAATTTAACGTCATCCACTTGCCACACGAAGTCCCAACTACCAGTATATCTAAATCGGATAAAAACTGTAGACTGACCATCAGCTACCGCCGAAATATCTAATTCTTGTACTCCTTCATCAGAAGTATTTACAGTAACATCATCGTGTACGAGGTACTGAGTATAGTCAACACCATTATTACTAACTTCAACATATAACACTTCTTGAAAGCTAGCCATATTATATTCGTAAGACATTCTAACATTTGACTTTGTAGAACAATCAATGGAGCTACCGTATGCTAAAACTGCATCTTGAACTGCACCTGAGCTTCCAAGCGCATCTGAATCAAACATTGCAAAATTACCACCTGATGTAGAATTGATTATTCCAACAGGACTTGAATACGTGCCAGTTGGTCCAGCTGTTCCTATCACCCAATCAGCTGATGGGGAACCTGTATTGCTTGTATTCCAGTCAGAAGGATTGGAAAAATCATTAGACCAAAATTCAGTAAGACCTTTAGTCGCAAAATTTTTGTCGTTAAAATAGGACGAGTATACCTGGGATATACCAGCCTTTGATGATTTCATCTCTTGTAATTTTAGAGGTTGAGTTTTGCTTTGCGAAAAACCAACTCCGGATATTAGGCAAGACAAGCCAAATAAGTAAATTTTTTTCATAGTTTAATTAATTTAAGGAGCAAAGATACTACTTATGAATTAAAAAAACACAGAATTTATTTTTCGGTCGATTATTAAAGGTAGTAGGAAGCATTGAATCCTTTTTTATGTTATTATGACAAGTAAGAACTAACCGAAAAACATATATGCAACAAATATAGCGGTAATTACGCCTGCTAAATCCGCTACTAGTCCACATGTTAAAGCATGTCTGGCATATTTAATTTTAACTGAACCAAAATATACTGCCAATACATATAATGTTGTTTCCGTTGAGCCTTGCATTACTGAAGTGAGTT
>JAHDDQ010000027.1 GCA_020629275.1 Tenacibaculum sp. | reverse complement strand
ATTCGGTCAGAAGAAAGCACGTAAGAAATTCCAGTTCTCTAAACGTTAATATTTTCATTGTTGCCTTCCAAAAAAAAAAGGCTTTCAATGTTTATTTTCAAAAGAGACTGTTATTATATATAAATTTTTAACAGTTTAGTATCTAAATGTTTCAGACTTAATAACTACTGAAATATTGCGAAAACAGAACGTAAACACATTTATTAAAATGGCAAACATTCAAGAATTATTAGAAAATGGTGTTCATTTTGGTCACTTAACTAGAAAGTGGAATCCAAACATGGCTCCTTACATCTATACAGAACGTAATGGTGTTCACATCATCGATTTGTATAAAACTTCAGCTAAAATTGATGAAGCTCAAAAAGCTTTACTTAAAATAGCTAACTCTGGTCGTAAGATTTTATTCGTAGCTACTAAGAAACAAGCTAAGGATATCGTTGCTGAACAAGCAAAATCTGTGACTATGCCTTACATTACTGAAAGATGGCCAGGTGGTATGTTAACAAACTTTGTTACTATCCGTAAAGCTGTTAAGAAAATGACTGCTATCGACAGAATGAAGCAAGATGGTTCTTTTGATGCTTTATCAAAAAGAGAAAAATTACAGATTAATCGTCAACGTGAAAAATTAGAAAAGAATTTAGGTTCTATATCTGATATGACACGTTTACCAGGTGCTTTGTTTGTAATTGATGTTAAAAAAGAGCACATTGCTATTGCTGAAGCTCAAAAATTAAACATTCCTATTTTTGCAATGGTTGATACTAATTCAGATCCAAGACCTATCGATTTCGTGATTCCAGCTAATGACGATGCTTCTAAGTCAATCGACAAAGTATTATCTTATGTAACATCTGCAATCGCAGAAGGTTTAGCAGATAGAAAAGCTGATAAAGAAAAGGCTAAAACTGAAAAAGATACTAAAGAAGAAACTAAAGCAACGACAGAAGAAGTTAAAACCGAAGAGGTTAAGAACTAAATAAACTTAAAGGTTTCATTACATTGAAACCTTTATTTTATTATATCATTGCACAACAAATAAATACAACTTAAAAACATACATAAAATGTCAAAAATTAGCGCTGCTGACGTAAAGAAATTAAGAGAAACCACTGGTGCAGGAATGATGGATTGTAAAAATGCATTAGTTGAAGCAGAAGGTAACTTCGATAAGGCTATTGAAATTTTACGTAAAAAAGGTCAAAAAATAGCTGCTAAAAGAGCAGACCGTGATTCGTCTGAAGGTGTAGCAATCGCTAAAGTTAGTGAAGATAACACATACGGTGTAGCTATAGTTTTAGCTTGTGAAACTGACTTTGTTGCAAAGAATGATACCTACAAAGATTTAGCACAACAATTTGTTGATATCGCTATTAACCATAAAACTAAAGAAGAATTTTTAGCTGCTGACTTCGACGGAGTGACTGTTGCAGAAAAATTAATCGAACAAACTGGTGTAATCGGTGAGAAAATTGAAATTCCTTCTTTTGAAAGAGTTGAAGCTCCTTACGTAGGCTCTTATACACATGTTGGTAAGATTGCTGCTCTAGTAGGAATAACTGACAGTGTAGATAATGCTGATGTATTAACTAAAGATTTAGCAATGCAAGCAGCATCTATGGGTGCTACTACTTTATCTTATAAAGATTTTACACCAGAATATGTAACTGCAGAAACTGAAGCTCGAATCGCTGCTATCGTAAAAGATAACGAAGAATTAGTTCGTTTGGGAAAAACATTAAAAAATGTTCCTCAATTTGTATCTAGACTTCAATTGACAGATGATGCTTTAGCTAAAGCTGAAGAAGCGGCTAAAGAACAATTAAAGGCTGAAGGTAAACCAGAAAAAATCTGGGATAAAATCTTACCAGGTAAAATAGAAAGATTTATATCTGATAATACTACATTAGATCAAGAACAATGTTTATTAGACCAAAGATTTATTAAAGACGAAAAGAAAACTGTTGCTGAGTATGTTTCTTCATACGGTGACGTGGCTGTTAAAAATTTCGTAAGAGTTACTTTAGGATAATTACAATTTCTTAGCAAATATATATTGAAAGGTGGTAAAAATAGTTTTACCACCTTTTTTACTTCTTTAAAAGAGTATCTTCTCATTATTATACTAACAATTTAATAATGAACTATGAGAAAAAGAATCTCATTCTTAGCTATTTTCATACAATTAAGTATTCTTGCGCAATACAACGAAAAAACAATAATTCAAGACTTCAATTATGATGGTATCAAAGATACTTTAAACTCTCATTATGATGGTGGTAGTAGTTTTGGTGGTACTTATGCAAAAGTAATTAACGGAAAAACAAATCGATTTCTTGAAATAGATCTTTTTAGTGCTTATTCAGATATGAAGAATATTATTACCATTCCTGAATATTACTATAAAAAAGACAACTACTTGCTTTTAAATGCTCTATTAAGAGAGACTCTACCTGAGAAAAAGAGTGTCGCTGATCTATCACTAAAATGGATACTTAATAGTTACTTTAGTCTTCAAGAAATAACTAAAAACAGTTATTTCAGCAGAATATTTTATCCTAATTTAGCTTGGAGAAAAGACAAAGTAGAAATTCCAGATTCATATTACATCAACTTAAGCAAAGATACCTTAGAAAAATTAGCTCCACGAAATGCTGGAGGAATTCCCTTAGAATTAAAAAAACACAAAGGAATTTTAATCTACAATACTTATTCATTAAAAGCTCTAGATAAAAACGAAAAGGACTTTAAAATGATTACTTCCTCAAAAAAATATAAAATACTTACAACTAATCACGGAATAGTAGCTCAGAAAGATGAAAAATACTACAAATGGCTATTTATAACGGATCCAGATGTTACTGGTGCACCAGATAAACTAAGGTGGAAATCAATTGAAAATGTAAGAATAATGGGAGACTACATTATTCTAGAACAAAACACTCCTCCAAGTCTTACCTATAACGTTTTTATAATTGATATAGAAAGTGGTATTGTAGCAAAATTAAAATTTGAGTTCATAGATAAAGAGAGGTTTTACAACAACTTTCATTCAAATGTTGCACTAATTGGAGACACCTACTTCACATTCAAAGGATATGATAAGGAACAAAAGATTTATTACAAGGATATTTTTAACGAATTCAAAAAACTATCTGATTACTGGTTTAAGAGATAAAAATTATTAACTGTATAGAGTAATCGAAAAAAAAATGTGGTTAGAATTTGTATATTTGCGCAACTTTCAACAAAACTATGCAATACAAAAGAATACTTTTAAAATTAAGTGGAGAGGCTTTAATGGGAAGCCGAGATTATGGTATAGACCCACAAAGATTAAAAGAATATGCCTTAGAAATTAAACAAGTTATAGAAAAAGGTATAGAAGTTGCCATTGTAATTGGTGGCGGAAATATTTTTAGAGGTGTTGCTGGGGCTGCTAATGGTATGGATCGAGTTCAGGGCGATCACATGGGAATGTTAGCTACATGCATCAACGGTTTAGCACTACAAAGTGCTTTAGAGGATGCTGGGATTGATACGCGTATGCAGACTGCCTTAGAAATTAAAGAAGTTGCAGAACCTTATATTAAAAGGAAAGCTATTCGACACCTTGAAAAAGGACGTGTAGTCATTTTTGGTGCAGGTACAGGAAATCCTTATTTCACAACAGATACAGCAGCTGTTTTGAGAGCTATTGAAATAGGATCGGATGCTATTTTAAAAGGGACTCGAGTTGACGGTATTTACAACGATGACCCAGAAAAAAATAAAGATGCTA
This sequence comes from Tenacibaculum sp., assembly GCA_020629275.1. GTDB lineage: Bacteria > Bacteroidota > Bacteroidia > Flavobacteriales > Flavobacteriaceae > Polaribacter. Next base: position 35,563 of record JAHDDQ010000027.1, on the reverse strand, counting down.
TTAAGTTTGAGACTATAACATTTAAAGATGTGATAGAAAAAGGGCTAAAGGTTATGGATATGACAGCCTTTACACTTAGTGAAGAAAATAAATTACCTATTATTGTTTTTGATATGAATAAAAAAGGAAACTTATTGAAATTGGTTTCTGGCGAACAGATTGGAACAATAGTTGATCATAAGTAAATCGTTTTATACGAAAGCTAAAAACAAAACAAAGATGACTGAAGAAATTGATTTTATTTTAGATAGCACAAAAGAAGCAATGAATAATGCTATTTCTCACTTAGAAAAAGAGTTACGTAGTATTAGAGCAGGAAAGGCTTCTCCATCCATGTTATCTAATGTTCAAGTTGATTATTATGGCTCTCAGACTCCGTTAGGGCAAGTAGCTAATGTTAATACTCCTGATGCTAGAACCATAGCTATTCAACCATGGGAAAAAAACATGTTACATGAAATAGAAAAAGCAATAATGGTTGCTAATCTTGGGTTTAATCCAATGAATAACGGTGAAAATATTATAATTAACGTTCCTCCATTAACTGAAGAACGTCGTAAAGATCTTGCAAAACAAGCTAAGTCTGAAGCAGAACATGCTAAAGTAGGAATACGTAATGCTCGTAAAGATGGTAATAACGAGACAAAAAAATTAGATGTTTCTGATGATTTAAAGAAAAATACAGAAGCAGACATTCAAGTTCTTACTGATAAATACATCAAACAAATTGATGATATTTTTGCAGTAAAAGAATCTGAAATCATGAAAGTATAATAACTTAGATATCTTATATAAAAAAGAGTGTTATATAACACTCTTTTTTATATTCTTACACCTTTTTAATTACCTTTACCTAAATTTTTTTGAATGACTTTTTGGACAAAGATTGCAGGATTTATTTTGAGAAACCGTTACTTGGTTTTAGCAACTATAATTTTAATTACTGCACTATTAGTCACTCAAACTAAACACATTCGTTTTTCTTATACCGAAGCTAATCTCCTACCTAGTAACCATCCCGTAAATGTTAAATACGATAAGTTTTTAGATATTTTTGGTGAAGAAGGTAATCTGGTTATTTTAGGGGTTAAAGACAGTACTATTTTTTCTGTTGATAAATTTAATGCTTGGAATAAATTAGCAAAGCGTTTAAATGATTTCCCAGAAGTTGAACTTACAGTTTCTATATCTGATATAAAAAAATTAGAAGCAGATCGAAAGAAAAGACAGTTTGTAATTAGCCCTCTATTCGATAAAGAACCTACAACAAAGGAAAATATTAACGATATTAAACTTCAACTATTTCAAAAACTTCCTTTTTATGAAAATATTCTTTATAACAATGGCGGTACTATACAAACAGCTATATACCTAAAAAAAGATATTGTTAACACTCCTAAAAGAGCAGACTATATTGAGAAGGTGCTTGTTCCATTGATTAAAGATTTTGAGCTAGAAAATAATCTTCAAGTCAGAATTTCTGGAATGCCATATATTAGAACATTAAATTCAAAGAATATTGCAGATGAAATGATGCTTTTTGTTTTAGGAGCATTAGTTATTACTGCGATCATATTCTTTTTCTTTTTTAGGTCTTTTAGAGCAACATTTATTACACTTTTAGTCGTTGGTGTTGGTGTTGTATGGGCATTCGGTTTTATAGGTCTTTTAGGCTATGAATTAACCGTATTAACAGCTTTAATACCTCCCTTGATAATAGTAATTGGTGTACCTAATGCAGTATTTCTAATTAACAAATATCAACAAGAAGTTAAAAAGCATGGTAACCAAGCAAAATCATTACAAAGAGTAATTTCAAAGATTGGTAATGCCACTTTAATGACAAATATTACCACTGCTTCTGGTTTTGCAACTTTTATTTTTGTTAAAAGTGATTTACTACGTGAGTTTGGTGTCTTGGCTTCAATTAATATTGTTAGCATTTTCATATTAGCATTGTTAATAGTACCTATATTATATAGTTTTATGCCACTTCCACAAAAAAAACACCTTAATCATCTAGAGAAAAGATGGATGGAAGATGTTGTAAACTGGATGGAACGTATGGTTAAAAACCAAAGAATTACCGTTTATATTACAAGTGTAATTATCATCATACTTAGTATGATTGGTCTTTACCAAATTAGAGTTTCTGGTAGTTTAATTGAAGATATGCCTAAGAGCAAACAATTTTACAAAGACATAAAATTCTTTGAAAATGAGTTTGGAGGTATCATGCCTTTAGAAATCTTAATTGATACCAAAAAAGAAAAAGGCGTGATGAAACTTTCCACTTTGAAGAAAATGGAAAAATTAAATGAAACTATTGAAACTTTCCCTGAGCTTTCAAAACCTATATCAGTAAACAACTTAGTTAAATATTCTAAGCAAGCTTATTACAACGGAAACCCAAAATACTATCAATTACCTACAGGTCAAGAAAAAGCATATATTTTTGCTTATACAAAAAACTCAGGTACTAATACTGGAATGCTCAAAAATTTTGTAGACAGTACTGGTAGGTATGCGCGTATTACAACCTTCATGAAGGATATTGGTACTGATAAAATGGATATAATTCAAGACCGATTAAATGCTGTAATAAAAAAACAGTTTCCTGAAGAACGATTTAATGTTTCCATGACAGGTAAAGCGCTTGTCTTTTTAAAAGGAACAAATTATTTAATTAAGAACTTAGTAATTTCATTATCATTAGCCATTGTCTTAATTTCTATATTTATGGCTTGGATGTTTCGTTCCCCTCAGATGATTTTAATCTCTCTGATCCCTAATATGCTTCCTTTATTAATTACTGCTGGATTAATGGGGTTCTTTAATATTCCAATAAAGCCTTCAACTATTTTAGTATTTAGTATTGCTTTTGGGATTTCCGTGGACGACACTATACATTTCTTAGCAAAATATCGTCAAGAGTTATTAGCCAATAATTGGAAAGTAAAACCTGCTGTATATTCAGCATTAAAAGAAACTGGTGTGAGTATGTTTTATACTTCCATAGTATTGTTTTTTGGTTTTTTAGTCTTTACAGTTTCAAGTTTTGGAGGTACGATAGCGTTAGGAGGCTTAGTTTCTGTTACGCTATTACTGGCAATGGTTTCTAATTTACTTTTACTACCTTCTCTTCTTTTATCTTTTGAAAAGAAAATAGCAAATCAGAAAGTATTGAAAGAAACCAATTTTAAGATTTTCCCACCGAAAGAAAATGGGAAAAACAAATAGTTGTACAAGTATTTATTCCATCCATTAATTAATATAAATTAAAAACCTATTCTGGTACCTTCGCTATCGTAGTTATCTGAGCCGTGATTTATAATTTCTGCTATGGTTAACCCCTTATTTGATGCCTTTATACCTTGATCTTTCAATAATTTATTAGTTTTATCTAAACTTAATGGTTTAAATTCATACATAGCTATCATTCTACCTTTACGCATTAATGCTTTGTCTATTTTAGATAAATGCGTATTGAAACTACATATTACTTTAATATTTAAATAATCACTAAATAAACCGTCTGTGAGTTGTAATAACGTAGAAACTACAGACTCATTTTTCATTTGTTCTCTACTCGTAATTACTTTCTCTGCGTCTTCGACAACCAGAATGGAGTTTCGCTGTTTTAGTAGAAAGGAAATAAACTCAGGATCTAATAAACTGTTTATAAAATCATTTTGAATAAAAATAAAATTAGCCTCTTTATTATTAGAAATTAATCCTTTGATATAAGTAGTTTTACCTGTACCAGGAACCCCATGCAATAATATAAGTCCAGATTTATTTGAATGTATAGCTTCAAAAATTTTGTTGTGAATAGGTAAAAAATCTTCGTTATAATTCGTTTCAATATCTAATTTTACATTCTCAGTTTTTACATCTTCAGTTTCATAATAAGAATTAGACCTCGTTAGTACTTTAAATGTTGGCGATTTTGAAATACCAAATCGTTTACGTAGCTCTTGATTTTTTGCAATAATCCAGTTTTCTAATGAACTATCAATACAATCGTACATAAACTCAATTTTCAACGTACTACTATCTAAAGTTACTTTAATCAGTCCTTTTTTACTATTATTTTTATAAAGGATTTGATATGGATAGTCTTCACTAGAGTCCGCATTTGCTGTATCTTCTGTTTTCCAATTCTTAAAAATTGTAGTATAATCTGTGGGCGATAGCGCCAATACTTTTAAAACATTAGCTATATTCTCTTTAGTTTCCTTTAGTGGAGTTTCAAAAACTAATTCAGAAGGTAGAGTATCAAAATAAAATGTAAAAAGCGGTCCTCTTTCTACATCTCCATAACTATCGTAAGCTTTTAGTAATTTTGACATCTTTTTAAGCAAAGCTACAAATCTATTTTCAATTTATTCCATATTACTAACGCTATATAATTGTCCAACTATTCTTAAAAAATTATATTTGCCTATCAATTTTTTTAAGAATTATGAAAAGAAGTAGCGTAAAAGAATTATTAGCTTCAGATAAGTTTTTACAAGAAGTACATATAAAAGGTTGGGTTAGAACATTTAGAAGCAACCGTTTTATAGCCTTAAATGACGGATCTACTATAAAAAATATACAATGTGTAGTTGATTTTGAAAACACCGATGAAAACACATTAAAAAGAATAACTACTGGTGCTGCAATTTCTATAAAAGGAACACTAGTGGAAAGCCAAGGAAAAGGGCAAACTGTAGAGATACAAACAACAAATTTAGAGATTTTAGGAGATTCTAATCCTGATGAATATCCTATTCAACCTAAAAAACACAGTTTAGAATTTTTACGTGAAAATGCACATTTAAGAGTTCGTACTAATACATTTAGTGCAGTAATGCGTGTACGTTCAGCTCTATCATTTGCCGTGCATCAATATTTCCAACAAAACGGATTTTATTATGTAAATACTCCTATTGTAACTGGCTCTGATGCTGAAGGTGCAGGAGAAATGTTTAAAGTGACTTCTTTCGACGCTAATAAAGCTCCTCTTAACGAAGAAGGTAATATTGATTATACAAAAGATTTTTTTGGTAAAGAAACTAACTTAACGGTTTCTGGACAGTTAGAAGCTGAAACCTATGCTATGGCATTGGGGAAAGTATATACATTTGGCCCAACTTTTAGAGCAGAAAATTCAAATACTACAAGACATTTAGCTGAATTTTGGATGATTGAACCAGAGGTTGCATTTAATGATTTAGATGCAAATATGGATTTGTCTGAAGATTTCATTAAAAATGTTTTGAAATATGTTTTAGAAACTTGTAAAGATGATTTAGCATTTTTAGATAATCGATTAACTCAAGAGGAAAAAACAAAGCCTCAAGCACAACGTAGTGAAATGGGATTATTGGAACGTTTAAATTTTGTTGTCGATAACAACTTTAAACGTGTATCGTATACAGAAGCTATTGATATTTTAAGAAACTCTAAACCAAATAAAAAGAAGAAATTTCAATATCTTATTAACGAATGGGGAGCAGATTTACAGTCTGAACACGAGCGATATTTAGTTGAAAAACATTTTAAGTGTCCTGTAATTCTATTTGATTATCCTGCAAGTATAAAGGCGTTTTATATGCGTTTGAATGAAGACGGAAAAACTGTTCGTGCTATGGATGTATTATTTCCAGGTATTGGTGAAATGGTTGGTGGGTCTCAAAGAGAAGAGCGCTTAGATGTTTTGAAAGAAAAAATGGCTGATTTAGGTATAGAAGAGGAAGAATTATGGTGGTATTTAGATACCCGAAAATTCGGTACAGCTGTACATTCAGGATTTGGTTTAGGTTTTGAGCGTTTAGTGCTTTTTACAACGGGTATGGGAAATATTCGTGATGTTATTCCTTTCCCTAGAACCCCTCAAAATGCTGAGTTTTAAAAATTGAATAAAAATATATTGTAAAGTAATCGTCATTCTTAACCGAATGACGATTTTCTTTTTTATTGAATTTATATATTTGTATTTATGTTAAAACAAAGTTTACATCAAAAATTACTTCAGAAGTTATCTCCTCAACAAATTCAGTTGATGAAATTAATTCAATTGCCTACACAAGCTTTTGAAGAACGTTTGAAACAAGAAATAGAAGAAAACCCAGCGCTAGATACTGGAAAAGAAGAACCTGAAAACTTTGAAGATTCATTAGCAAACGATGTCGATTATGACGATTCGGGTAATGAAAAGATAGAAACTGATGATATTAATATTGATGAATATTTAAGTGATGATGAGTTTCCTAGCTATAAAACGCAAGCTAATAACTATTCCCCAGACGATGAAGAAAAACAAGTTCCTTATGCAGCAGGGACCACCTTCCACCAATCACTAAAAAATCAACTTAATACTTTTAGGATTAATGATGAACAGCGTTTAATCGCAGAATTCTTGGTAGGTAGTATAGATGATAGTGGATATATTAGGCGTGAAGTTATTGATCTAGTTGATGATTTAGCTTTTACTCAAAACGTTTTTACAACTGAAGAAAATGTAGAAAAAATACTTTTAAATGTTGTACATAAACTAGATCCAATTGGTGTTGGAGCCAGAGATTTAAAAGAGTGTCTAATTATTCAATTAAAGAATAAAACCGAAAATAAAAGTCGGGCTTTAGCCATTAATATACTGGAAAATGCTTTTGACCATTTTGTTAAAAAGCATTACAAGAAGTTGTTAGATAAGTTCAATATTTCTGAAGAGGAGCTTAAAGAAGTTAACTCTGAAATTTCTAGGTTAAATCCTAAACCAGGGAGTTCTTATGCTGGAAACAATAAAATTGCTGAACAGATAGTACCCGATTTTACCATCAGAATTATTGATGGTAAGTTAGAATTAACTTTAAACTCTAGAAATGCTCCTGAACTTCATGTATCAAGAACATATAATAATATGCTCAAAGGATATCAAGATTCAAAGGAGAAGAGTAAGTCTCAAAAAGACGCTGTGCTATTTATAAAGCAAAAACTAGACGCTGCTAAATGGTTTATTGATGCTATAAAGCAACGACAACAAACATTGTTAGTCACCATGAACTCTATAATGCATTATCAATATGATTATTTTTTAACGGGTGATGAGCGTAAGTTAAAACCAATGATCTTAAAGGATATCGCTGATAAAATCGAGATGGATGTATCTACTGTTTCACGTGTTGCAAATAGTAAGTATGTTTCGACACCTTATGGTACAAAATTGATAAAAGAGTTTTTCTCTGAATCTATGAAAAATGACCAAGGGGAAGATGTTTCAACTAGAGAAATAAAAAAGATATTAGAAAATGTAGTTAGCGAAGAAGACAAACGTAAACCTTTAACCGATGAGAAATTATCAAAAATTTTAAAGGAAAAAGGTTATCCTATAGCCAGAAGAACTGTCGCTAAATATAGAGAACAACTGGATATTCCTGTGGCAAGATTGAGAAAAGAAATTTAATGCGCAGGCATAAACTAATATCAACCATATTACATCCAATAGTTATGCCTACTATTGGTGTATTGCTGTATTTTATACTGAAAACTACGAATTTCAACACCACACAATATGCACTTTTCTTAGCTATTGTATTTATAGCTACTTATGTTATTCCTATTTTGCTTTTATTATTTTTGAAATTAATTGGAAAAATAAATTCCTTTGAAGTTCATTCCATAGAAGAGCGGAAAATCCCTCTTTTTGTAATGGTGTGTATCTTTTTAGTCTTAGGGAAGTTTTTTCAACAATTTAATAGCATTAGAGAATTATCTTATCTGTTTTATGGTACGTTGATTAGTATGATTGTTGTTTATTTCATCTTTCTTACAAAGGTCAAAACTAGTTTGCATTTATTATCAATGGGAAGTGCTTTTGGCTATTTTATTATTCTACACTGGATCATAAACATATCTATACTTCCTATTTTAGTCATTTTTATGCTACTTTCTGGGCTTTTGGCTAGCTCTAGACTACATTTAAAGGTACATACTCCTAAAGAGGTTTATTTAGGGTTTATAATAGGTTTAATGGGGCAACTTCTCGTTTATTATATGTTATAATAGGTAAAAAATTAAACCAAACTTCGTTATTGTTGTATTCACTTCTTTATTATTTATAGATGTGTCTTTGAAAATTGAACTTAATCCATGGTATATAAAGAAATTGAACGCTCCATAACCAGCAGATAACTCTAGACCTGTTTGAAAGTTATTAAAAACGTTGATATTATTGAACTCAATTAGATTATCATTTTCTCTGTAAGTAAACTTATTAGATAAATTATATGTAAACCTAATCCCTGTATATATACGCCAAAATGAATACGTAACTGCATCAGAAGTTCTCCATCTAAACTGTAGTGGTATAATTAGATCATGAAGTTTAATCTTATTTGCTGAAATATTGTTTGGTATTTGTAATGTATTAGTGTCTGTAACTTGTAATAAATTATTAAGTGAGTTAAAACTATAACCCGCTCCTACTCCGAAAGACATATTACCACTTTTTGTTATGGGTATATCTTTAATATATCCTGCAGAAAAACTATATGAAAAGCCGTTTGATGTTTCATTTTGTAATTTATCTGTAGTAATGTCATAAGTAATCGCGAAAAATAATTGATCTTCCCAATATTTATCTCCGACTTTTAATGAATCAATTTGACTGATAGCATTAATTGAAAATAATAAGCATAAAACTAGTGAAAATTTTAAATTAGTATGTTTCATGTACATAAAGATAATTTATTTAAACGAAAAAAAGAGCAATTCTAAAATTGCTCTTTTTATAAAATATGTGTAAATACTTATTTTGAAATAGTGTTACCCTTTTGAGTTGATAAACTCAATTTCAGAGCATTAACATCTCTTAATTTCAATCTAATATCTGTAAGTGTACCTACACTAGATTCTTTATCTGCTTTGATAGAAGTAGTCATAAATGGAATTTCAGCTTCTGAAACTTTTTCACGACTATTCATTATAAAAGCAGTAATGTCATCTGGTGTCGCTATTTTATCATTTAACTGGATTCTATTATAACTTGAACCATATTTATCTTTGTCTTTTGCCTTACCTACATAGATAGTGGTAACAAGACTTTTATGCTCTAATTTTTTCACTTCAGTAGCACTAGGTAAACGAGGACTGTCTATTTGTAAGTCAGTTTCTCTCATTACAGTAGTTACCATGAAAAAGAATAATAACATAAAAACAATATCAGGTAAAGAAGCCGTTGATATGGCTGGCTGACCAGATTTCTTCTTTTTAAATTTAGACATAATTAACTGTTTTTATAGTTGTTATTTATTATCATCAGTAGGATCTAAATCCGTGATAATTTGAGGATATCTATTCTTGATAAATTGAACTTTCTTCTTCAATTCCTCATCTTTACGACCACCTTTCTTATACGATTCTTCTAACTCTGCAAAAGACATTCTAAACTCTTTCTGACAAAGTTTATTTCTCAATTCTGCATAAGCACGAAGTAGTTCATTTTGAACAACTACGTATGTACCATACTCAGTAGCCCTATCACTTTCTATTGAAATTATTGCTTTATTAGGATGGTCTGAAGATGTTTCATCTCTGTCTCCTGTACAATAATCACACGCCTTACCTTTATCCTCTCCTGGCATTGGATTACCAATACCACCACCGTTATCTATAAACTTAAGAGCTGCTTCTTTTAAACCTTTTAACTCCATAACGTCGCCATCTACAAATAGTTCATTATTTCTGTTAATACTAATTTGAAAGATATTCTTCTCTTTAATTTTTGGTGGTTCGTAATTCTTAGGAGGTTTTTCAGCTAATTTCTTCGAAATACCTGAATCAACATCCATAGTAGTAGTTACAAGGAAAAATATAAGTAGCAAGAAGGCTATATCAGCCATAGAACCTGCATTAATTTCCGGGTTTTCTCTTCTTGCCATAAATTATTATTTTACTAATCCTTTTAATAAATCAAAAATAAAGAAAGCCCCTCCTATTACTAATAAAATAAGACTTGACCATATACCTGTACTTGTAAGTGTAGACACGGCACTCTTAGCCGCTGCAATGATTTCCCCATTAGCATTGTAAACTATGGTTGAATCTGCGAACAAGTATGATATTAAAATTATTACGCCTAAAGCAACTACTCCTAAAAGAGTTTTCTTTAATGCTTTTGGATTTTTAGCAACTCCTAAAACCGATGCTATAATTGCAATAGCAACTGTAGCTATAAGTAACCCTAGTGAAAAAGTTACAATTGGTGAAGATGCATTTGAAATAGCTGCGACATCTTCTGGGTCTGTCATCATCACTCTAATAAAAAGAACAAGTCCTATCAGAGCAATAACTGCGATTAACGCTGTTAATATTCTTTTATTCATCCTTTATATTATTTTTTATACTTAGCTAATAAATCGATTAAAGAAATAGAAGCGTTTTCCATGTTGTTAACGATACTATCTACTTTAGATACGATATAGTTGTAAAAAATCTGTAATATAATTGCAACTACAAGACCAAATACTGTTGTTAATAAGGCTATTTTAATACCACCTGCAACTACGGCTGGAGAAATATCATTTGCTACAGCAATCTTATCGAAGGCATCGATCATACCAATTACAGTACCCATGAAACCTAACATCGGTGCTAATGCGATAAATAAAGATAACCAAGAAATGTTTTTCTCTAATAATCCCATTTGAACCCCACCATAACCTACAACAGCTTTTTCAGCAGACTCTAAACTTTCGTCAGCTCTTTCTAAACCTTGGTAAAAGATAGATGCAACTGGTCCTTTTGTGTTTCTACAAACTTCTTTAGCAGCTTCAACTCCTCCAGAACTTAAAGCATCGTCTACTTTTGCAACTAATTTCTTAGTATTAGTAGTAGCCATATTTAAATAGATGATTCTTTCGATCGCAATAGCTAAACCTAAAATTAGGGTAACTAATACAATTCCCATAAATCTCGGGTCTCCTTCAATAAAACGTTGCTTTAACTCTTGATGAAAAGTTTTTTCAGCTTCACTAGCTTGTGCAAAAGTTGATTGAATAGCCCCAAAGAACATAAATCCTGTAATAGATAGGATATTTACTGCTTTTTTCATTTTGTTATAATTAATTTTAAATAGTTAACGTGGTAAAAATACAAATTTTTATATAGTAAAACAGAGTGTATTTAGCATAACCCATTTTTTTGATTGTAAGTTAAAATGACAATACCCCGAGTTTTCAGACTGCCAATTAACAAAAAAATGTTGGTTCATTAAAAAAATTTAACGTGAATTCTTTAAAAACTTTCCCACATTGATACATAAAATTCAAAAACTAAACGTTTTAAATATCAATTCAACTTATCTCTCCTCGTAACGAAGTTTCAAAATAGTACTTGAATTTATCGGTTGGTAATTTTTCTCCTAACAAATACATCATTTTAGCAATTGCTGTTTCTGTAGTTATATCTTTTCCATTTATGATTCCTACACTCTTTAATTCAGTACTTGTTTCATACAGACCTAATATTACACTTCCTCCTGCGCATTGAGTTACATTAACTATCTGAATTCCTTTAGCTAAAGCTTCTTTAATCAATGTTATAAACCAGCGTTCAGTTGGTGCATTCCCTGATCCGTATGTTTCTAAAATGACTCCTTTTAAATTATCTATATTTAAGATAACTTCCACTACTTTTTTAGTAATTCCTGGAAATAATTTTAATATAACTACATCGTGTACTAAGTTTTTCCTAAAGATTAATTCATTTTTCCCTTCTCTAGGTTTTAATAATAGTTGCTTATTAAACTGAAGATGGACTCCACTTTCTGCTAGCGGCGGATAATTCATCGATGTAAACGCTTCAAACTGTTCTGCATTAATTTTCGTAGTTCTGTTGGCTCGGTATAATTTGTATTCAAAATACAATCCAACTTCTTTAATTATTGGTTCATTGTTTTCTCTAGTACATGCTATTTCAATAGAGGTAATTAGGTTCTCTTTAGCATCTGTTCTCAAATCTCCTATAGGTAACTGAGAGCCTGTAAAAATTACTGGTTTTTGTAAATTCTCAAACATAAAACTGATTGCTGAAGAAGTATACGACATAGTGTCCGACCCGGTCAAGACTACAAAACCATCAAAATCTTTGTAATTTTCAGCAATAATCTCAGCTATTTTAACATAGTAATTCGTGTTCATATTAGAAGAATCTATGGGTTCTTCAAAAGACACGGTACTTATACTACAATTCAAATGTTTAAGTTCTGGTATTTTATCTAGAATTTGACTAAAATCAAATGCTCTCAGGGCTTGAGTTTGGTAATCTTTTACCATACCAATGGTGCCACCTGTGTATACCAGTAAAATTTTTGGTTTGTTTGCCATTTTGACAAGTTTTGTTAGTATTTATGAATTTGGAATAATTTATGTTGTAAATTTATCAAACAAAACAATATTTAAAAATTAATTTGAAACGATTATGATAGGTTTTTATGTATTAATAGGTATTATCTCTTTATTCAGCTGGATAGTGAGTAATACATTACAAAGAAAGTTCAAAAAATATTCAAAGGTACATCTTAGAAATGGTATGAGTGGTGCTGAAATTGCTGAGAAGATGCTTTCAGATCATGGTATTAGTGATGTAAAGGTTATTTCTACTGCTGGAATGCTTACCGATCACTATAATCCAAAAAATAAAACTGTAAATTTAAGTGAAGGAGTTTACAATCAAAGAAACGCTGCTGCTGCTGCAGTTGCTGCTCATGAAGTTGGTCATGCAGTTCAACATGCTCAAGCTTACCAATGGTTACAAATGAGATCAAAATTAGTACCTATGGTAAGTATTACTTCTCGTTTTTCTCAATGGATGATTATTGGTGGTATTGCCTTTGGTGCTGCTTCAGGAAATACGGGAATAGGGTTTTTCATTGCCATCGCTGGTTTAGTTTTTATGGGATTAGGAACATTATTTAGCTTTGTAACTTTACCTGTTGAATATGATGCTAGTAACAGAGCTCTTGCTTGGTTAGAGAATAAACACATCGTTACAAGAGAAGAGTTAGCAGGATCTAAAGATGCTTTAAAATGGGCTGCTAGAACGTATTTAGTTGCAGCACTAGGTTCTTTAGCTATGCTTTTATACTGGGGATTACAAATTCTAGGTGGTAGAGATTAAATAATTTAAATTTTTTAATATCAATAATAACAAAAGCTTCTGTAAAAATAGAAGCTTTTGTTATTTGTATGCTAAAGTTTCGTCTAAAGATAATAAAGTATAAATTATGAAAAATATTTTTTTACTGTCTTTTCTGTTTATTGGTCTCTTCATACACTCACAAAACATGACTATCATTAAATTAGATAAAATATTTCATAATGCTAGCGATAGCATTATAAGTAAGCAATCGCAGTGGAGATTTATAATCAAAAAAGTTCCTTTTATAGCGATAGCTGACTCAACTCATAACAGAATGCGAATTATTTCTCCTATAGCAGAAAGTAATCGTTTAACAAACGAGTTAAAGACAACTTCTTTAATGGCTAATTTTCATACAGCACTGGATGTAAAATATGCCATCTCAGATGAAGTTTTATGGTCCGTATTTATACACCCTTTGAAAGAATTATCTGAAAATCAAGTGTACGACGCTATAAGTCAGGTTTATTATGCACATGTAAATTTCGGCTCAACTTTCTCGAGTACTTCACTAGTATTTCCTGGAAATAAACCTAAAAAAAAGCCTGAAACAAAACCAAAAAAACTTAATAAAATTTAATAAAAAACGTTCCCATGTATAATCTGAGAACGTTTAAATTATTCATAAAGTTAGTCTTGTTATGCTTATTTTTTAAAAACTTTTACTGATTTTATTTTTGCTCCTTTTTGAAATTGAAGCATGTAAAATCCAGTAGATATTTCATCTGTATTGATAATTAAATTATCGTCAATTATAGTAGTTCTTAGTGGTAATTTTATACCGTTTACTCCAATAAGTCTTATGTTTTTAATTTTGTCTTTAGAAGAAATACCTTTTACTGTTAACTCGTTTTTAAAAGGAATTGGATATACTTTTATGCCATTAAAATCTTCCAAATCTACAAGAGGTGGAGTTTTGATTTTTGTTATTGGCTCTGGTTCAATTCCACCCTGTACTGGCTGTGCTTTTTGATACCTAACAGTTAACTCTGCAGCTGAAGCCCATCTTTTGTCGTCCACTTCGGACAATGCTCTGAAATAAATGTAGCGTGTCGTGAATTTCTTAAAGTCTATAGTTTGCTTTAGTTTTGATTTCTGAAAAGCACCTGTTGATAATTGTTCCCAATTACTCCCATCCCATCCGAACAAGATATAATCTTTAATCATGCCTGTAGTTCCTGTTTGTCTTCCTTGATAAGAAAATCCTACTAAATCTCTTTCTTGTCCCAAATCTATTGCTACATAATGAGGATGCGATGTATTGTCATCGTACCAATTAGAATGCCAATACGTATTAGGATCTCCATCCGTAGCTTTTTCTTTAGAATGATCAGCATTTATAGTTTCTTCACTATTAGTTTCATAAACAACACATCCTTCACAGTTATCAATAATATCTGGTGTTGTATCGTTCGTGTTAATTTTTACTTCAATTACATTTGAAAAGTCTGAATAATCTGAACTGTCATAGGCTCTTATCCTATATGTATAAACTCCATCTGGTACATTTTCATCTATAAAAGTTGTTACATCATTCACATAATCTATTCTTTTAAAACCATCTCCATCGTTCCTTTGAATAGCAAAACCTATTTCATTGTTAGAGTTATCTTTCCATGTAAGCGTTACATTATTACCTTTCAATGACGCAGTAAGATCACTAGGAGATTCAATATTAATATCTGTATTCTCTTCATTATATAAATCTGTTTCCCAAATACCTCTTCCATAGGTTCCTAAACGTAATTTTCTTGTTCCATAATGAATATCTAAGTCGGTAGTTTGAACACCTGGAAGATTCTTAGAAAATGAAACCCATGAACTAAGGTTATCGTTCGTATAATAAACTCCTGATTGCATTCCTACATATAACCCATTCTCTCTGGTATCGTCAAATACCAAACATTGAGCTGCTATATTAGGTAGATTACCTTTAATATTTGTCCATGAACTTCCTGCATTTGTAGACATATATACTCTTGAGCCTGTTGTAGCTATCGCTACTCTTTCTGGATTATTAGGATCTACAGCAATAAAATTAACATTTCCTCTAAAACTACTAATATTCGACCAAGACGGACTACTTCGTTGTCCGTTTTTAGTTCTCCACATATTTCCACCTTCAGCTATATATATATAATTATTATTTGACTTAGCTATTGCCGTTTCATCGAGATTACCCCCTACATTTATACTAGCTGTAATATTACTCCAACTACCACTTCTCCCTCCATTATTACTTCTATACAAATTGCCATAGCCTACATATATTTTATTGTTATCTATAGGATCCATCATAAATGGCGTTACCCACTCTCCACTAAAGTTTCCTGGCTTACTAATATTACCGATACTATTTCCTCCATCTGTACTTTTGTAAAGACTCCCAAATTGTACAGTTCCATAAACCACATTCCTATTTTTATGATCTATAAAACATTCCATCCCGTCGGCTCCAAGCCATTCAACGAACTGTCTGTTTGAACCTCTCATTATATTGGTTCCATTGTCTTGAGCTCCACCTACAATCATATTTGCATCTGTAGCAGAATTCCCTATTCTATAATACTGACGAACTGCCAAACCTCCTTGCGTTAAATCTGTCATATTATTACCTCGATCTCGGCTTCTAAAAATTCCACCGTCACTACCTACATAAATTGAACCGTTTATGTATTGAAGTACTTCTACATCAGCGTGTACGTATGATCTGTCACCAGGACTACTCCAAGTTGCAAGTGTTGTAAAAGATCTTCCTCCATCTAATGATCTTGAATAATTCATACCTGCTACATGAACTTCATTCTCATTGGTATTTGATACTGCTATCGCCATATCTCTTGACGCTTGTGTAAAATAAAGATCACGTGTTGATACACTCTGATAATTTGCTTGTGTACTGAAACTTGATCCACTATTTGTTGATCTGTATAAATAACCAAACGAACTTCCTCTTTTTTGAACTAAATACACCATATTTGGATTCGCTGGTGTAACTGCCATTTTCATTCTTTCTGATCTAGCTAAACCACTACTGATTCTACTAAAAGAACTTCCAGCATTTGTTGACTTGTAGAAATTATTTCCACATGCATATACAACGTTAGTATTCCCTGGTTTAAACTCTACATCTTCTATGGATGCGTTAAGAACATTAGTGAAATTCCCTCCTTTATTTGTTGATTTATACAATGCTCTCGAAGTACCAATGAAAATAGTATTTCCATTCGAATTGATAAGAATTCGTTTAGGAGTACCACTAACTCTTAAAATCTCTGACCATGAACTTCCTCCGTTTGTTGAACGCATTATTTGACCAGCTGAATTACCTATATACACTGTATTTCTATTACTTGGATCTATAGCAACAGACCAAACAGACATGTTAAACATATTATCTCCTAACGGACTCCAATTTCTTCCTGCGTCTGAGGATTTCCAAATACCTCCTCCTGGAGACCCCGCGTATATTAATTGTTGTTGTCGCGGTTCTACAGCTATAGATACTATTCTTCCTAAACCTGGAGACCAACTTTGTGTTCTGCTCCATTTAAAAGGACCTAATTCTTCCCATCCTTTAGATTTATTAGCTTGCTTACTGTAGTTACTATTCTTAAACGATTGTCTAAATTTCTCTCGCTCTTGAACTACTTTCCTATCGCTTATAACTCTTCCATTTTCATCTTGGTTTCTTTTGGCCCAGTATAAGTTCCTCATATAAAGTTTGTATCCGCTTCCTTTACCTTTATCATGGGTTTTATAATAACTGTTCCCTAATTGTTCTAATTTTTTTACTTTCAAATTCTCTTCTTGTGATAATTCGTAGAGCTCCTGTCCACTGGAGCTATACACATTCAATAAAAAAGCAAGTAACAAGAAATGTAATTGTGCTAAAAAATTTTGTTTAAAGTTTTTCATTTTTATTTAGTTTAAGTTAATTTATTCAATCATGAATTTTTTGATTATTTTCTTTTTACCATTAATTATTTGAATAAAGTGAACCCCTTTAGATAAGACACCTACATTAATGGTTCCTTTTAACGTTCCTAAAGGAGAGATGCTATCTATTCTTTCATTGATTAAAATTTTACCTTGTGTATCCATTATCTTGATCAAGGTTGTTTTCTTATCAATCCCTTTTATTTGGAAGTTCACTAAACTTCTTACTGGATTCGGGTAAACTAGCAGTAATGAAGTTTTTATATCTCTATTCTTAGTTATTTCATCTATGGATGCTCCAGGTTGGTTCGAACAAACTGCTATTTCAGACCATTCATTTCCAGTCCATTCGAAAGCTCTACCTTGATATACTACTTTGTCGCCTGCTCTATAATTTGTATTATCTGACCATGCTTCAATTCCTGAACATGGATCTGAATCTTGATTTTCACAAGCCCCCAAGCTAACCCAATCACCATTTGTTCTTTTAAATAAATTTCCTTGATATATAATTACATCTCCTTCTGAATAGCTTGTACTATCCGACCACACAGCAATTCCATAACAATCGTCGGCACTGCAAGTACCCAAATCATTCCAACTGCTGTTGCCAGTCCTCTCAAACAACCTTCCATTGTAAACTACCTTATCTCCAGAAGAATAGTTAGTGTTATCAGCCCAAGCGGCTACACCAGCACAACTTATCTCATCGCCTCCATTATCTCCACCTCCGTCTGTAGAACATGTATCTACACAAGATCCATTGTTTATTGTTCTTCTTATTACATTTGCTGGTTGTGAGGCAAAACCTTTACGTAAATTAGTTCCTACGCTACTTAAATGACAATAACTCATAATGGTACCTCCGTCTGAAGGTGCTCCAGGCCTTCTACAGTTTCCTTCTGTTTGGTAACAACCATCAATAGCGGTGTTATTTCCATTCCAAACGCAAGCATGTGTATGACTTGAACCAAAATTATGGCCTAATTCATGAGCGATTGTAGATATATTCCAAGAGTAACGAGGTACGTTTGTATAATTTCTGTAAATACCAGACAAACCATATTTGTAAGAACTACACAAACCGCTAACCCATGCTACACCTCCTGAGTAATTGTAAGTAAGTAAATGACCTAAATCCCCATTAAATTGATTCCTATTTCTGTAACTTCTATAACTATCCAAATCGTTAAAAGGAGCTCTCGATGACCAAGCTCTTATACCAGATAGTTTAATGTTTATTCCTTCGTTATTATATAAAATCGCTACTTGGTTAAACATTGCTTCTACAAAAGCAGATGCCGCATTTACACTTCCCTTATCAGAAACTACGTCATCAGCAATATCAAAGAAAATTTTAGGACATTTTCCTTTTCCACTCGCTGGTTCTGATGCTTTAAGTTCTGTATCGTTTTGTTTAGTTTTTCTGTAAGAATCATCTACCTGACATACAAAATCATTCAAATGACTTATATCTTTATCACGATATATGATGTGATCGTCGCTGTCGCTGAGTTTTCCTAAGACGAAATTACCTACAGTATCGTCTAAGCTAATAATAGCTGATACTTCGTTTTTTTGAATGGAAACTGCTACTCTTGAATTTCTCCTATTTTTTACTATACCTCGATAATGGTCGATCTGTATTGGTTTTATTGTTCTCCCTGAGGGCAGTTCGGCAATTGAAAAATCATCTGTTGTTATTTGTACTCTTACTAACTCTAAAATCATTACAGAAGACTGATTGGGCAGCGAAATACTCATAGTTTTTGGTGCTGAACCCTTGCTGGAGAAATTTCTTAATGCTTTTCTATTAAGGGATAATAATTGGTAGTTTTTAAATTCCTTAGGGATTTTTGTACTCCTATTTCTTATTTTTTTCTGTCCATAGTTAAAAAGTTCTATTTTTTTGAAAGTTTCTCCTTGTTCTTTTGCCGACAAAACTCGACTTCTAGGTCGTGTAAGTTGTGCTTGCCCAGCGAACACAAATGTTAATAGAAACAGTACTGTTAAAGTAAAGTTGTTTTTCATGGTTTTTAGTTTTAAATAAAAGGTTGATAGATATAATAGAAAGATGCAGCGTACATAAATTACACTGTTTCACTCTTGGATTAATTATATCGTTAAATTGATTGACTAGTTGTAATGCTTAATAGCACCAATAAGGGTTCCACACTAAAATTATAGCCATAATTTCGGTGATTTAAGTATGTGTATTTCACTTATGAAAACTATACTCTAATGAAGATTTTCGATAAAATATTATTCATTTTTAAGGGGACTTTATTGTTGGTTAATTTTAAAATAAAAAACAGAATGTTTGTAGCGCTAAGAAAGCACTACACTAAAGTTCTAAATTTAATTTAAGATGTTTTAAGTAAATGGATTTCGTATTAGAAACTATACTTAAACGAAGATTTTTAGTAAGTTCTTACTCATTTTTTTGGGGGGGGACTTGGTTATTAATTAATTTAAAATAAAAAATACTATTTATAGTGCTCAAAAAGCACCAATGAGAGAGCTACACTAAAATTATGAGTTAATTTTATGTATTTTGAGAAACGTATTTCGTAGTTGAAAAGCTATACTCGAATGAAGATTTTTGGTAATATATTATTCATTTTTAGGGGACTTAGTTATTAGTTGATTTCAAGGTCAAATATAAACATATTTAATATATTATCACACTACTTTTTTTCTTAAAAACCTGTTGAACAGATATATATTGATTATTTCCTTCTTATCTACTTCCTTTTAAAAAACTCAATTCAACGGTTTTTTATCCCTTTTCGACAGTTTTACTTTTCAAAAAGCTTGATAAGTCTTCATATTTGAAGTGTTATTTAAAAACCCGAAAAATTATGAGACCTTTTGTATTAATTCTAGTATTCATTTTAAAAGTTAACTTTGCATTTGCACAGCACAGTATAAATGGTAAAATTATAGACGAACAAAATGAATCTCTTCCATTTGCCAATATTATCCTGTATAATACTCTAGAGCCTTCATCTACTCCTAAAGGAGCGGTTTCCGATGAGAATGGTGCTTATTTTTTTGAAAATATTGCAGCAGGTACGTATACCATAGAAGTTTCAATGTTGGGTTTCAAAAATTCAAAAATAAAATCCTTTAAATTATCTGAAAATAAAACATTCAATTTTACACTGAAAGAAGCTTCTGAATCATTGGACGAAATTGTTGTTAAGAGTAACTGTGATAAGGCAAACAGCTGAGAAGTTAATTGTTGACTTGGAAAAATCTGAGTTACTTAATAATAGTCTTCAAGATGTTGTAAAAAGAGTGCCTGGTGTAATCGTTACTAACAATGGAATTAATTTTGCGGGGCGTTCCGATGTTCGCATCTTAATTAATGGTAAAACCACCGATTATATGGATACCGATACATTACTAAGAGATTTACCTGCTGATAATATTGCTAAGGTTGAACTAATAGAACAACCTGGTGCTGAATTTGATGCAGAAGGTTCTGGACCTATCATCAATATTATCCTTAAAAAGAATGTTCGTTTAGGTACGCATGGAAATATAAATGCCTGGTTAGGTGAAGATGAAGGTTTTGAATTTGGCACAAGTGCTTCTTTGGCAAGTTATAAGAATAAATTAAACTGGCAGTTAAATGTTGGTCAATCAAACCCTACTTGGAGAGATGATTTATTTATTACTAGAACGGTAAACAATAGTAGCACAAATGAGAAAGAAATATACGATCAAAAAACTATAGAACCTTATGATCCTAAACGCTTGTGGGTTGGTGGTAGCCTTGATTATTACCTTAACGATAATCATTCTGTTGGTTTAGGTACTCGTTTCAACAACACTACATCTAGCAGAGTTTCAACAGCAAGGGCAACTGTAACAAGTCCTTCTCAAGCAATAAACATTTTTTCGGATAATACCTTTGATAGAGACAGAAATACATTTAGTTTCAACCCTTATTATGAGTACAAAACCGACTCAAATAAATTATTAATTGATTTTAATTATGTAAACTTTGCCGACAATAGCTTCAACACCGTATTAAAAGCCGCAGGAAATAACTTCAATTTCTCTGATCAACAATATTTTCAAGATGGAAAGTTCACTATAAAAACTACTAGAATCGATTACACAAAAACTTTCTCGGATAACTTTAAGTTAAGTTTAGGAAGCAAACATTCTAATGTAAACACAGATAGTGATTTGAAACTTTTTGAAGAAGATAATACGAATCAATTTGTGTTTCAACCTAATGCTAGTGATCGTTTTCTTATCGATGAAGATATATTCGCTTTTTATACTAAGATAAATGGAACTACTGGTAAATGGTCTTATTCTGCTGGTTTACGTTATGAATATAGTAATACTGAAGGTACGTCTGTAGGTCAAAACACAATATTAGGACGTAAAATTTCGAAGGTATTTCCTAGTGCTTCTGTAAGTAGGAAAGTATCTGAAAGTTTAGGTGTAAACCTTGCTTATAGCTTTCGTATCAGAAGACCAAACTACAGCAGTTTAAATTCATTTGTCACTGCATACGATCCGTTAACAACGGAACAAGGTAATACAAACTTAATTCCTGCTTTTACAAATAACCTACAATTCAATTTAACGTTCGATAACCAACCCTTTTTTACTGTAAGTTATAGTAAAACTAGAGATGATTTATTTTTATTCATCTCTCAAAATGATGCTACTGCACAAATCTCTAGAACAACTATAAACTTACAAGATCGAGAAAACTGGAACTTTAGATTCTTTGGCCCTTTAGATTTTATAGACGGTTTAGAAGGGTTTTCAGGAATTATAGTCGATTACAATAAATTTCAATCGGGTATAGCAGGTATAGTAACTGCTCCTTTCAAGTTAACAAAATGGAACTATGGTTGGTATACACAAGCAAGTTATGGTTTACCATGGGATATAAGTGCTGAAATGTCGAGTTATTTCGGTTCAGGTGCATTAGAAGGTCAGATTGATGTTGGATGGATCGGTGATTTAAGTTTCTCGTTTGGTAAGAAATTCATGAATGACAGGCTCAAAGTTAACCTAGGAATTAATAAAGTATTGAATAGAGGTTTTGTAGGAACAGTTAATTATGACAACATAAATGCAAATATTGAAAGTAATGGATCTCGTCAAAATGTTCAACTAAGATTCACATATAACTTTGGATCTAAATTTGGAAAAAAGAAGACAAAAAGAGATGGCTCGAAAGATGAAGAGAATAGAATAGACGATAATAATTAAATTCTTATACTTTTGTTTTTCACAGACACCAACATGAACACCAAATTAAATAAGTCAGATTGGCTTTTACTAACCTTAACGTATGTAGTAACTATAATATTTAATTCTATAGATTATTATCAACGAGGATACGATTTAATTGAATATGTAGCTGATTTCTCATCATCAATTATTACTTCAATTTCAGTAATTTTATTATTCATGTACTGGCTAATTCCTAATTATATTTTAAAACAAAAAAGTTATTTTCTTTTTATTCTTTTTGGTGTTTTAATTTTGATGGTAGCCGGATTAGCTGATTTCACCATTGGTTTTTGGTCTGGTAATAATGATTGGTCTAAATTTCCTCCTTTACTGAAATTGATACCCAATACTATTTTTTCTACAGCAAATGAAGCTGGTTTTACTTTTGGAATTCTACTTGCTAAGAAGTTTTATGAAGGAAGAGCTACATTCTTTAAAGTACAACAAGAGAAAAAAGAAAATGAGCTTAAATTATTACGCAGCCAGATAGATCCGCATTTTTTATTCAACAACTTGAATACTTTAGACAGTTTAATTGACACTAATTCAGAAAAAGCAAAAGAATATATTAATCGTCTATCTCTAATTTATAGATATCTAATTCAAACTAAAGATGCAGAAGTAATGGAGCTTTCTGATGAAATTCAATTAGCTGAAAACTATATTTTTTTAATTAAAACTAGGTTTGGCAATGACTATGATTTTAGTATTGAAAAAGAAGCTGAAATAACAGACAAGTTTGTACCTACAGGAGCTATACAAGGTTTGCTAGAAAATGTCGTTAAGCACAATAAACCTAGTCATAAACCAATAAAAACAGCTATAATAGTTACTGAAAAATGGTTGAAAATTATTAATTCAAAATCGGATATTGTTGTAAAAAAAGAGTCCTTTGGTACTGGTTTACAAAATCTAAAAACACGATATCAACTTTTATCAGATCAAGAAATTAGTGTTATAAATACAGAAAATGAGTTTAATGTCACAATTCCAATCATACAATTAAGTAACGAAATCTAAGCTTATGAAAATTTTAATTTTAGAAGACGAAATACCAGCACATCAGAAACTTGTTAATTATTTAACTGAATATTTTACTGAAGAAATAACTCACGATTGGGCTCGTTCCATTAAAGATGGTAAGCTTTTATTACAAGAAAATAGCTATGATTTTATTTTATCAGATATTCAACTATTGGATGGAATTTCTTTTGATTTGTTTGATGATATAGTTGTTGATGCTCCAATAATTTTTTGCTCTGCTCATGACAATTATCTGTTTAAGGCTTTCAATACAAATGGTATTGCTTATATTTTAAAACCCTATTCTAAGGCTGATTTTAATAAGGCTATAGAAAAATATCAATCGTTATTCAATAAAGGCTCATACAATTCACTAAACCATCAAACGCTAACCAACTTAAAATCGGCGCTTCAGCAAGAAAACACAGTTTATAAAAAACGTTTTGTTATTAAAAAAGCAAAAGGAATACAGCTTTTAAACGTAACAGAAATTAGTTTAATTACCGCTTCTGGTGACTTTTGTATAGCAACAGATTCTAAAGGTAAAAAACATACGATTTCACAAAATCTTAGTGGTATATTTCAACAATTAAATCCCAATAAGTTTTTCAAGATTAATAGAAGTGAGATCATAAGCATCGACTTTATAATAAATATAGAAAGTCATTTTAAAAATCGTTTATTAATAACAAGTAGTGGTCTCAAAGAAAAAGTAATGACCAGTACCTCAACAACTTCTGAATTCAGAAAATGGTTAGAAAACTAATTTTAAAGGCTGTAACATCCTTCTATTAGAATCGTCGAAATAGTAATTAATTTTTTTTATTATGAAAAATGTCACATTGTTAAGGAAAATAGTTCCTTTTATAATAGTTCTTATTACCATTACAATTCTAAAACAATTCACCGTTACTTATTTAGCTAAATATCAAAGTGTTCCTTACGCTAAACTACTACTTATAAAAACTAGTTATAATTTTATTTTAGCCATAATTGCTTACCTTCTCATAAAAACTAATAATTTACTTGAACCAGCAGGTATTTCAAATGTAAAACCTAAGAAAATTGGACTTGTTTTTTTCGGTGCCTTATATATCATAGTTCTAAATATTCTTTTTCTAGATGACAAATTAAACCTAACAATGACCAATACTGTTGTATTGATAGTTTATTGTATAAGTATAGGAATGATGGAAGAATTAAGTATTAGAGGCTATTTACAAGCTACATTTTCCAAACATTTAAAAAACCCTATTAAAGGTATTCTTATAGCTTCCTTAATTTTTGGATTGTTACATATTATACGTTTTGACAAAGGTCTTTATGGAGAAGTATCTCAGGTTTTCTTTGCAACTTTTATAGGAATAATGTTTGGCGCTTTACTTGTAATAACCAAACGTTTATATCCTTTAATAATAGCGCATGCATTAATTGATTTCTTTGCTAAAATTGATCAAGTAGGACTAAGTTATAGTGTTACAACTACAGAACCCACTTCATTAATAAATGCCTTAATTATTACACTGTTGGTTTCACCATGCCTATTCTATGGTTTGTTTTTAATAAAAAAATATATCCAAAAAATATAATAAAAAAACTCACTTCTTATCAAATTGAGTTTCTCTATTTATATAACTAATCTTGTAATTAATCGTTCAATTTTAGTACTGCCATAAATGCTTGCTGAGGTATTTCGACGTTACCTACCTGTCGCATACGTTTTTTACCTTTTTTCTGTTTTTCCAAAAGCTTACGCTTACGAGAAATATCTCCTCCATAACATTTTGCTGTTACGTCTTTTCGTAATGCCTTTACAGTTTCTCGGGCAATAATTTTAGCTCCAATTGCTGCTTGAATTGGTATGTCGAATTGTTGACGAGGAATTAATTCTTTTAATTTCTCACAAATCCTTTTCCCTATGTTGTAAGCATTGTCAGCATGTAAAAGTGCAGAAAGTGCATCAACAGTATTACCATTAAGTAACATATCCACACGTACTAATTTCGATTTTTTCATTCCTATTGGATGATAATCAAAAGAAGCATATCCTTTCGAAACTGTTTTTAATCGATCATAAAAATCAAAAACAATTTCTGCCAATGGCATTTCAAAAATTAATTCAACACGTTCTGGCGTTAAATATGTTTGATTGATAATTTGTCCACGTTTTTCAATACATAAAGACATTACCTGCCCTACAAAATCCGCCTTTGTAATTATTGAAGCTTTAATGAATGGCTCTTCTACTCTATCTAATCCTGAAGGATCTGGTAAATCTGATGGATTATTTACAATAATAACATCATCCGGCTCTTTCTTTGTAAATGCATGATAAGATACGTTAGGAACCGTAGTAATTACAGTCATATTGAATTCACGTTCTAAACGCTCTTGAATGATTTCCATATGCAACATTCCTAAAAACCCACATCGAAAACCAAAACCTAAAGCTGCTGAACTTTCTGGCTGAAAAACTAAAGAAGCATCATTTAATTGTAGCTTCTCCATAGAATTTCTTAGTTCTTCATAATCTTCTGTATCTACTGGATAAATCCCAGCAAAAACCATTGGTTTAACGTCTTCAAAACCTTCAATGATATCAGTTGTAGGATTAGCAAAATCTGTTATTGTATCTCCTACCTTAACTTCTTTCGCTGCCTTAATTCCTGTAATTAAATAACCAACATCTCCTGTTTTGATTTCTTTTTTTACTACCTGCTCTAACTTTAAAGTTCCTACCTCATCAGCTCCGTATTGTTTGCCTGTAGCAACAAACTTAATTTGTTGGTTCTTTTTAATTGAACCGTCGATAACTCTAAAATAAGTTTCAATTCCTCGATATGAATTATATACACTATCAAAGATCAATGCTTTTAAAGGAGCATCAGGATTTCCTTTTGGTGCTGGAACTCTATTAATAATTGCCTCTAAAATTTTATCTACACCAAACCCTGTTTTCCCACTTGCTGGTATAACATCTTCAGGATCGCACCCTAATAAGTCAACGATATCATCTGTAACTTCTTCTGGGTTGGCAGATGGTAAATCTACTTTATTTAAAACAGGAATAATTTCTAAGTCATTTTCTAACGCTAGATATAAGTTAGAAATTGTTTGTGCTTGAATACTTTGCGCAGCATCTACTATTAAAAGTGCTCCTTCGCAGGCCGCTATAGATCTTGAAACTTCGTAAGAAAAATCAACATGACCAGGAGTATCAATCAAGTTTAAAATGAAAGGCTCTCCTTCATGAATATAATCCATTTGTATTGCATGAGATTTGATTGTGATACCACGTTCACGCTCTAAATCCATATTGTCTAATAATTGATCTTGCTTCTCTCGTTCGGTAACAGCACCTGTATAATCTAATAATCGATCAGCTAATGTACTTTTACCGTGATCTATATGTGCAATAATGCAAAAATTTCTAATATTCTTCATGCTACAAAAATCCTTATCTTTTAATGGTTTGTAAAGATACGGTATTTAAAAACTATGTCAAATAAAAGTTATGTGTTGCCTATGGTATTTTACATTCTTAATATTTCAAATATTAATTTAATTCTATTATCAAATTCAATTTATAATATCCATTTCATTTTAGGAGTCAGTATTCATATCTTACATAGAAAAAGTAAAATAAGTGTTACTTTTTAACTCTTATTTTTCCTTTTCAGCCCTCATATTTTCCTTTTAGACTTATTTAATGTGTTTGCTACTAAACAATTAAGGTACTTTTACTCAAACAACATATTTTTATACATATAAAGTAAGCTTAGATGCATATCTCTGACAAAAAATGAAATATATTAACTAAATTTATAGAATATTCAAAAAATGAAGACAATTAAAACCCTATTTACATTCTTTCTATTTGCAACATTATTTGTGAGCTGTTCTACTTCTGAAATTGTAGAAGAGGAAGAGGGAAATCCAACAAATCCTGTAGGTCCTGTTAGTAAAACCACATATACAAAAGATGTGCAGAACATTATAAGTTCAAGTTGTGCGACTACGAATTGTCATGATAGCACTAATCCAACCGCTGGTTTATCGTTAACAAATTATACTCAAATTAAAAATGCTGCTGAAAATGGGAACTTAATAGGTCGCATGAATAGTAGTTCTAATCCAATGCCGCCTACGGGAAGATTACCCCAATCAACAAGAACTATTATCGATCAGTGGAAAGCTGACGGATTTTTAGAAAACTAAAAAATATTAATACATATGAGAACTCTGATTATTTTATTACTGGTATCCCAAAGTATTTTTGCCCAAAAATATTTTACCAGAACTGGATTTACTGGATTCAAAGCATCTGTAGATGCATTTGAGCCTGTACAGGCAATCAATAAAAGTACAAGTGTTATTCTAACAAATGATGGAAAAATTGCAGCACAACTATTTATAAGCGCTTTTAAATTTAGAGTTTCTTTAATGCAAGAGCATTTCAACGAAAATTTTATGGATTCCTATGAGTATCCCAAAGCTACTTTTAAAGGTAAAATCGATGATTTTGATAGTTCTAATTTAACAAATAAAGATGTAACTATAAAAGGAGTACTTACTGTGAAAGGAAAAGAAAAAAATATTACTACAACAGGTAGGGTTTCTAAGAATGGTGAAACGATTCGTTTAAACTCTTCATTTTCTGTTTTAGCTAAAGATTTTGATATAAAAATACCTAGTGTTGTACGAAGAAAAATAGCTCGACAAATTAACATTACATTGAATTATGAGCTTATCGAAAAAAAGTAAAATACGTATTGTTGTAATACTTTCGTTACTAGCAGTTACTGCTTGTTTTATTTATGCTTATGTCTTCAAACCTCATGATAAGGTTGTCGATATAACTTCTGAATATGTTGGTTCTGCCAACGACTTTATGATAAAAATTAAAGAAGATGCAAAGCTATGGAACAGTAAGATTGTAACGTTAACTGGGAAAATCTCTTCTCTAGAAGCGAATGGTATTATTTTAGAAAACAATATATTTTGCCAATTTGATGATAATGCCAATAAAACGCTTAATTTACAAAAAGGAAAAACAACAACGATTAAAGGACATATCATCGGGTACGATGATTTGTTTGATGAATTAAAATTAAATCAATGTATTATACAACTACCATAATTACTAAAAAGTTAATTCCATTTTTCGCATTACTTTTTACTTTAGTAACCCTGAACGCCCAAGATGATTTACTTGATGAGCTTGATCAAGAAACACCAGCTACTACTTTTAATTTTCCTGCA
This sequence comes from Tenacibaculum sp., assembly GCA_020629275.1. Taxonomy (GTDB): domain Bacteria; phylum Bacteroidota; class Bacteroidia; order Flavobacteriales; family Flavobacteriaceae; genus Polaribacter. Next base: position 6,883 of record JAHDDQ010000027.1, on the reverse strand, counting down.
TTTAAAACATTAAAAATAGCCAATCTACAATCTACTAAAATAGCCGAAAAAGGAGATCTATATCTTATAGTTTCTCACAGGTTTGGTCCTTTAAAAGATGGATTTGATACCTTCTTAGGATTAGACAATGCAAATACCAAGATTGAACTTTTGTATAGTTTTTGGGAAGGCGTTCAATTTAGTATTAGTCGAGAATCATTTAGAAAAACTTTCGCATTAGGAACAAAAATAGGTCTCGTGAAACAATCTGATGCTTTTCCTTTAAATATCGTTGGGTACGCTACCATTAACAGAAATACTCAAATCGAAGATAGTAGTTTTGCAAACTTTACTTTAAAAGATGCCGATCGTTATAGTTATTCAGTACAGATGTTGGCTTCAAGACGTTTTTCTAAGAATTTCTCTTTTCAGCTTGCTCCTACCTTTATTAGAGAAAACTTACAAATACTGGAAGAAACAGGAAAAGCAAATCATAATCAATTTGCTATGGGATTTGGAGGTCGCTACAAACTAAGTAAAAGAATTAGTCTAAACGCTGAATATGTACATAATTTTAGTAGAGATGAAAATTCTATTTATAAAAACCCATATACTTTTGGGGTAGATATTGAAACTGGCGGACATGTATTTCAACTGCTATTTACGAACGCACAATCGTCTAACGAACCTGGTTATATTAGTAATGCGGCTGGTGATATTGCTTTCGGATTTAATATTGTTCGTGTATTTTAATAGTGCTATAACCACTAAAACCTTCTTATCAATACCGTTTTATATATAAATACGAGCCCAATAATAAATGAATCATTTATTATTGGGCTCGTATCATTTTTGTTACTACTGTTTCTATTTTGATAATCATATTTGAATAATCAAAGAGCATTCTAAATTGTTACCATTAATATATTATTTGGCTTGAATATTTTATCAAACAATACAGTTAATACGTTTGTCTACTCATCATGATTTGAATATACTAATCCTATTTCTTTTCGAATAGCATCTAATGTTTCTATTAATTGTAAACTGAATGTATGTGTTAAAATAGGGCTTTCTATTAAATGCTTGTCTAAACAATCCATAACATGGCTAGCTTCAAATTGATAACCGTTTCCTAAACCATCATCAACTTTTAGCTTTTCAATATTTTTATTTGTTTTTACGTATATAGTTTCATTTAGTTCTCTAGATATTCTTATTGCCCCTCTTTCAAAATGAAAAATAGTATCGTTAAATGAATTACACATAAAACCAGATTTTAAGTACGCTACTTTGCCTGCTGGATATTCAAGTTTAATTTCTAGATGCTCGTCTGACCCTGTGGAACTGAACATTGCTTTTGCTACTATATTCTCTGGCTTTCCAAGTGTTATTAGCGCTACAAATACAGGATATATTCCTATATCTAACAATGATCCACCTCCTAAATTCATATTATACAACCTACTTTCAGGATTGAAAGGAGCATGAAACATAAAATCCGATTGGATCATTTTTACTGTACCCAAGTCTTTAGTATTAATCATTTCTAATACTTTCTGAAAACTTGGTATGAATCGCGTCCAAAAAGCTTCCATTAAAAAGACATTATTTTCTTGAGCCTTTGCAATCATGCTAAGAACTTCCTTTTTATTCATTGCAAAAGGTTTTTCACATAGCACAGCTTTATAATTAGCTAGACTTAACAAGGCATGTTTGGCGTGGAATGTATGCGGAGTTGCAATGTAAACAATATCAACTTTTTCATCTTTAAGCATTGCTTCATAACTTCCATACGCTTTTTCAAAACCAAATTCCTGAGCAAAGGATTGAGCTTTCAGTTGATCTCTAGATGCAGTTGCATATAAGTTTGCATTTTCTAATAAGACCAAATCACTTGAGAATTTTCCGGCGATCTTTCCACATCCTAAAATTCCCCAATTGTATTTTTTCATTCCTTTATAATTTAATAAACTCTGCATCAGATTTAGATTAAACTCATACAAAAACCAAGACCTATACAATACAAGATTACAATGAAAATTGTAAATCGATAAAAGAAAGTTGAAAAAATCTTATCCTTTCTCCTGTATAAATATCCTAATAAAAAACTGGATATGGGAAGCATAATTAATAGAAATATTAATCCGAAAAGTCCTGCAGGAAATAATCCGAAATAAAATACGAAAAATACGAAACAGTATATTCCTAGCACTAGTAAAATTCTAGCATTAGTTTTATTTTTTTTTCTCAGAAAGAAACTTCCTATGATCAAACTGACTGAGATAATTAAAATTAATAAATATATGCCTGAGAAATACATATTACTTCTATTTAATGAGTTTCAAAATTACATTACTATTAACCCCTTAACTGTTTTTTACTAGGTTAAACTTAAACAAGTACCTAGACTTACTAATAGATATACTACAGCAAGAATAAAAAATACCGAGGCTACTTTTTTGTTTCTTCTTCTTATTAAGAATCCTATGACGGTAAATAAAACTGGAATTCCAAAAAGCATTAATAATACTAATAGAAAGAATTCTGGACCAAGATGTACCTCTAAAAAAATCATATTTATCTATTTTATGTATAATCAATAAAATACTACACAGCACTTTATATCTTAGCTTTCATTTATCTCACAATTATTATTTGAAAGAGCACAAACAACTATTGCATTTCATTCTTCAATTCTTCTAAACGCTTCTTTTTGTCATCTCTGTAGAACAGATTCATCGTTTCAAATGGTATTATCTTGTAGTCTTTATCCACTATGTGAACACATGACTTTTTCACTGCTCGTACATCAAAATTATAAGCGTCTATAAACTGCATAATAATGACTCTGAATAAATTATCATAGCCAAGGTTCGGTGCATCAATATTTGGCAAACAACACATAATTGATTTAAGGTTTTCTTCGGCTACTTCTACAGAATTCCCTGTACTAAACAATTCAACCATTTTACCTTGAAGATGTTCGTCTTGCTCGTATACAATAGTGTTTTTGCTGTTATCTAATAAGTCTGTTGGATTAACATATCTCGTTAATGGAAAAACTTCTCCTCCTAATTTTAACGCATATCCCATAACCAATGCATCTGGATTACATGGTACTGGAATTAAGTCATCTGAATTAAAAACGCTGGTTTGCTCTAATATGCGTCTTCGCACTTCTGTTAAAGTTAATCTATCGGTTTCAGGGTTAAAATGTTCTAACCTTCCAGCTATTTGAGTTGGTTGTAGTGTAACTCCTCTAACACATTTTTGCTGTAAGGCATAGTTAATAATATCTCCTATTTCGTCGTCATTTAATCCTTTTTGAAGGGTTACAACTAAGGTTGTTGATAGATTTAATTCATTCAAATTTGCAATCGCCTGTTTACGTATTTCAGATAAACTAGCGCCTCGCATTTGTTGTAATACTTCATCTCTAAAGGAATCAAACTGAAGGTAAATTTCAAAATCTGGAGTGTATGTTTTAAGCCGTTTAGCAAACTCTTTATCTTTAGCAATTTTTATCCCGTTCGTATTCAGCATTAAGTGTCGAATAGGCAGTGATTTTGCATAGTCCAAAATTTCAAAAAACTGAGGATGTATTGTGGGTTCACCTCCACTTATCTGAACTACATCTGGCTCCTTTTCATTTTTTACAATGGTATCTAACATTTTCTTGATCTCCTCTAATGTTCTGTGCCTTCCATAGGTTGGAGAAGAACCTGCATAACAGGTTGGGCAAGTAAGATTACATCTATCAGTAACTTCTAAAACCGTTAAACAAGAATGTTGCTCATGATCTGGACACAATCCACAATCGTATGGACATCCATAATGTGTTTTGGTGTTGAAGGTATATGGAGTTTCAGATGGTTTATTGTAATTTCTTATGTTTTTATAATATGGGATATCATCGGCAATTAAAACTTTGGAGTTTCCATGTTCTGGACAACGTTTAAGCATGTATACCTTATCATTCTCAAATACAATTTTGGCATCTACACGTTTTAAACATTCAGGACACAGACTTAATGTAAAATCATAATATGTATAGTTTCTAACGGGCATATTTCACAGCTTTAAAAATGAATTTATAATAATATAACCAACAAGTTATACATAATATTTGAATCGTGCTTAATCCTAATACGAAAAACTCATTTGGTTTTAAAAATTCAATACAAAATCGAAATCCAAAATAACTTATCATGAACCATTTAAAAACCGCTCCGTTCTCTAATGTTTTATTAAGAAATTTCTTCAGTACAGAAAACAGAAATACTAAATAAATTAATTCGTAAAGCGCTAAAGGATGTCTACTTATACCATCCCCTAAATCCATTCCAGTAAAAAACGATGTTGCCTTTCCATAAGTAAATTCTTTTATTCCTACTAAAAAACAACCTATTCTACCTATAAAAAGCCCTAGAATAATTGGTAGTGTAAATAGATCTCCTGACGATTCTTTTTCTCCTATAATTTTCTTTGCTGCTTCAACACCTAATAACCCACCAAACAAACCGCCCATAATTGTTTTCACATTCATAACATGAACAATTGAATGTTGTAAAATCGTTTGTGGATGTTCTAAAATCCCAATAATCCTTGAACCTAAAAAAGCACCTATGGCAGCTCCCAAAATAATGTGTAAACGGTTTGAAGATGTAATGGTGTCTTTTTCATTTTTCTTCAAAAAAACATAATATCTATACCCAACAAAAAATGCTAAGTACTCAAGAATTAAATGGACATTTATTTGTAATCCGAAAACTACTGGCTCAAAAGGTATTTCCATATTAAGAAGATTTAGCATGATAGTAGATATTAATCACAAAGCTTAAAGTTCCTAAAAGTCCTAAACCTAGCAGTAAATAAAATTTAAATTTCTTGTGTGCATCAATATCATTTAGACTAAATAAGATATTACCTTCATCATCTGCAATTTGAAAAAATTGGATGTTTTTTTTATTCTTATCATTTTTATGTATCCAAACTTCTACACTTCTAGTTTTATCTATCGCTCTTAAAATATCTTCTACTTTCAAATAATAGTTGATATTACCTATATCTTTTAAGTAGTATATTGCTGGATCGTTTTTGTAACGTAACTCCAAATTATAAAGTCGTTCATTAATACCAAAAGAATTTATATTATTAATTTCTTTTTTTACGATTTCATCAACCTCTCCATTAACTTTAATTAATGAACTTTCAAAAAGTATCAATTGCTTTGGAAAATATAAAATTGCTCCGATTAACATAATTATGCTAATCATGAGTATTCGCTTAAAATGATATTGCTTTAAATACTTTCCATATGTATCATCTCCCATTTTTCAATTTTAGTTATGCAAACAAACTTAAAGAATCGATTAATAATAGTCTATTCCTAATGAAGTTAATTTTTATCTTCAACAAGCTAGCGTATTAATCTATCTGTATTTTTACAAATAAATAATAAAGTTTAACTTTGTAGCGTGGTAAAAATAGACAATATAGAACTTCCTGACTTTCCGTTGCTTCTAGCACCTATGGAAGATGTTAGTGATCCTCCTTTTAGAGCGTTGTGTAAAGAGAATGGAGCTGATGTAGTGTACACTGAGTTTATATCTTCTGAAGGTTTGATTCGTGATGCTGCTAAAAGTGTAATTAAACTCGATATCTACGAGAAAGAACGTCCTGTTGGAATCCAAATATTTGGTGCCAATATGGACTCTATGTTGCGTTCTATAGAAATTGTTGAAAAGACTAAACCTGATATTATTGATATTAATTTTGGTTGTCCAGTTAAAAAAGTGGTTTCCAAAGGAGCTGGAGCTGGTATTCTAAAAGATATCGACTTAATGGTTAAACTTACAGAGGCAATGGTAAAACATACACATTTACCTGTAACTGTTAAAACACGTTTAGGATGGGATCATGATTCTATCCGAATTGTCGAAGTAGCTGAACGTCTGCAAGATGTAGGCTGTAAAGCAATTTCAATTCACGGTCGTACTCGTGCGCAAATGTATAAAGGTAATGCTGATTGGAAGCCTATTGCTGAAGTGAAAAACAATCCTAGAATGCACATTCCTGTATTTGGAAATGGAGACGTCGATTCTCCTGAAAAAGCTATGGAAATGCGTGATAGTTATGGTTTAGACGGCTGTATGATAGGTCGTGCTGCTATTGGGTATCCATGGTTTTTTAATGAAGTAAAGCACTTTTTTGAAACTGGAGAACATTTACAAAAACCAACAATTGCTGAACGTGTTAGAATTGCACGCCGACATTTACAAATGTCTATTGATTGGAAAGGTGAGCATTTAGGTGTAGTGGAAACCAGAAGGCATTATACCAATTATTTTAAAGGTATTCCTCATTTTAAAGAACATCGTCTTAAACTAGTAACTTCTGACGATCCAAAAGATGTATTTTCTGCATTAGATGAAATTGAAAATATTTTTGGAGAAACCATAATACCTACGATTTAATCTAGTTAACTTGAGTTCGAAGTAAGAAATTAGAGCGAGAGATTTATAAATTTATTCTATATGTATATATGTAGCGTTACGTAGTAATTTATAATGGAGTACTTTTTCTACAGAAGGCTACGTTGTCTCAAAAACTTCATTTTATTCCGTGTTCTTAGCAATGGTTACTTGTTAGCAACAAGTTTAAAAGTAAAGTTATATCAAACTCATATTACTAATTTTTATTTTTTTTATTTTAAAATGTGACTTTTTAGAAAATAATGTTTCTTATATATGTAGGTAAAAATGAGAACGTTATTTTATTATCCTTAAGTATAAATGAAACATAAAGTAAATCTCGACGCAAAAACAGAGGTCACTAAAAAGAAACATTTATAGTTACAACGAATAATCCCAAAAAATTATAGAAATAATCGTTATCTCAT
>JAHDDQ010000026.1 GCA_020629275.1 Tenacibaculum sp. | reverse complement strand
AAATAATCTACTAAGTATTGTTTTTTATTTCAAAAAAAACATATTATAATATAGTAAACATACACAATAAATTAATATACACGCTTGGATACAATACAACTTTAATAAAATATCTCAGTTGATTTCTATTTATTCTTTTGTTTTTAAAGTAATAGGTAATTTGTATTGTACTTGCACAGGTATTCCTCTTTTTGTGGCAGGAAAAATTACAGGCAAATTTGCTACAGAATTTTCAATAGCTGTTGTTAAATCAGGAACTCTAATATCCAATTCCTTTCTCTTTTCTATAGCTGTAACTTTAATATTACCTTGAGTGTTTATCAACAATGTTAACATTACAGTTTCATCGAGTTGCACTTCAGATGTTAATGAATATTCTTGAAGACTCTTGGTTAATATGCGTTGTATAGTTGATCTAAAACACGAGGTTTTATCTACGTCAAATAATTCTTTGCACGCTTCAAATGAGGGTGAAGTGTCAACTGTAGTAAAATCGATAATCTCTTGTTCATACGTATTATCCTTTTTAAAAAAAGTATCACAAGAAGTTATTAATACTAGTGTAATTAATAAAAGAAAAAATCTTACCAATGCTTCTGTTAATTTGAAAATGAAAAGTACAAATTTTATCCTATAAAATACTCCTTTATAAAAAGATAGATTCCCCTTTAAATTAAGGGCGAAAATATCATCTAAAAAACCTTCTTTTAACGGTTAAATCACTGATAATCTGACATTAATTTTGCTGTAATAAAATCATAAAATTAACTACATTATGAAATCTCAACCTTTAAAAATACTGTTATTTATTCTAATAAGTATGAACCTTATTCACTGTAAATCAATTAAGATCAGTAAAACAGACAAAATTGCTCCTACTTTATCTATGGGTGCTTACACACAAGGACTAAAAAAGAAAGCCATTGTAAAGTCTGATGAAATGCCAAAGAAGATTTTAGTTGCTGAAGATGAAAAAGTTTTCTGGATTGCGAGCAGCTCAGATAAAGGAGGTTTAAAAAAATTAGATATCGAAGTAGTATCAGGTGGCTTATTAAGAAATAACAATAGATTATCTCAAAAAGTTGAAAAGGAAAACGACACCACAGCCTCAGGCTTAAGTAAGGTTGGTATATTACTAGCTGGTGAACTTCAGTTTGATAGTCCAACTTCAAAAATAATTTTGAAATCCAAAGCTTCTGATTGGGCTGGTAATATAACCTTTACTCCTACTGTAAGTATTGAACGAGTTCCTAAGCCTGTTGCCAGAATTTCTGCAAGTAAAATCAGAATTCAACGTGGTGAAAGTGTACAATTAAATTATGAAACAGATCATGCTACCAAGGCTCTTTTAAATACAAGCCTATTAACCACATTAAATGGACAAAGAACTGTAGCTCCAAATACAACTACCCGTTATATTTTAAAAGCAGAAAATGAAGTAGGTATTGCAAGAGATACCTTAACTATTGTTGTAATACAACCTCCAACTGCACCACAAATCGCATCATTTACTACAAGTTCTTCAAAGGTAAAAAAAGGACAACGAGTTACCTTACGTTGGAATACTACGAATACAACTCGTATTAAAATTTTTAAAAATAATTCTCAAATACACAATGTTACTTCAGCTTCAGGATCAAAAAGAATAACATTAAACACATTGGGCATTGTTAATTTTAAATTAGAAGCCTCAAATAATTCAAGTACTGTATCTAGAAATTTGTCTATAGAAGTAGCTCCAGATACTAATTGCTTTTCATATCCTTATGTAGGAAACTTTTCTGTTTCTCTAAGAGATCATACTGCTGTTGTATATGAATACCCTCCAAGTAACTTGTATCAAGGACAAAGAATAACATCTATTAAAAATCCTTTTAATGTTGATGTTTTATTGAACATTAGCGGTAGGGAACAAACTATAAGAGCTGGGCAAACCACAACATTCTTTAACGGACTGGGTGTTGGCGGCAGATGGATATTACTTGTTCCGAATCCACAACCTACTTTTGTGAAATTAAAAGTATGTACTCGACGTAATTAAACTTAAAAAAAGCTCAGTTATAGTAGACTGAGCTTTTCTTTACTTACTTTTTCTCTTAATCAATCTTTCTATTTAATTTCAAACGAAATAGGTAAAGTATATCCTACTTTAACTTTCTTTCCTTTATGCTTTCCTGGTTTCATTACAGGTAATTTGTTTATCATTTCGGTAGTGTGTTCTTTTAAAACTGAATGTGGAGCTCTAGCTTTAACGTCATAAACTGAACCTTCTTTATTTATTTTAAACTGTACATAAATTCTAGTTTTTCCTTTCTTTAAATCTAGTGTGTTGGCTAACTTAAAATCGAAATTATCCAAAACAAACTTTCTCATATTCTTATGAAAACAATCTCTATCTCCCTCTGAGCATCCTGGAAAAGTTGGTGCAATGTCTAATTTAGAAAATGGTATTAAATTTTCCTTTTTATTTTCCTTTTTCTTAGCGTTATTTAATTCATTAACATTTAAAAATAAAACCTTTCTACCATTATCGCCTTCAAAAATTTTTACTTTATCAGACATTGTTTTTCTTTTCCTCACGAAAGCTGTAAACTCTTCTAATTCCTCTTTCGTTATTTGCTTAGAGCTGTATTCTTTACCTCCTGGTTGTTCTGGACCAATTAAGATATCCATGTAACTTTTTTTCTTTAGTATACCTGTGAAGAAAGCTCCATTTTCATCTATCATTGTTGCATTTGTTTCTTGTTTTTCTAACAACTCATTCACTTTCTCTGTACTCTGAGCATATGAATTATAACATAACATGATGAATAATACTGGTAGTACAACTAAAAATTTTAACTGCTTGTTTTGTTTTGATTTGTTTTTCGTTATCATAATTATTCTTTTTTTTATTAATGAACTTTTGTGAAATTGGTTAACAAATGAAATATTTTCTACTTGAAAAATTTCAGATAATAAATTATTTATATATACTTTCTTCTCTGTGTTTTTACTCACTTCAGCATCTGAAATAAATTCATGAATAAGAGTAATTCTTTGTTGATACATCCATATCATAGGGTTAAACCACATAAATACTTTTAGCAGTTCAAATACTAATAAATCTATTGTATGCTTTTGCTTAACATGAACTAATTCATGCTGAATAATTTCTTCTCTTTTCGTCTCTTTTATTGTTTCTCCTAAAAAAATAAAATTAAAAAATGAGAATGCTTGACTGCTGTCTGATAGTAAGATTAATCGATAGTTTCCTTTATTGATAGATATATTAGTACGAATCAACTTTAATATTTTAACTAATTTGAATACAAAAAAGCTTAGTGAGATTAAACAACCTAAAATAAATAATGCCAAGAGATAATTTATTGACTGGTACCATGGTTGTTGTTCAATTAAGTATTGTGGTGATAGTATTATCTCTGGTAATAAAAAGGAATATTCTGTTGCTATTACCTCTTTAATTTTTGTCACTTTTACTAAAGGTAAAATAAAAGATAATACAAACGTGCTTAATAAATACATTCTATTTTTAGCGAAAAAAGTTTCTTTACTTAAAATAGTATCGTAAATAAAAACACATAATGCTTGAAACAATATAACCTGTAAAAAATAATTCAGCATAGCTACTTCTTTTTAGGATTTATCTCTTTCAATATATGTTCTAGTTCAGAAACGTCAAGTTTATTCTCTTTCATAAAAAAGGAAACCATGCTCTTAAAAGATCCGCCAAAATATCCATTCATTAATTTATGTAAGCTATGATTACTATACACAGCTTTTTCTACCAATGGAAAATATACATAACCTCTACCCTTTGCTCGGTGTCCAACAAATTCTTTTGTCTCTAAAATCCTAACAATCGTTGAAACTGTATTATAAGCTGGCTTTGGTTCAGGAAGTTTTTCTATAACCTCTTTTACAGATCCTTCTGAAAGCTGCCATAATACTTGCATTATTTGCTCTTCTGCTTTTGTTAACTGTTTATTCATAAAATATTTATTTCTACAAATATAACTAAAAAATTAGTTTAAACTAATTTTTTAGTTATAAAGTAACAAATTAGGATCTCAAACGTCTTCAAAATAAATAGTTTTAATAGTTATGGATATTGCACTCACCTTAATAGGTTTATTTTTTGTTTTCTTAGGGTTAATAGGTTCATTTCTTCCTATACTCCCTGGCCCTATAACAAGTTGGTTCGGTTTATTCTTACTGTACTCAACTAAAGCAATTCCCAAAGATTGGTCATTCCTGTCTATCACTTTTATAATAGCCTTACTAATTTTTTTTCTTGACTATTTTATTCCGGCTATTGGTACGAAAAGATTTGGCGGTACAAAATACGGTGTTTATGGAACTACAATTGGCTTAATAATCGGTTTATTATCTCCTATTCCTTTCGGTATTTTAGTCGGTGCATTTGGAGGTGCTTTAATTGGAGAATTATTGTATGATAGTTCTGATACTAACAGAGCATTAAAAGCCTCATTTGGAGCTTTCATTGGTTTTTTAAGTTCTGTTGCTATTAAATTTTCAATAGCATTTGTCTATTTAATCTTATTTGTAATAAAATTATGGGAGCATTGGAATGTCATTTTTTTGCATTAAGATTTAATGCAAAAAAAAAGCAACCCATATCTGGGAAGCTTTCCATTGGTTAACAAAACCATGGCAATTTCTTGCCGAACAACACAACTAAATGCTGTTTACAATAAAACAGCCTGCAAATATACGTGATTAAAAATTACCACCAAACTTTTTATTTCTTTTTTTCAACTTTTAAAGAAATCATACCATTGCTTAGTTATGCAATAGATTGTATCTTTACGCCTTTTAAATAATTTAATACATATTATATCAATGCAATTATCAGAACAAGAAGTTGTACGTAGAGAAAAGCTTGCTAAGTTACGTGAGTTAGGCATCAACCCTTATCCAGCAGATTTATATCCTTTAAACATCAATTCAAAACAGATTAAACAGGATTTTGAAGAAGGTAAAAAGGTTGTTATAGCTGGTAGATTAATGTCTCGTCGTATACAAGGAAAGGCTTCTTTTGCTGAATTGCAAGATAGTGAAGGTCGAGTTCAGGTATATTTTAATCGTGACGAAATATGTACTGGTGACGATAAAACACTTTACAATGAAGTTTATAAGAAGCTTTTAGATATAGGTGATTTTGTAGGAATTGAAGGAGAGTTATTTAAAACTCAAGTTGGTGAAACCACAGTAATGGTTAAAAACTTTACATTATTAAGTAAAGCTTTAAAGCCATTACCACAGCCAAGAACAGATGAAGACGGTAAAGTATATGACGCATTTACAGATCCTGAATTACGATACCGCCAACGTTATGTAGATTTAGTTGTAAACCCACAAGTAAAAGACGTCTTTGTAAAAAGAACAAAATTATTTAACGCTATGCGTCAGTTTTTTAACGATGCTGGATATTTTGAAGTTGAAACTCCAATATTACAACCTATACCGGGTGGTGCTGCTGCAAGACCTTTCGTTACTCATCATAATTCTTTAGACATTCCTTTATATATGAGAATTGCTAATGAATTATATCTAAAGAGACTTATAGTAGGTGGGTTTGATGGTGTTTATGAATTCTCGAAAAACTTCCGAAATGAAGGTATGGACAGAACTCATAATCCTGAATTTACCGCAATGGAAATTTACGTTGCATATAAGGACTATAATTGGATGATGGAATTCACCGAGAAATTATTAGAGCATTGTGCTATTGCAGTTAATGGTACTACTGAAGCTACTTTTGGTGAACACAAAGTAGATTTTAAAGCACCTTATGCGAGAGTAACAATGGCAGAAGCTATAAAACACTTTACTGGTTTTGATATTAATGATAAAACTGAGGAAGAGTTATTTGAAGCTGCTAAAGGAATGGGGATTGAGGTTAATAAAACCATGGGTAAAGGAAAACTAATTGATGAGATCTTTGGCGAAAAGTGTGAAGGCAATTATATACAACCGACGTTTATTACTGATTATCCTAAAGAAATGTCTCCTTTATGTAAAGAACACAGAGATAATCCAGAATTAACTGAACGTTTTGAATTAATGGTTTGTGGTAAAGAAATAGCTAATGCTTATTCAGAATTAAATGACCCTATAGATCAGCGTGAGCGTTTTGAAGAACAACTTAAACTTTCTGAAAAAGGTGATGATGAAGCTATGTTTATAGATCAAGATTTTATTAGAGCTTTAGAGTATGGTATGCCTCCTACTTCAGGATTAGGTATTGGTATGGATCGTTTAATTATGTATTTAACTAATAATCCATCTATCCAAGAAGTTTTATTCTTTCCACAGATGAAACCTGAAAAGCAAGCTCCTTCTGTTGATTTAAATGATGATGAAAAAACTGTTTTTGCTATTATTCAGAAAGCTGAAAAATTACTTCTTAATGATCTGAAAATACAATCTGGACTGAGTAATAAGAAATGGGATAAAACAATTAAAGGTTTAACAAAAAATAAACTTGCTAAAGTTGAAAAAACAGAAGAAGGATTATTTGTAGAATTATTTTAATATCTTAACTATATATCAGTAAAGAAGAGCAATCAAATTTGATTGCTCTTTTTACATTACTAACTTTTTAAAAAAGTTGTTTTTTAATGAAATACTTTGAGTTCGCGTATAGCAACCAATCCAAAATCTTCTGAATTTTTTGATTTTTTTCCCTTTACAGATTGTAAATAACAACCTGCTTTAAAATAATTTTCTTTGGCTGCAGCTTTCTTAGAGGTAAATATTGTTCTAATTCGATTACCATTGTTATTCAATTCATATAACTTTACAACACTGTTCTTGTAAGTTAACTCCAAATACAATTCTTTACCTAAAGTTAAACTCCCCACAGACTTTCCTCCTCCTTCAAGTACTTCTGTTACATAACCATTGATTCTAAACGTAACATTACCTGTTTTTTGATAAGCCTTTCCTTGACACTGTATTCTAATTACATCATCAAATTTATCAGTTTTATCGTGTATTTGTCCAAAACACACTTTTCCCGATTGAGGTAATTGATCAACTCTTACTCTCCATTTCATTTTATGTTCCTTATTAGTCGTACCGTCCCAATAAATATTAGCGTTCCCATTAGCAGTTAATTCTCTTAATTCTGATCGAGGATTACCAGAACCACTTGATGTAGGATTTCCTGTATAAGCTTTAAAATATGTCCAAGTTCCATCTGTATAAAACCAATCAGGGTTGCTAAAGTTTATTAAGTTAGGTGTTTTATCTACATAAGACAACCCGTTGTTAGTAGCTCCTCTCCTAAAAGTCCCCGAATAGCCGTTAAGTTTCCAATTCTTTAATCCTCCAAGCACCACAGCTGGTGAACTGCTATTTCCTGGGTTTGAATTTCCTTCTTTTATATTTAACCAATTAATGTTCCATCCTCCAGAGGTTGCTAATATTCGTAACGTTTGCTTTCCTTTATTCAACCGAATAGCTTTCTTGGTTGTTACCCAATTTTGCCAACCATTGGTAGTTTCCTTACTAATACTACTTAACTTATTACCATTACTCAACACATCAAATTTTATTGTTTTATTTAAAGAAGCTACTCTAAATTCAAAGTCATAATTTTTTGTGGTAGGGACATTAATTTCGTATTCTAAATAATCGCCTGTATCTATATAACCAACGTTTTTACCTCCTCCACTATCTGATGTATTTTCTACTCTGACTCCTTGCTGTTTAGTATAAGATTCCGCTTGAATTTTAGCAGGAATATTCACAGCATTTGATGAATTTTGTCCACCAGTCCCTATGTCATTAGCACTTATTTTGACTTCTGCAATACTATTCCAATCATTACTAGAGTTTCCGAACCCTCGGATTCTAACATATCGTCCTTCCGTATCTGGAAATTCATATTTTACTAAACTGTTTGTAGCACCAGATGTACCATCTGACTTTTTATTTAATACTGTTACTAATGATGATGTAGTATTTCCAATAGCAACTTGAAAAAAAGACCTCCTTTGATTTCCTTTGAACCAAGCTATACTAATATCGTTAACCTGCATCTTTTTTCCCAAATCATAAGTAATATATTTTCCAGTTTTTCCTAAAGATGACCATCTAGTATTCAAGTTTCCATCTAAAGTGTTTATCGGTTTATTGCCATCATCTCCATTAGCAGATACTGTTATTTCACTACTTTTTAAAACTCTACCGAGTATTGATGTTTCATTTAATTTCTCTGCAGACGACTCCTCCGCTATCTGTAATTCCTCATTAGAACAGGAAGTATGTAGAAGTACCCCTAGTAAGAAAAGAAATTTAATTGATCTAAAAATTTTATTATTCATGACCTCTTCTATTAAGTTAAATTTATTTGGTTTTTTTGGTTTACCAGTTTGGTTTACCAATTAAGGTTTTGCTAAAATATAAAAAAACAGCTAACAGATTGAATTTTATTTAAAAAAATAATATTTTTATTATGTTATTATTAATAAATAGAGCTTAAAATTATATTATAATGAACATTTAACTAATCAGCATTCAAATAAATTAATCTTTATTGGATTTTAAGTATCTTTAGCCTGTTATGAAAAAGTTTTTTGCGTATTTACCTACGCATATGTTGCTATGCACATGTTTGGGTATTTGCATTCAATTTTATTGGAAGATATGGGAGTTTAGTAGTTCTAGTTTATTTATAACTGCTACAATATTTTTTTCCTTAGTTTTTTTATTACATAAATGTAACAAAAGAAAGGCTTATATCTTTTTCTATCTACTCACCTTCATTGTATTGGGTATCACTTCTACCTATATTACAAACTCAAAAAATTATAAGAATCATTATTTAAATGTGATTTCAAGTGAATCGTCTGTTATTTTTAAAATAAAGAAGAAATTAAAATCCAATACTTATTTCGATAAATATATAGCTGAAGTAGTACGAGTAAACAAAATATCTAGCTGTGGAAACGTCTTAATACATATTCAAAAAACAGTTGATACTAAGGAATTATATGTAAATGACAACTTATTCATTAAACATCCCAAATGTTTAGAAATAAAATCTAATCTAAATCCACATCAATTTAACTATAAAAATTATTTAGATAAGACTTATAGCATTCGACATCAAATCATTGTCAAAAACAACACTTATAAAAAATTATCAGAAAATAATTTTTCATTAAATAGTTCGGTGATGTATTTCAGGAATTATCTTCAAACACAATTAAAGATGATTTTCAAGAACCAAGAGGAACGATCTATAATATTTGCTCTTTTGTTGGGACAACGGCAGGAAGTTTCAAAGCAACAATTAAAAGATTACACCAGTGCAGGAGCAATTCATATTCTCGCTATTTCTGGCTTACATATTGGAATCTTATTAATCTTGCTATCTTTTGTATTAAAGCCTATAGAATATATCCCGAAAGGAAGCACAGTTAAGGTTATTGTTCTAATTGTTTTACTGTGGCTGTTTGCGTTCTTAACAGGGCTTTCTGCTTCTGTTGTTAGAGCCGTAACAATGTTTACTTTTGTAGCCTTAGGCAAAGCATTACATAGTAAACCTCCTATAGAATTCTCATTGGTGTCATCTATGTTATTATTAATATTAGTAAAACCTATGTTTTTATTCGATATCGGTTTTCAGTTAAGTTACTTGGCAGTATTTGGTATTATTTGGTTGCAACCCTTAATATCAAAAATCTACAAACCAAATCTTTGGATATTAAAAAAAATATGGCAGTTGATCACTGTTTCAATTGCAGCGCAAATAAGTACACTTCCCTTAAGTTTATATTATTTTCACCAATTTCCAGGATTATTTATAATATCAAACTTAATTGTAATTCCTTTTCTAGGTATTATCTTAGGATTAGGTTTTTTAATAATTATTTTCACATTATGTGAAGTTATTCCTTACCCTTTAGTATATGTCTACAGTAAAATTATATCTTTTTTAAATGCTTTTATACATTTTATTTCGGAACAAGAAAGCTATATTCTAAAAGGTGTTCCTATGCCTATGTTAAATATGATATTTTGGTATGTAATCATAATTCTAACTTTCCAATTATTATTAAAGCTAAAGATAAAGTATTTAATAATTTTACTATGCTCAATCACCATTTTACAGTTAACTTATATCAATGAGAAACGTAGAAATATTTCTAAAAGAGAATTTATTATATTTCATAAATCTCGATCATCTATAATCGGAATACGCAGAGATGGATTTATTAATATTTACAGTAATGAAACAATTAATACTTTAGAGAATGAAAAGCTATTAACCTCTTTTACTACTGGTGAAAATTTAAGAATAAAATACAAGAAGAAAAAACAACTTTTTAAATTTCAAAATAAACATATCATAATAGTTGATAGTTTATGTGTTTACCCAAATAAACAAATACAAAACTCGATAATATTATTACAAAATTCTCCAAAAATTAATTTAGCTCGCTTATTGGAAATAGTGAAACCTCAGCAGGTAATTGCAGATGGCACAAATTATACAAGTTATATTCAAAGGTGGAAAGAAACTTGTAAAAAGCAAAAAACGCCATTTCACAATACTAATGTGGATGGAGCTTATATGATAAAATAAAAGTGTTTTTATAATGAACTCTTGAATCCTTTTTCAAAATCTTTCCATGGAGTATTTTTATATGTTTCTCCACTAAAATATGCTAAAATTTTCTCGAACCTTTCTTTTGCTAAATACCCAGGAACTACTTGAATCATCTGTTCTTCTGAGTTGAAGAAAGCCGTTGATGGATAACTCATCTTTCCATTCATAATAGCTGCTGCTAATTCGTGGTATTTACTTCTACCTTTTTGAACATATTTAAATGTTTTCCCTTTGAATGTGATATCTTTTTTTCCTTCTCCATCCATCTTTACAGCGTAATAATTATCGTTGATATATTTCACTATAGTTTCATTTTTATATGTACTAGCATCCATTCGTTTACACCAACCACACCAATCCGTATACAAATCTACTAATATTGGCTTTGGATTCTCTTTATTCAATTCTAATGCCTTTTCAAATGACAACCATTTAACATCTTGCGCTTTTGCTGTAAATGCTGTTAGCATAAAAACAGCCACTAAAAAAATATTTCTCATAATGTATATGTCTCAATAAGTATTCCAAATTTACAAAAAAACCTGTCAAATTTTACTTTGACAGGTCTAATTTATTATAAATCTACATGTTGATTATTTAACACCATGCATTAATTTCTTCATTAATGGACTTAATGAGGCTATTAACAAACCTGCAACTACAGGAATTATAGTAAATATTAAAAAGAATCCAGATATTGAATATGCTTTTTCAATCTCTTCGATATAACTACCAACTGTACCTGCTAATTTATTACCCATAGCTATAAATAAATAATACACCCCAAACATAAAGCCGATCCATTTTGCTGGAACTAATTTACTAATGTAAGATAGACTTACTGGCGAAATACACAACTCACCCATAGTATGGAACAAATAAGCGGCTATCAACCAGAACATACTAACTTTTACTATTGGTTCTCCTGCTATAATATCTTGAGATCCCATGGCTAAGAAACCAAAACCTAAACCTAATAAAAGAAGTCCTAATCCAAACTTTAAAGGTCCTGACATATTATATCTGCTTTCCCACCATTTAGAGAAAAATGGTGCTAACGTAATAATAAATAGAGAATTTAATATTCCAAACCAAGTTGCTGGTACCTCTACTCTATCACTTGAAAAATCTCTATTAATTTTCCATCCTACTATTCCCCATATAACAATAAAACTAATAGATAAAATAATATTTCCCATTGCATATTTTGCAAAGGTTTTCTTATATAAAAGATATAAAACATAGGTGATTATACCCAATGGTAAAATTGTTAATAAGGCATCTACATACTTGAATAAGGTCCCATATGTTCCAGTTAGTACTCTTTGAGTATACTCGCCTGCAAAAATTGTCATTGATCCTCCTGCTTGTTCAAAAGCAGCCCAAAAGAATACTGTGAAAATACAGAATACACCAACAGCAATAAGTCTGTCAACAACTACCTTAGCTGGAGTCTTTTCTTCCTCTACATTTTCTTCTACAAAATCTTGATCTCCATCTTTACCTATAGATTCAAGGCTTAGCGCTTTCATTTTTTTAGGAGACAAACCTATACTTCCAAAGATGTTCTGAGTAAAATAGAATTGTAACATTCCAATAAACATAAATATCCCAGCTAAACCAAAGCCTAAAGACCATGAATAATTTTCTCCTATATAACCACAAAGCATAATACCTAAAAATGCTCCTGCATTTACTCCCATATAAAAAATCGAGTATGCTCCGTCTTTCTTTTCTTCGTGATTCTTATACATGTAAGATACAATAGACGTCATATTTGGTTTAAACAAACCATTACCGATCATTAAACAACCCAGTCCGATGTAAAGAAAAAGTGGTGTTTCAACGGCCATTGCTGCATGCCCTAATGTCATAATTAAAGCACCTATAATTACAGCCCATCTATATCCCAATAATTTATCTGCAATAAGTCCTCCAAAAACAGGAGTTAAATATACTCCCATCGTATATGTTCCGTATAACGATAATGCTTCAGCTTTTTCCCAACCAAAACCACCATCAGTAATTGAACTAATTAAGAATAAAACTAAAAGTGCCCTCATTCCATAGTATGAAAATCGCTCCCACATTTCGGTAAAAAAAAGCACAAATAACCCTGCAGGATGTCCTAATACTTTATCTTTAAATAAGTTTTCTATATCTGTATTCATTATATATTATTTGATTTTGATTAATTATCAGCTAGTTCAAAGCCTTCAGCTTCTTCATTTTTTGTTCCAGAAATTCTTTCAGCATCATGTGTTAAACGCTTTAAAGGTTTTAGGATAGCAATAATTAAAAGTCCAAATACTGTACAGAATATTGCTATTCCAGTAAATACTTGAAATTCTCCAGCTCCTTCAGATAACTCTCCTACAAAACCAGCTACTTTATTACCCAATCCGGTTGCTGCAAAATAAGCTCCCATCATAAAAGACGCATATTTAATTGGCGCAAGCTTTGTAATAAACGAAAGCGCAACTGGCGAAGCACACAATTCTCCAATAGTGTGGAATAAATATGCTAATACTAACCATATCATTGCTGATTTCTCTACAATTTTATCTCCATCCATTACTACTTCCATACTGGCTTTACTCATAAAGAAAAACCCAAAAGCCATAATAATTACACCAACAGCCATTTTAAATAATGAAGATGATTCTTTACCTTTTCTACCCCATTTATACCAGAAACTCCCAACAAAAGTTCCTAGTAAAATAATGAAGAATGCATTAATAGCCTGAAAAACAGCTGCAGGAACTACATTTCCTATAAACGGTAATGAAAAAGAAAGTACTCTATCCGTTTTCTGCTGTGTGTATAAACTCATTAATCCACCAGCCTGTTCAAATGCTCCCCAAAAAACTATTATAATTAAGAAAGATAAGAATAAAACTAGTACTCTATCTTTTTCAATAGCTGTTAGTGGTTTCTTCATTAATTCTTTGTCTGGTGAATCTTTTTTTCCTAAAAACTCTCCTATTCCTTCTAAATGCTTCAAACCAAACACATATACTAATTGTCCCAAGGCCATACCGATTCCAGCTAAACCAAAACCATAATGCCAACCATACTTAGCAGCAACAGCACCAACTAATAAAGCACCTAGAAAAGCACCTAAGTTTATTCCAATATAAAATATATAAAACCCTTTGTCTCTTCTGTCATCACCTTGTTTGTATAAACCTCCAACCATTGTTGAAATATTTGGTTTCAAGAAACCTACTCCTATAACGATTAAGATCAACCCAGTAAAAAACGCCCATTGTGCATCTACAGCAAGTATTCCGTGACCTATACATAATAATAAACCACCAAGCATTACTGCTTTTTTCTGCCCTATAAATTTATCAGCAATCCAACCACCTGGAATAGATGTTAAGTATACAAACATTGTATAAGTTCCGTAGAATGATAATGTTTCAGCATTGGTCCATCCATAACCCGATTGTGGATCACCCATTATAATTGGCGCTGCTAAAAATAATGTGAGTATAGCTCTCATTCCGTAGTATGAGAATCTTTCCCACATTTCTACAAAGAAAAGAACATATAGTCCCGAAGGATGTCCAAAAATTTCTTTTTGTTTACTTGCTGAATCTTTCATGCTAATAGTATTTTACGAATTTAGTTGTTTTATTACTTAAGGTTTTTCAATACAAAATCAGTCATCTTTGTATATAAGTGTAATCTTGTATTTCTTCCTTTATAAATACCATGAGTTCTATCAGGATAAATAAACATTTCAAATGGTTTGTTAGCCTCTACCAATGCATTCACCATTCGCATTGTGTTTTGCTGATGCACATTATCATCACCTGAACCATGAATAATTAAATAATTACCTTTCAATTTCTCTGCATGATTCAAAGGAGAATTCTCATCGTATCCACTTGCGTTTTCGTAAGGTGTTGTCATGTATCGTTCAGTATAAACTGTATCGTAGAATCGCCAAGATGTAACTGGAGCTACTGCAATTGCCATAGCGAAAATATCATTTCCTTTTAGAAGACAATTTGTACTCATAAAGCCACCATAAGACCATCCCCAAATCCCTATCTTATCAGAATTTATATAAGGTTCTTTTGCTAAAAATTTGGCTACAGCAATTTGATCTTCTACTTCATATTTTCCTAACTCTTTCTGAGTTACTTTTTTAAATGCTCTTCCCTTGTAACCAGTACCTCTTCCATCTACGCACGCAACAATTACGCCTTGTTGTGCTAACATATTATGCCAATAATCGTTACTACCATTCCAACGGTTAGCTACCTGTTGCGACCCTGGTCCTGAGTATTGGAACATCAAAAGTGGATATTTTTTTGAAGGATCGAAATTAGCAGGTTTAATCATCCACATATTAAGATCGTTACCGTTTATATTATAGGTGAAAAATTCTTTTTTACTTGTTTCGTAACCAGCAACTTTTACTTGGAGTTCTAAATTATCTTTTAATAATTTAACCTTATTACCTTCAGCATTAAACAGAGTATACGTAGGCACCTTTACTGTAGAAGAATGACTATTAATGAAATAATTCATGTTTTTACTAAAAGACGCATTACTTTGACCGTTCTTAGGTGTCAGTAATTTCTTATCTGTTCCGTCTAACTTAATAGCATAAACACCTCTGTTAATCGAACCGTTTTCTACAGACTGATAGTAGATTTTATTATTCTTTTTATTTAAACCGTAATAACTAGTTACATCCCAGTTTCCTTTTGTAACTTGATTTTTTAATATTCCTGTTTTGTTGTAATGGTAAATATGATTAAAACCATCTTTCTCGCTTGTCCAGATAAAACTATTATCATCTAAAAAGGTAAGATTATCTTGTATATCAACATAAGCATCATCTTTTTCATTTAAAACGACCTTTGCTTTATTTGTTTTGGCATCATAAAAATAAAGTTTCAAGTCATTTTGATGACGATTCAATGTAGTAACTGATAATACAGTTGGCTCATTTGTCCATTGTATTCTTGGAATATATTCATACCCTCCAACTTCTATTCTACTAACACTTTTATCTGATAAGTTGAATAAGTTAAGTGAAACTGTTGCATTCTTTTCTCCAGCCTTAGGATACTTAAATGTTTGTACTGACGGGTACAACTCATTACCTGTAACATTCATAGAAAATTCTGAAACTTCTGTTTCATCAAAACGTAAAAAAGCTACGTAATTACTGTCTTTACTCCAGTCAAAAGCTCTAACAAATGCAAATTCCTCTTCATAAACCCAATCTGTTGTACCATTTATAATCGCATTTACTTTACCATCTTTTGTAACTTTAATTTCTCTGTTTTCCTCTAAATTTCTAACAAATAAATTATTATCCTTGGCATAAGCGACCTTTTTACTATCTGGGGAAAACGTAGGCTCTTGAATATCATTTCCAATAAGTGTTAGTAATTTAGTTTTTACATCGTATACATAGTATGTTCCTTTGAAGGAATGACGATATACCTTTTTGAAATTTGTTCCTAATAACAATTTAGTTTCATCATTATTGAATGAATACGAACTAAACGAAGGTAATTCACCTAAATTTTGACTATCTACTATCGTTGCTACTTTTAATTGAGTCTCGTAACTATACTTATCTACCGAAGTATTTCCCGTGGCTCTGTCAATATTTAAAACAGAATAGAAATCTCCATTCATTGGGTTTAAAGCGTTCATTCGATCAGCGGCGAATGTGCCATTCCATATTTCGTCTAAAGTAATTTGTTTTTTTTGTGCTTGTAAGAAGTTATTTGATGACAAGCTGAAAAGGAATAATCCGATTAAAAAAAATATATTTTTCATTAAAAAAGTTTATTTCATATAAATGATTGCCAAGTTTACGGAAAAATCGTTAAAATTTACATTAATTTAACAGAAAAATGCAATTACTAAACCTCATTTCTTTGAAAGAATTATCTTTGTTTTACTTTTTAAATTAAGATGAATGTCGAAGATTATTTCTGGGTTTTCTAAACTCTCGAAAGAAGAAAAAATAGCTTGGTTGGCTGAAAATTATTTTAATAATCAACCTGAAATTATTTCAACTATCAAACAATATTGGAATGTTGATGAAAAACTGCAACAACTCCATGATGATTTTATAGAAAACACAATTACCAATTTTTACATGCCTTATGGTATAGCTCCTAATTTTGTTATTAATAACAGAGAGTATGTAATTCCTATGGTTGTTGAAGAAAGTTCAGTTGTAGCAGCCGCAGCTAAAGTTGCTAAATTTTGGAGTACTCGTGGAGGATTTAAAACGAAAGTGATTTCAACAACTAAAATAGGTCAGGTTCATTTTATATATGTAGGTAGTAAAACCGAACTTGAAACTTATTTCAATACTAACAAAACCGAATTATACGCTGCCACAGCATCTATAACAAAAAATATGGAGAAAAGGGGTGGTGGAATACTTGATATTGAATTAATTGATAAAACCGATAAATTAAAAAACTACTATCAGCTTCACGTTACTTTCGAAACAAAGGATAGCATGGGAGCTAATTTTATAAATTCTTGTTTAGAAGCTATTGCCAAAGAATTTCAGAAAGAAGATATCGAGGTTATTATGAGTATTCTCTCTAACTATGTTCCTGAATGTGTAGTTAGGGCAGAAGTTTGTTGTGCCGTTGAAGAATTAGGTGGAGAAAATCCTGAAAAGTTTGCTGAAAAATTTGAACAAGCTGTTAAAATTGCTGAAATAGAACCTTACAGAGCTGTAACCCATAATAAAGGAATTATGAATGGTATCGATGCTGTTGTTTTAGCCACTGGTAATGATTTTAGAGCTATTGAATCTGGTGCACATGCATATGCATCAAGAAATGGAAGTTATGCCAGTTTAACACATTGTGAAGTTACTAATGGTATGTTTAGGTTTTGGATTGAAATCCCTCTAGCTTTAGGAACTGTTGGCGGCTTAACAGCCTTACATCCAATGGCAAAACTATCATTAGATATGATGCAAAAACCATCAGCAAGAACGCTAATGCAAATAATTGCAGCAGCTGGATTGGCTCAAAACTTTGCAGCTTTGAGAGCTTTAACTACGAAAGGTATTCAACATGGGCATATGAAAATGCATTTGATGAATATTTTAAATCAATATAAGGCAACAGCTAAAGAAAAAGAAGTGGTTGCTGGTTATTTTGAAGGTAGAACTGTTTCTCATAGCGCAGTCGTAGAAAAATTAAAAGCAATTCGAAAACCTAATATTAACTGGGTAAATTTTACTGATGAAAATGAAATTCGGAAAAAGCTAACAACGTTAACCTCTGAATCTAAGCCTAAATTTGGTTCTATGAGTGCTCAGCAAATGATTGAGCACTTAAGTGCTGTTACACAAATCGCTAACGGCAATTGGAATGTTGATGTTTTTGTATCAGATGAAAAAGCAAAAAGAAGGCAACCTTTTTTAAATACTGATAATGAACTACAAATAGGCTTCAAAGCCTCTTTTGTATCTGAAGACCCTGTTCCTCTTAAATTCAGTTCTATAGACAAAGCTGTAGATGATTTATTGTATCAAATCTCCTACTTCTTTGAAGTTTTTAATACTGATAATGATAGAGTTATCGTACATCCTTTTTTTGGTGCACTGAACTTTGAGCAGTGGAAAAAATTTCAAATAAAACATTTTACACACCATTTTAAACAGTTTGGTTTAGTTTAATTTATGAATGGTTTTCTGATAAATATCGGTAGAAAAAGAACTCTTTGGATATCTGGCACTATCTTATTTGTTTCAGTATATCTTATTTCTTTTTTCTTTTACCTGAGTTCAAAGCATGAAATTTATTATAAAAATTTATTTAACGATATTATAAAAGAAGGACTAATTTTTCTTTTCTTTTCTTTCTTATTAACTTTTACTTACAAAGGAAATAAGTGGGCAAAAAACATACTACTTATAATCTTTTTAATTAAAATTTATTATTCATTACAAGTTATTGCCTACGTCTCAACTGTCCTTTCTGATTTATCAAGATTTAATATTAACTTCTTATTAATAAAAGTTGTAGTCTACAGTATTGCTATTTTACATTTTTGCTTTTCAAAAAGCTTTAAAGTATTTGCTAAACATCAAAATTCAATATGAAAAAACACTACAGTAACGGAAAACTACTCCTAACAGGAGAATACGTAGTTTTGGATGGCGCAAAATCTTTAGCTGTTCCAACAAAGTTTGGACAAGATTTAATTATTGAACCTATTAATGAACCTGAATTAATTTGGGGAAGTTTTACTAACGAAGGAGAATGTTGGTTTGAAGCCTCGTTTACCTTACCTAAATTACGATTAACTTCTGCCACTTTTAATTCTGATAAAGAAGGAAGTGCAGAGTTTATTGCTGAAACATTACAAAACATCTTACAAGAAGCTAGAAAATTAAATCCAAGTTTTATACAAACAGAAACTGGGTATATTATAAAAACAAACTTAACGTTTCCTCAAAACTGGGGATTAGGTAGTTCTTCTACTCTTATAAATAATATTGCTTCTTGGGCAAATGTAAATGCTTTTGATTTATTGTGGAATGCTTTTTCTGGAAGTGGTTACGATATAGCCTGTGCGCAAAATGATTCTCCTATTTTTTATCAATTAGAAAATAAGAACCCTATTGTCATACGAAATGATTTCAATCCGTCTTATAAAGAAGAGCTATTCTTTGTATACTTAAATCAAAAACAAAATAGTAGAGAAGGTATTGCGCAATACAAAAAAAACAACTCAAATATTCAGGATGAAATAAATACCATTTCTTTGTTGAGTGATAATTTTTCAACTGCTAACTCTATTTCTGAAATGAATAGTATTATTGTAGAACATGAAAAAATTATAAGTTCAATACTAAAAATCCCGCCTGTTAAAGAAAGATTGTTTTCTGACTATTTTGGAGAAATTAAAAGTCTAGGTGCTTGGGGAGGAGACTTTATATTGGCTACAGGTAATGAAAACACTCGCGAATATTTCACTAAAAAAGGATACGAAACAATACTTCCTTATAACGATATGATTTTATGAAGAAAGTAATTATTATTGGAGGTGGTGCAGCTGGCTTTTTTACTGCTATAAACGCCAAAGAACTTAATCCTGATTTAGATATTACCATACTAGAGAAAGGTAAAGATGTACTTCAAAAAGTACGAATTTCAGGTGGAGGTCGATGTAATGTTACTCATGCCTGTTTCGAACCTAAAGAGCTTGTAAAATTTTATCCAAGAGGAAACAAAGAATTACTTGGTCCTTTTCATCAGTTTATGACTGGTGATACTTTTGAATGGTTTGAAAAAAAAGGAGTTCCTCTTAAGATAGAAAGTGATAACAGAGTTTTTCCTGAGGCTAACACTTCTCAAGCTATTATTGATTGCTTTCAAGAAGCTGTTGAAAACTTAAATATTGAGGTATTAACAAATCATGGAGTTACTTCATTTTATCAACAAAATTCTAATTGGATTATTAACACAAAAGACAAGCAATTTATTGCAGATAAATTGATTGTAGCAGCTGGAAGTAGCAAGAAAATTTGGGAGTTTACTAAAGATTTAGGACATACTATAATCGATACTGTTCCTTCATTATTCACATTCAATATAAAGGATAATAGAATAACTGATCTTGGTGGTGTTGCTGTTCCAAACGCTACTGTTAATATTGGTACTACTAAATTAGAAAACTACGGCCCACTTTTAATTACACATTGGGGCTTAAGCGGACCAGCTATCTTAAAATTATCAGCTTTTGGCGCACGTATTTTAGCTGAAAAAAAATATGAATATACAGTTCAGGTTAACTGGTTATCTAGAAATGAAGAGGATATTGAAGAGGAATTAATTAACTTGAAAAAGATAAATGCGCGAAAGCAAATTGGATTAAAGTCTCCTTTTAACGAAATTCCAAGAAGACTTTGGGAGCGTTTGGTGATTGCTTCTGGTATAAAACTACAAGAAAATTGGGCTAATATTAATAAACAGCAATTATTGAATTTAACAATACAACTTACCAAAGCAACTTTTAAGGCTAATGGAAAATCTACCTTTAAAGAAGAGTTTGTTACTGCAGGTGGCGTTAATTTGAAAGAAATAAATTTCAAGCGTTTTGAAAGTAAATTACATCCTGATTTATTTTTCGTTGGTGAAGTTTTAAATATTGATGCTGTAACTGGTGGTTTTAACTTTCAAAACGCTTGGACTGGTGGCTTTATTTGCGCCACTGCTATAGCTAATGACTTATAAATAGATTATTCTTCTTCGTCAGACTCATAGCTATTAAAGATTATAGTATACCCATACTCTTTTGATTCTTTATAGAATTCTTGGTGTTCTTCGTCTAATTCTTTTTCATTTTCAATTTCGAAAAACTCCTCATCTACATTGATAACATTCCAACCTTCTTCTTCTGTATAAAATTTTGCTAATTGAATTGCTCCTTCAGCATCAGCATAATCTATGTAAATACTTACAAAAGCTCCAGCTACTTTATCAAAATATTCTGACTCCTTTTTTGGTTTTGCATGTAGGTTGATTAAATACATATTTGTTTAATTTTAAATTAATAACTCATTATTGTTCCATAGTATAATAATTGAAATAATTTAACATCTAATAATAGATAGTTCATTGCCATCATCATACCGTAATTTGACTTATCATAAAACGTATAATGAAAATAATCAAGTTTATTTTCATCATAATCGTAATAATCTGTATCGGTTTTGAAGTGTTTATACGTAAAGTTATCTAATTGTGAAAGCTTATGAACATTAACTCCTAATGCGCAATCATATAAGCTGTCGATCTTCACTTTTAAATCTCCTCCTTTTTTGGTTAGTTTTCCGTTAGGTTTAAAAATTAAATCTCTGTAAAACCCTTGTTCCAATAATTCGAATAAGACACGTTCTTTATTTACTTCTTTTTGAACAGAAACTATAAATTTACTCAGGTTATTTGCTATTCTATTTAACTCCCCTAGCCTCACTTTAGTTTTCTGAAACATTAGTGGTTTTTTTGCTGCTTGTTTTTCAAAAAACAAAGTTCTACCTTCTACAATCTCGCTATTAATATATATTGCTTGTTCTAAAGAAATATGTGCAGTATAAGTATAAGATTTATGTTGCGCATAACTATAAACAAAACATAGAAAAAGAGAAATAAAAAAAAACTTTTTTTTCATGGTAAAATCTTAAAACTTCGGGTTAAGATACAATATTAATTAGCAATTAAGCTAATACTCCTCTATGAGGTTTTAGAGCATCTCTGAAGACTTTCATTTCTGATTCATTCACTATAATAAAAGCAATTGTATGAAAATCATTTATCGCTTCGTGCTTAATGTCATAAAAAGGTAATTTCTCTACTTCAGAAAATTCTTTTAAATGAACGCAATGGTGCTTTGCTGTTTCCAATCCATCTAGTCCTTTAAAATCCCAAATCAACTTTATTTTTCTATTCAAAACTAATAATTTATTACTGCAAAAATACCTATTTCTTTACAACTAGAAACAGGTATCAAAACAAACTTATATTTCTTTATTAAGAATCAGTTTTATACAGTTTACATTATTTAGTTTGATTCTTTCTGAATCACCTTCCAATTATAATTTATTTTCCTTTTTAGATATTCTTTTATGGGTTCTAAACCTATCTTTTTTCTTCTCTGGTCGATATATTCTGGTGATTCTATCGGTAAAGGCACAAGGTTTCTATTTTCATCATATTCAAACTGCATCCCATATCGTTGTTTTTTTCCTGTATGTACTAAAACCCTATCTTGGATTTTAGCATATTCCACACAACTTCCTTCAGTTTCTAAACACGCTTTTTTTATTCTTGGTAGATATTTTACTCGGATTGCTTCTTTTTCATGATGGTTTATTACTAATAATGGCCCATCTGCAGCTATTTTTCCTACACTTGAATATGTTGGCCATCCATTTTGAGCAATTAAATCTTCCATTTTAGAAAAGTTATCTTTTATAGTTTCTTGCTTCAATAAAGATAATGGATAATACCAATGCGGTGCTTTTCCATTTTTCATAAAATATAGTTTAGCCATATCAAACTGATAATCATAAGCCTGGTCTTTCATTATCAATCGTAATAATTCCTTAGCATACTTTGGCTTCTTCAATTTAGTGTGATACTTCTGAAATTTTTGTAGCTGAGATTTTTCTAATAGTTTCCAACGTTTATCATCAGTTAAATACAACAAATCATTATCTGCTAAAACCCACAATGAATTATCGTTAATCAACGCTTTTTGCAAATACTTAAAAGCACTATCTTTTTGATGTATTAAGGCAAAAGCACACGCTAAATTGTAGGTGTTATTTTTATCTTCGGGGGTTTTATTAAAATTATTTCTATATGCTTCAATAGCATTTTCTAAATTACCTTCTCTCCTATACATATCGCCTTTGTTTTGAGAAAAAACAACAATAAAACGCAGCAGTAGCATTACAGTGATACATTGTCTTGTATATCTCATTACTGTAGTTTTTTTAATAAATGATTTTTACCTTGAAACTTTACCATTACAGTCTGCTCTTTTTCATCAAATGTGAAGACAATTCCCATTACGTCATACTTAAAAACATTTTCTTTTAATGCAATCAATTCAAATAATGGTTGACCTGTTGCTTGTGCATAGAGTGTACTATCTTTTTTTGTTATAGTTACTTTTAGAGGAAATGTTGGTCCACTATAAACCCCTAAGAATTTATCTAAATCTGTTGTCTTTAATTTTATTAGTGAAGTACTTATTACATCTGGATCATTCTTAAAATAAACATCCAATATTTTGAAGAGAAGGTTGGATAGCGACAACTGATTTACCGTGTTGAATGTAAGCACTATTCCTAGCTTTTTCTCTGGAATATAACCAGCAATAGATCTGAATCCATCCATAGCTCCATTATGACCATATAATAACATTCCTCTATATTCAAAAACTGACAATCCCATACCAAGACCTTCTTTTGTTGTCGTCATTTTCTTAACTGTTTTATTTTCAAGTATTTTATCTGAAAACAAACTACTATAGAAAGTATTAACTTCTTTTGCTGTAGAAACTATTCCTCCAGCTCCCATAGGTCCTTTCAAATTTGTTGTTAAGGTAATAGGCTGCCATTTTGAGTTTTCGAAATAGTAAGATAATGCTCCATCATTTTTAGGCACTATGTTTTTCCCAAAGGAAGTACTATTCAATTGTAAAGGTTTACCTATCCTATCATCTATAATTTTTGAGAACGTTTTACCTTCAATTTTTTCAGCGATATACGACAGTATAATATAATTTGTATTTGAGTACGCTGTTTTTTCATTCGGATTAAAATCAGGTTTATGTTCACCTATCTTCATTAACATTTCTTTTCTACTTCTAGGCGCATGTATCCATTCGGAAAAACCTTTTTCGTTTGTTATATTGAATAAACCACTTCTATGATATAATAAATTCTCAATACTTATAATAGCTGCATTAGGAACTTCTGGAAAGTATTCATTGATTTTTGAGGTCAAGTTTAACTTTCCTTCTTCTACCAATTTTAAAATAATAGTTGCAGTGTATGTTTTTGTTACAGAAGCAATTCTGTATTTTGTAAATTCATTTGCTTTTTTTTGATGCTCTAGTACTGAAAAACCGATTGAATTCTGATAAATCTGTTTTCCTTTGTGGCAAATAGAAATCGTCCCCATACCTTTATTATTATGCTCTAAATCAGAGAATAACTCATCTAAATCGTTTTTATTTATTTCTTGAGATTGTATTAAAATTGAGCATAGGAAAACTATAGAAAAAAGGATGTTTTTTTTCATTCTGTTGATTTTTAAAAAGTTATTGCTGATCTTTTTTGTGAAGTATTTATTTCCTTAGTGTTAAACCTATTAACCCTAACCTAGCTATAAGGAAAACAATCATTCCGAATAATGGTGATAATAAACCGATTTTTAATCCGCCTGCTAAAACACCAGAATCAATAGCAGTAGCTTTAGATATTGCATCAAAAGCACCTATTAATCCGACCATCATCCCTAAGAAACCCCATACTAGAGCAAATAAACTAATATGACTAATAAGTTTTTTTAATTTCCCTTGAACATCTCCTTTTACAAAAGTATATACTATTAACGCTATACATATTAATAGCATAAACAACATAGGATACATAAAGCTAGGACCACCTTCGTTCATTCTATCTGAAAATTGACCAAAAAATAAAAATTTCATAATTCTTGTGTTTTAAAGTTTTTTACTCTTCAAATCTATTTCAGATTTATTGTTGAGAATAAGAAACTCGACGTTCTACAGATTATCTTTTTAAAATCACGCTTTTTTTACAGTTTTCGACGAAACTGTAATTCATCGCTAATTTCAAGAATTCTGTCGCATTATGGAATTCTTTAACTAAAAAAAATAGATATTGCATGAATGTTTACACACAAATCTATATTCAAATGGCTAGGTATCTCTACGCTCCACTTTTTATTTTGGATCGGTGTTTACTTTTTCCTGACCTACTTCTTGGGTTATGGAAGTGATAACATCGCTTATATAGATAAGTTTACCTTTTTTTTAATGCCAATAACTGTAATCATAAGCTACTTTTTTTTATACTTTTTGATTCCTAAGTTTTTATTACAGAAAAAGCATTGGCTTTTCGTATTGTATACTATGTATACTTTCATAATTTCTTTCTTCTTCATTGCGCTATCAATATTATACGGATTAATATTTTCTAACGATCTATCTTTAAACAAGCCTCCTCCAATAACAAAAACACTGTTTCTTATAGTAATTGGTATTTATTTTGTGGTGTTGATTGTAATAATTCTGGGGCTGATAATTAATAATTACAGAGCAGCAATAAAAAGCGAAGACCTAAAGAATAAATTTTTACAGGCTCAACTTCAGTTAAAAGAACAGGAATTGACATTCTTAAAAATGCAAATCCATCCACATTTCTTATTCAACTCGCTTAATACTATTTATGGATACGCACTTCAAAAAGAAAAAGAAGCTCCAGAAATGATTTTAAAGTTATCCAATTTATTAGATTATATTTTATATCAGATTAATAAACCTCATGTATTACTGTCTGACGAAATAGATCATTTGTACGATTATATAAACTTAGAAAAAATGCGGTTTCATGACACGTTAATCGTTGAGTTTAACAATACAGTTACTAATTTAAATATTCAAATTGCACCAATGCTTTTAATTCCTTTTGTTGAGAATGCTTTTAAACATGGTGCTATTGTAGATAAATATTTAAAAGTATACATTAATGTAGGCTATAATGAAGATCAATTGTTATTTTTCTCCGTAAAAAATTCAACTAAATATAAACCAAATACCGATCATGGTATTGGGCTAGAAAATATACGTAGAAGATTAACAATGTTGTATCCTAAAGCTCATGATTTACAAATTGAAAATAGTAATGGCGTTTTTGATATCATGTTAACCATCGATACAAAAGGATTTAAAAAATTAAAAAATGTCTAAAAAAATAAATTGTATTGTAATAGATGATGAACCTGTTGCACGTGAAATACTAACCTCTTTCATTGCTAAAGTTCCAGTATTACATAAAGTAACAGAATGCTCTAATGCCGCAGAAGCTTTAGAGGCAATTAATACACATACAATCGATCTACTATTTTTAGATATTAATATGCCTGAAATCTCTGGTTTATCGCTGGCAAAATCTATCAATAAAAAATGTAAAATTATTTTCACCACCGCGTACAGAGAATATGCTTTAGATGGTTTTGATTTACAAGCTGTAGACTATTTACTAAAACCTATTTCTTTTGACCGTTTCTTACAAGGTGTTAATTCGTTTCTTAATATTTCCAACCAAACGCTCATCACTAAAACAAATGAAACTCCTACAAATACTAAAAACGACTTCATATTTGTTCGTGCTAATAGAAAAATGGTTAAAATAAATTTTGATGAGATTTTTTATATTGAAAGTTTAAGCGATTATATTAAAATCCACACTACTAAAGAAATTATAGTTACTCGCGAAACTATAAGTAATATAGAAACTAAATTACCTAGTTATCGCTTTATTCGTTCCCATAGATCGTATATTATTGCTATCTCAAAAATCGATTCTTACACTAATGAATTTATAGAAATAAACAACAAAGCCTTACCGATTAGCCGCAGTTACAAAGATTTATTTTTAACTACAATTAGTTCGAAAAAGTAACGATTATTTTTTCTTTTTCTCTTTTTTGGCTTAACTCCTTGAAAAGGTTTTTTCACATAATTATTGTATTTCATTACCAAGAATCGTAGTATTACATAATAGTGATTCTATCTTTTTGAGTCAAAAAAGAATCATTTATAACTTTGAGTAGCTTTATTTTCTCTTATTCATTTTCATTAGTTGAACAAGAAATCATTAGACATAACGATGATATTAGATAATAATAGTTTGACTTTCTTTTTCTCGAATATTGACGAACATAATGATTTAAAAATTATATTTTTGTTGACTAACACACGATAAATTGAGTACAAGTAAATTCATTTCAAAAGAAACTTTTAAAGTTATAGAGAAAACTAGTTTTACATGGAAAACACCAAGTAATATTGCATTAGTTAAGTATTGGGGAAAACGCAACCCTCAAATACCTAAAAATGCTTCGATTAGTTTTACCTTGAAGAACTGTCATACAATCACTACTATTAATTTTAACAAGAAGAAATCTAGTGATATTGATTTTGAAATTTATTTTGACGGAATTAAAAAAGAAGATTTCAAGCCTAAAATAACTAAGTTTTTTGAACGAATATTAGAATATTGCCCATACATATTAAATTATAAGATGGAAATTCATTCTGAAAACTCATTTCCTCATAGTAGTGGAATTGCTTCTTCTGCTAGCGGAATGAGCGCTATTGCAATGTGTCTAATGAGTTTAGAGAAAGAGCTTAACTCTAAATTATCGGATGATTTTTTAAAACAAAAAGCTTCATTTTTAGCGCGTCTTGGATCTGGAAGTGCAAGTAGAAGTATTGAAGGTCCTCTTGTTGTTTGGGGAGAACATCCAGAGATAGAAGGAAGTTCAGACTTGTTTGGTATACGTTACCCATATAATGTTCATTCTATTTTCAAGAATTACCAAGATACTATTTTGCTTGTTGATAAAGGAGAAAAGCAAGTTTCAAGTACGGTAGGTCATAATTTAATGCACAATCATCCTTATGCAGAAAAGCGTTTTATTCAGGCTAATGAAAATTTAGGGAAACTTTCTGAAATTTTACAAAAAGGAGATATTAAATCTTTTATTCAGCTTGTAGAAAGTGAAGCATTAACATTACATGCTATGATGTTAACAAGCAGTCCTTACTTCATACTCATGAAACCAAATACACTTCAAGTAATTAATGAAATTTGGAAATATCGAGATGATAATAACAGTAATATTTGTTTTACTTTAGATGCAGGAGCAAACGTTCATGTGTTGTATCCTGAGGATGAAAAAGAATTAGTAGAGCGTTTCATTGATGATAAACTAGCAAAATACTGCCAAAAAAATCAGTATATTTGTGATAGTACGGGCTTAGGTGCTGTACAAGAATAATTTAATACCCTAAAAAATGAAGACTTCAGCATTAATATTATTCCTTGCTGTTTGTTCTATTTCATTATCTGCTCAAAACACTATTTGGTTCGATAATAATTGGAAAGAAACCTCTGAGGAAAATAGTGTATATTACAGGCTACCTCCAAAAAAAACTACCAAAGGTTATTTAATTGTTGATTATTATAAAAGCGGCCAAATACAAATGAAAGGCTACAGTAAAGTGGCTACTTTAAATAAAGAAGAATTTGAAGGTGTTGTTTTATACTACCATGAAAACGGAAAACTATTTCACGAAGCATCTTATAAGAATGGTAAACTCAATGGAACTCGAAAAGTATTCTATGAGTCTGGAGAATTAGAGCAACAAGGTAGATATAAAGAAGGTAAAAGAGAAGGTATGTGGAAAACCTTCCTCAAAAATGGTAAAATAAAAACAAAAGGAAGGTATAGAAACGGGGAGAAAGTTGGCGTTTGGAAAACTTTTTACAGAAACCTTTATTAAATATTAACTACCTTTGTAATTAAATATATAGAAAGATGAAAGGACCATTGTTTTATGCTAAAATCTTACTTTTTGGAGAATATGGAATTATTAAAGATTCCAAAGGCTTAGCAATTCCTTTTAATTCTTATAAAGGAGCTTTAAAAACAGCTAATAATTTAACTGGTGAAGCAAAAAAGTCTAATGAGAGTTTATCTCGTTTTTTTGTTTATCTACAATCTATAGAATCTGATGTTGTAACTTTCGATTTAGATCAGTTAAAAAAAGATATTGATGCTGGGATGTATTTTGAATCCTCAATCCCTCAAGGATACGGTGTTGGTAGTTCTGGTGCTTTAGTAGCTTCTGTATATGACAAATATGCAATTAATAAAATTACCGTATTAGAAAACTTAACTAGAGATAAATTATTAAAATTAAAGACTATTTTCTCTTTAATGGAATCTTTTTTTCATGGAAAAAGCTCTGGTTTAGATCCATTAAACTCTTATTTAAGTCTTCCTATATTAATAAACTCCAAAGAGCACATTGAACCTGCTGGAATTCCTTCGCAGAAGGAAGGAAAAGGAGCTGTTTTCTTATTAGATTCTGAGCAAGTTGGAGAAACCGAACCTATGGTTAACATCTTCATGAATAAAATGAAGAATGAAGGTTTTCGTAAAATGTTAAGCGAGGAGTTTGTAATTCATACCGACGCATGTATAGATGATTTTCTTAAAGGAAATGTAAAGTCTTTGTTCGGAAACGTTAAAAAACTCTCAAAAGTAGTATTAACAAATTTTAAACCTATGATTCCAAATGCTTTTCATAAAGTATGGGAAAAAGGAATTCAAAGTAATGATTACTATTTAAAATTATGCGGATCTGGTGGCGGTGGCTATATTCTTGGGTTTACCGAAGATTATGAAAAAGCACAGAAAAGCTTACAGGATTATAAATTAGAAATTGTATATAGGTTTTAGTTTCTTACTATGTCTGCTAATAAAACTATATTTTTTAAACTCTTAAGTTTACTATCTGTAGTTAGAGTCCATAATATACTAGTATTAATAACGGCACAATACCTAGCAGCCATTTTCATTTTTTCAAAAGAAAGATCTTTAAAACCAGTACTATTTGATTGGCATTTGTTGTATTTAGTATTAGCAACAGTAAGCGTTATTGCTGGAGGTTATATTATCAATAATTTTTACGATGTAAAAGCAGATAGGATAAATAAACCACTAAAAACAGGTTTAGACAACCAAATAAAACAAGAAACTAAACTTTCGCTATACTTTTTATTAAACTTTATTGGTTTCGCTTTTGGCTGGTTAGTATCATGGAGAGCTGCTTTGTTTTTTGCCATTTACATATTTTCTATCTGGTTATACTCTCATAAACTAAAGCGTTTCCCTTTTATTGGGTTAATATCTGCTACTACATTAACTATACTTCCGTTCTTTGTGATTTTTGTACATTATAAAAATTTTTCAAACACTATTTTTGTACATGCCTTTTTCCTTTTCTTGGTTATTATGATTAGAGAATTAATTAAAGATTTAGAAAATATAAAAGGAGCCATCGTTAACAACTATAAAACGTTCCCTGTTGTTTATGGTGAAAGAAAAACAAAATTACTTATAACATTACTTCTTTTACTCACACTAATTCCTGTAATCATTTTATTACAACATCCCGCTATCTATTATATGCGTTATTACTTTTTCCTAGCAGGTGTTGTATTACTAGTGATAGGTATTTACATATGGAAATCCACTAATAAAAAACATTACCAGCTATCTCATAACATATTGAAAATACTATTGTTAATTGGTATATTTAGTCTATTACTAATTGATAAGTCCCTACTATTAGACAGGGTAATCGGAAGATTAAATTAACACTAAAAACTCAATAAGATTTACTGAAAACCAAATATTTAAACTATATTTGCGCCCTTTTTTAACACAAAAATTATGAATAAAAACTCGTCGAGAGGACGACAAGCTGAAAGGAACAGCGATCCTCAAAAAAACAAATCAAAGACTTCAAATTTTAGAAAACCTAAACCGAACCCTTCTACCAATAAAAAAAAGAACGATGACGTAGGTATTCGTTTAAATAAGTTCATTGCTAATGCTGGTATTTGTTCAAGAAGAGAAGCTGACACTTACATAGAACACGGAAGTGTTACAGTTAACGAGAAACTAGTTACCGAAATGGGGTATAAAGTACAACCAGACGATGCAGTTCGTTTTGATGGTACTTTAATATCTATAGAAGAAAAAAAATACGTTCTTTTAAACAAGCCTAAAAACTACATCACTACCATGGAAGATGATCGTGGTAGAAAAACCGTAATGGAACTGATTGGTAATGCGACTAAGGAACGCATATACCCCGTGGGTAGGTTGGACAGAAATACAACTGGGCTATTATTATTTACTAATGATGGTGAACTAGCAAAAAAATTAACCCATCCAAAACATAACGTAAGAAAATTATACCACGCTTCACTAGATAAAAAGCTTAGTTTGGCAGACTTAGAAAAACTTAGAGGAGATGTAATTATTGAAGGTAGGAGAGTTTTTATTGATGCTGTTTCGTATGTTCAAGGTGAAAAGAAAACAGAAGTTGGTATTGAAATCCATTCAGGTAGAAATAGAATTGTTCGTAAAATTTTTGAAAATTTCGGGTATACAGTTGTTAAACTTGATCGAGTAGTTTTTGCTGGTTTAACTAAAAAGAATTTACCTAGAGGACGTTGGAGAGCATTAACACAACAAGAAATAAATAATCTAAAAATGATTTAATAATGAATGTAGAAAATATCAAAAATAAAGTAGATACTATATTTAATAAGGATTATACAATAGAAGAAAAACTTCAAGAAGTATGCACATACTTAATGAATGAGGTTGATTATTATGATTGGGTAGGTTTTTACTTTAAAAATGGTGACAAAGAAGAATTAAAACTTGCTCAGTTTGCAGGCGAACCAACCGAACACACTATAATTCCTTTTGGTAAGGGGATATGTGGCCAAGTAGCAGTTAGTAATGAAAACTTTGTGGTGCAAGATGTCTCTGAACAAGACAATTACATTTCTTGCGGTTGGAAAGTAAAGTCTGAAATTGTTATCCCAATTTTTGTAAATGGAGAAAATATTGGACAAATCGATATCGATTCTCATACTGTTAATCCATTTACAAAAAATGATGAAGATATTTTAGAGTATACATGTCAAAAAGTAGCTTCCTTCTTATAAAAAGAATGTAATTACTTGGTTATTAATATTTTTTGCATACATTTGCAAAAGTTATTAACAATTTTACTAATCATTAAATCCCCTAAAGATGAGTAAACAAATCCCTAATTATGAAGGTTTAGGTAAAGATACCCAGACCGGAAAGTTGACTTTACTGGAAAAAATAGCTTTTTGGGTTCGTGATTTCCTTGAAAACGCAGAATAAAAGTCAATAGAAAATTATCAAAACCGAAAAAACTTAAAGTTATTAACAAGTTTTTTCGGTTTTTTTTATGCCTTTTCGCTAAAACATACATTGCACACAGTTTTTACTTTTAGTAAATTTGCACGCTCAATAACAACACAACAATGAGCAACACAAAAAAAATCCAATCTGCACTTATCTCAGTATTCCATAAAGATGGACTAGAACCTATCGTTAAAAAACTTGACGATTTAGGAGTAATTATTTACTCTACTGGCGGAACAGAAAAATTTATTACTGATTTAGGCATAAATGTAGTACCTGTAGAAGATGTTACAAACTATCCTTCAATATTGGGTGGTAGAGTAAAAACATTACACCCAAAAGTTTTTGGCGGTATCTTAAACCGTCAAGATAATGAAAGTGATATTGCTCAACTTAAAGAATACAAAATTCCACAGATAGATTTAGTTATTGTGGATTTATATCCTTTTGAAAAAACGGTTGCTTCTGGAGCTCCAGACCAAGATATTATTGAAAAAATTGATATTGGCGGAATTTCTCTTATTAGAGCAGCAGCAAAAAACTTCAAGGATACGTGTATAATTTCTTCAATGGATCAATATGATGAATTACTATCTTTAATTACTGATAATCAAGGAGTTACAAATATAAATACACGAAAAAAGTTTGCTGCTAAAGCATTTAATATCTCTTCTCACTATGACACGGCAATATTTAATTACTTTAATACAGACGGTGAGGTTGTTTACAAAGCAAGTGAATTAACATCCAAAACATTACGTTATGGTGAAAACCCCCACCAAAATGGTTACTTCTTTGGAGATCTAGACGCTATATTTGACAAATTACACGGTAAAGAATTAAGTTACAACAACTTACTAGATGTAGATGCTGCAGTAAATCTAATGAATGAGTTTAAAGGTGAAAATCCAACTTTTGCCATTTTAAAACACAACAATGCATGTGGAATTGCGCAAAGAAAAACAATTCATGAAGCTTATGTAGATGCTCTAGCTGGCGATCCAGTTTCTGCCTTTGGTGGAATTTTAATAGCTAATACAAAAATTGACAAGGCCACTGCCGAAGAAATTCATAAACTATTCTGTGAAGTAGTAATTGCTCCAGAATATGATGCAGATGCTTTATCTATCTTAAAAGGTAAAAAAAACAGAATTATTCTTATTCAGAAAGAAGTTGAATTACCAACTCAGAATGTAAGAACTGCGCTTAACGGTGTATTAGTTCAAGATAAAGATTTTAAAACTGATACCATAGAAGATTTATCATACCCTACCAATGAAAAACCAAGCACAACTGCATTAGAAGATCTTCTATTTGCTTCAAAAATCTGTAAACACACTAAATCCAATACGATAGTTTTAGCAAAAAACAAGCAATTATGCGCAAGTGGAACAGGACAAACTAGCCGTGTAGATGCTCTTAGACAAGCAATTGAAAAAGCTACAAACTTTAAATTTAATTTGGAAGGTGCAGTAATGGCTAGTGATGCTTTCTTTCCTTTTCCTGACTGTGTGGAAATAGCCGATAATGCAGGAATCAAGAGTGTAATTCAACCAGGAGGGTCTATCAAAGATCAGCTGAGTATCGATTACTGTAACTTAAATAAGTTAGCAATGGTATTTACAGGAACAAGACACTTTAAACATTAATCTCAAACATGTTAATTCTTCCATTTTTTTTTATAGATTTGTGAGAATACATTTTTCAATACATATACAGGATATTTTATGGGATTTTTTGACTTTATGACGGAGGATATTGCAATCGATTTAGGAACTGCTAACACTCTTATTATTCATGATGGTAAGGTTGTTATAGACAGCCCATCAATTGTTGCGAGAGATCGAATGTCAGGAAAAATTATTGCAACGGGTAAAGAAGCCCGTCAAATGCAAGGCAAAACTCATGAAAA
This sequence comes from Tenacibaculum sp., assembly GCA_020629275.1. Taxonomy (GTDB): domain Bacteria; phylum Bacteroidota; class Bacteroidia; order Flavobacteriales; family Flavobacteriaceae; genus Polaribacter. The sequence goes on along the minus strand of JAHDDQ010000026.1, from coordinate 5,975 downwards.
TATTAAAACTATCCGACCATTAAAAGACGGAGTTATAGCAGATTTTCAAGCTTCTGAGGAAATGATAAAAGAATTTGTAAAACAAATTCCTTCGATTAGAAAAAAGATTTTCCCTCCTTCTCTACGAATGGTTATATGTATTCCTTCAGGAATTACTGAAGTAGAAAAACGTGCAGTTATAGATTCTGCACGCCATATGAATGCAAAAGAAATTTACCTCATCTACGAACCAATGGCAGCTGCCATTGGTGTAGGTGTGGATATCATGGAGCCTAAAGGGAACATGATTATTGATATAGGTGGTGGTACTACAGAAATTGCAGTTATAGCTTTGGCAGGTATAGTATGTGATCAATCCGTAAAAGTAGCTGGTGATTTATTCACTAGTGATATAATGTATTATATGCGTACACAGCACAACTTGTATGTTGGTGAAACTACAGCTGAAAAAATGAAAATTCAAATTGGTGCAGCTACCGAAGATTTAGATGAAGCTCCTGACGACATTATGGTTCAAGGTAGAGATTTATTAAGCGGAAAACCTAAACAAGTTCAGGTATCTTACAGAGAAATAGCAAAAGCGCTTGATAAATCAATCTTACGTATCGAAGATGCTGTAATGGAAACATTATCTAAAACACCTCCTGAATTAGCTGCTGACATCTACAATACTGGTATTTACCTAGCTGGTGGCGGATCGATGCTTAGAGGTTTAGACAAAAGATTATCTAGAAAAACAGATTTACCAGTTTATGTTGCGGAAGATCCGCTTAGAGCAGTTGTAAGAGGTACAGGAATAGCCCTAAAAAATCTTGATAAATATAAGAGTGTTTTAGTTAAATAGTAGTTTATGCAACAACTTATATATTTCATACAGAAATATAAATACTTCTTGTACGTACTTTTACTTCTATTAATTTCATTCTCTTTAACAATTAATAACCATAGTTTTCATAAAAGCAAATTCATAAGCTCAGCTAATAGTATTGTTGGAAATATTTACAACAAACAAAACAACATTAGTTCTTACTTAGATCTAAATGTTAAAAACCAGGAACTGATTGAAGAAAACCTTAGGTTGCGTAATGAACTATCTAAACTATCATTTAATCTAGATAGTATATCACTTTCTACTTCTGTTGATAGTATAAAGTATAAACAGAAATTCAATTATATTAATGGTAAAGTGTTAAAAAATGAATACACAAAACCATATAACTTTCTTACAATCAATAGAGGTAATAAACATAGTATAACTACAGAAATGGCAGTTATTAATAGTAAAGGAATAATAGGAATAACAGACGCAACCTCTAACTCATACGCTCGCGTACGATCTATATTAAACAGAAACAGTAAAATAAACGCACGTTTTAAAAATAGTTTTTATTTTGGAACTTTAAGCTGGGATGCAAAAGATTATAATATTGTACAACTAAATGATATTCCAAGGCAAGCATCAGTTAATATTGGTGACACTATAATTACGGGAGGAAAATCTGCTATTTTTCCAGAAGGAATACCTATTGGGGTAGTACTTAACTCTTCAGACAAAACTGTTGATAATACTATTAATATTAAATTGTTTAATGATATGAGTAATGTAGGAGCTATATATATTATTAAAAATTTTCATAAACAGGAAATTAAAAATTTAGAATAGTTAATAATGAATAGAAAACCTTTTTACTTACTATCGTTATTCATTGGCTTACTCCTACTCCAAGTACTCGTTTTTAACAATATACAATTCCTAGGATATATTAATCCCTATATTTATATTGTTTTTGTTTTTGTTTTCCCTTACAAGACCAATAGATTTCCTCTTTTAACTACTGCTTTTCTATTAGGACTTTTTATCGACTTATTTTCGGACTCTGGTGGTATTCATGCTTTTTCCACAACATTGATAGCATATCTAAGAATCTATTTTTTTAGAGGTATTTTCCAAAAAACCGAAGTAGATTATGAGTTTTTCAAACTTAATAGAGAAACTTTTGGTAAAATTTTCAATTTTACTGTAATTTTAACTCTTATTCATCATTTTATTTTATTCAGTTTAATTAATTTTAGCCTATCTAACTTTTTTTATATTATTACTAATACAATCTCTTCTAGTATATTTACGTTAGTGTTATATTTCTTAGGGAACTTTATTTTTAGCAGAAAACAATAATCGTGAAACGAAACTTTTTATTAGTTTTTTTAATAGCCTTGATTGGCTTTATATACATAGGTAGACTATTTCAATTACAAGTACTTAACAAAATTGATAATAGTCCAGTAAGTAGTGCCACTATAAAAATTGAATATGATTATCCAGAAAGAGGTTATATCTATGATCGAAATGGAGAAATTTTGGTTGCCAATCAACTTTCCTACGATGTTATGGTTGTTCCAAAAGAGGTTTCAAAAATAGATACTTTAGAGTTCTGTAATTTGTTACGCATAACAAAAGCGGATTTTTCAAAGCGTCTGAAGAAAGCAAAAAATTATGCACGTTGGCTTCCTTCTGTATTTATAAAACAATTAGCTAAGTCTGACTATGCTTACCTTCAAGAAAAACTACATAAATTTAAGGGTTTTTACATTCAGAAACGTACCATTAGAGATTATCCAATTAAAACTGCAGCTAATGTTTTAGGATATTTAAGTGAAGTAAATGAACTTCAAGCAAAGAATAATAAGTTATATGAAAATGGCGAACTTATTGGTAAATGGGGAGTTGAAAAATATTATGAAGACGCATTACGAGGAAAAAAAGGGAAGAAGCATTTCAATAGAAATAATTTAAATAGAATTACTGGCTCATATAAAGAAGGAATATATGATACTTTGTCCACATCTGGTAAAGACATCACACTAACTCTTGATAATAAATTACAACAGTTTGGTGAAAAGCTGATGACTGGTAAGCGAGGTGGAATTGTTGTTATAGAACCTAATTCTGGTGAAATATTGGCACTAGTTACAGCACCTTCTTACGATCCAAATATGATGGTAGGTAGAAAACGATCTATTCATTCTCAAAGACTTTTCGGAGATACTATTAATAATCCTACCTACGATAGAGGCCTGCAAGCTATTTATGAACCTGGATCTCCTTTCAAAATTTTAAATGGACTTATAGGACTACAGGAAGGAGTTATAGATGAAAAATATAGTGTTTATTGTAATGGTGGGTACAGGTATGGTAAACGAAAACATGAGTTCATGAGGTGTCATTGTGGTATTTATGGGCGCCCAATTAGATTAAAAAAAGCTATTGCTAAGTCTTGCAACAGTTACTTTGCTGATGTCTACAGAAAAATAATAAACAAACCTAAAAATACCAAGATAGGATTTAACAATTGGAGTGATCAAATTAAAAGTTTTGGCTTAGGAAATTACCTTGGTTATGATTTACCTGTAGGTCAGAAAGGCCTAATTCCAAATGCACAATATTATGATAATAGATATAATTTTGGATGGAGGGCAACCACAAACATATCTAATGCTATTGGACAAGGAGAAATATTAACTACTCCAATACAATTAGCAAATGCTACTGCTGCTATTGCTAATAAGGGGTACTATTACACCCCACACGTTGTAAAAAAAATAAACAATATTAATATTAAAGATGAAAAATACACGACCAAGCGACAAACTTCTGTAGACCCTAAATACTTTTCTCCTATTGTTGAAGCGATGCATGAAGTATTTAAGACTGGAACAGGAAGATATAGTCAAGTTAAAGGAATCGAAATTTGTGGAAAAACAGGTACTGTAGAGAATTTTGCTAAAATAGATGGTCAGAGAGTACAGCTGCCTGATCATTCAATTCTAATAGCTTTTGCCCCAAAAGATAACCCAAAAATAGCTATGGCGGTATTTGTTGAAAATGGCGGATACGGAGCTACTATTGCTGCTCCTATAACTAGTTTAATGATTGAGAAATATTTGACAGGTAAAATAAGCAGAACAGGTTTAGAGGAAAGAATGACAAACCTTAGTCTGGAAGAAACTTATAAAAAACAACTAGAAAAAAAGAATTCAATTGCGTCAACAACAGAATAATATATTTGCAAATATTGATTGGGTATTGATTTTGATATACGCACTATTAGTAGCTTTTGGATGGCTGAATATATACGCTGCTTCTTCTACTGAAGAAACTAGAACTGCCTTTGAGTTTTCCTCAAGGTATGGAAAACAATTAATATTTATAGGGTTGAGTTTCCCTATGATTATTTTAGTACTATTTCTAAATTCAAAATTCTACGAGCAGTATTCCAGTCTTTTATATATATTCTCTTTATTATTACTAGCAGGTGTATTTTTGTTTGGAAAAAAAATTAATGGTGCTACATCTTGGTATAGCTTTGGAGGAATAGGTTTACAGCCTTCGGAGTTTGCTAAAGCCTTTACCGCTCTTGCACTTGCAAAGTTGATGAGTGATAGACAATATAATCTTAGTTTAGTAAAAAACCAAGTTAAAGCATTTGTAATTATATTTTTGCCTGCATTCTTTATTGCATTACAACCTGATATGGGCTCTGTTCTAATTTATTTTTCTTTCTTTCTAGTATTAAATAGAGAAGGATTAACAGTAAAATATTTTATACTGGCTGCTGTAGCATTAATTCTATTTTTATTCACTGTTTATTTTGGTATAAAACTTGTATTAATATCGTCATTAATTACGTTAACATTTATTTTTAGCTTCTTAGCGTACCGAAAAAAACAATTCTTTAGGTTTAACTGGCCAATTATAATCTTAGCGTACATAATTTCAAGCATATTTATTCTATCAGTAGGCTACACTTATACTAACATTTTAAAACAGCATCAAAAGGATCGATTTGATATTCTTTTAGGTAAAATTAAGGATAATAAAGGCATTGGATACAATACATACCAATCAGAACTTACCATAAAATCTGGTGGTATAACTGGTAAAGGTTTTTTGCAAGGAGATAGAACTCAAGGAAATTTTGTACCAGAACAAGATACAGATTATATCTTCAGTACAGTTAGCGAAGAATGGGGTTTTTTAGGTAGTAGTTTTGTTATTATACTTTTTATGTGTTTGTTATACAGGATACTTTACCTTTCTGAAAACCAAACAAATAAATTTGCTAGGATTTATGGTTACGGTATTGTCTCAATTTTCTTTTTTCATGTGATTGTGAATATAGGTATGGTTATTGGTTTATTGCCAACTATTGGAATACCACTACCCTTTTTTAGCTACGGAGGCTCTTCTTTATGGGGGTTTACACTACTACTTTTCATATTCATTAGGTTAGATGGACACAAAAAATATGATTATTAAATCTATTTCTCAAGAAACAAGCACTTGTATCTAATTTAATTTAGTAATCAATTCTGTAAACAAGAAGATAAGTCCAGACGAGGCCTAATGATAATAAGAGTAATATTAAGGTCTAATTTTACACAAAATCACTTCACTTTTTCCTTACTGTTGCTTCTAAAAATTATCGAAGCTAAGCTTTTAAGTTACCCTAAAAAACTTTACCAAAACCAGGTTTAACTTTCTAATACTATTCAAAGCTTATATGATATATTGAAAATATAGATCGATAAGTTTTTATATAACTTAGTCATATCAACTGATTCAAGAATATTGAGTTCGCAGTAATGAAGTATAGAAAGTGTGGTATTCCTTTGTAATAAAGAAATAAAATAATTCAATAAAACAACGTAAAAAAGCACCTCCATATGGAAGTGCTTTATATATTAACTAACCTTAAAACTCTAATATTGGTTATAAAGCTGCTACGTATTTTGATAATTTAGATTTTAAATTAGCTGCTTTATTCTTATGAATAATATTATTTTTCGCTAATTTATCTAACATTGAAACAACACCTGATAACATTCCTTGTGCTTCATTTTTATCAGTTGTAGCTCTTAGTTTTCTAACAGCATTACGTGTAGTTTTATGCTGATATTTATTTCTTAAGCGCTTA
>JAHDDQ010000198.1 GCA_020629275.1 Tenacibaculum sp. | reverse complement strand
TCTATTTTAAGGGGCATTAGTTTTACATAATCATCCTCTAAAACATAATCTTGTGAGAAATCTAATTGAGACACTTATATCTAACTTTCAAGTAAATCAATTAATAGAGCAGCACTCCAAGAAAAATTATTACCACCATAACCTGCTTTTCCATTTTGGTGCATTTCTTTTCTTGAATCAAAATATTCGTAAAATCCATTCTTTTCAAGAATTTCAATGGTATCTTGTTTTACTCGTTCTGCAATTTCGGTATAACCATAAGTTTTTAATCCATTATACAACATCCAGTTTAAATTTACCCAAACTGGCCCTCTCCAATATTTTTTAGGATTGAAGCGTTCGCTAGTAGGATCAAAAGAAGCACATAAATATTGATGGTCTCCACCAAACTTATCCATCATGACTTTCACTAGAGATTCTGCTCTTTCTTTGTTTGGAATGCCAGCATATAATGGTGAAAATGATGATGACGATAAATACCGAAGTGGTCTTTCATTTCTTAAATCATAATGTACATACGCTCCAAGTTCTTCATCAAACAATTTGCTATTAAATGACTGAATACTCTTTTCTTGCCACTTTTTTAATTGGCTTACTTTTTCAGTATTCCCTAACTTTTCATATAAATTGATTAAACTCTGATTAGATTTAATCAACATGGAATTAAACAGTGGATCTTGTACTAAAAATGGCGATAGTTCAGCTATTTTTTCGTCACTATAATTATGTTCTTTTGCAATATCAATGATATACAAATAATGGTCGTATTCTCTTTTTGATGGTCTTTCGGAAGCATCAACGTGCGTCGTGTCTCGCCTTTCAAAAGTGTACTCTGGAGGATTCATAGTATCCCAAATATCATCCCAAATAGGAGAATTATCTGTGCCAGATTCCCAATTATGATATATATAAACAAGTCCTTCGTTTTGAGGGTCTCTGTTTTTATAGAAATACTCATGATTAAAGTAAACCTTATCAATAGTCTTTTCTATAAACTTCAAAGTTGAATCTTTGTCTTTGCTAATGCGGTATATTTCTTCTAACACAAAACCTGTTACTGGAGGCTGTGTCATGCCTGTTGATTTGTATTTTTTTGATGATTGGGGATGTAAATCAGATAGATGAAAATCTGGACCTGGAAAATATGTATCGGTGTCAGTATGAAAAATAATATGTGGAATAAAACCATTACCCCATTGTGCATCCAACAACGTTTCAATTTCTCTTTCGGCCTTTACCATATCAAAATGAGCAAACCCGATAGCAATTAAACCTGAATCCCAAAACCATTGGAATGGATACAAATTAGCACAAGGTATACTAAAACCAACTTCATCTTTCCAATTACTATCTAGAACTTTTATTGCTCGGTTTTTTAATTCTTTCATAATATTTTTCGATTTTAAAAAAACTCACCACCAACGACTTAGCATCGTCAGTGATGAGCTGTCAAACTAAACTTATACTAAATTTAAACTTATATCAGTATATTAAAAACTAAATGTTGCTGTTAAGAAAAACCTACGTGGTAAAATAGGTCTTCCAAAGAAAAACTCTGCATCACCAGCTTGATTTACATTTCTTGGATCTCCTTCAGTAACTCCTTCATCATTAAATAAATTGAATACCGAGAATCCTAACCTTAAAGTATCATCGCTATCTTCATTATCTCCCATTTTGAACATATATCCTGCTCCAATACGTGCAATAGAAATAGCATCTAATTCTACTGTATTGTTATCGGCAGCAAACTTGCTTCCTGTATGATTGATAGAGAATAAAGCATCAAATTGATTATCATCGTAGTGTAATCCAATGCTTCCTAAGAAATTAGGTTGTCTTGCTAATTCATTCCCTTCATTAGTAGTTGAAGATGTATTATTAGTTAAATCTGTAGAAACATTTTTTGAAATCTCATGATCTTGGTAAGTAGCTGTTCCTCTTAAGCTAAGGTTATCGGCTAAACTATAATCAAAAGAAGCCTCTAAGCCAATAGTTCTCGTGCTTTGTTCTGATCTTGTTAAATCAACTAATGTACCACTTACAAATCCTTGATCTATTTTAATTCTGTCGCTTAAACCTACATAATACGCAGCTACAGATCCTTTTAATTTCGCAGTTCCTAATTTTGCTCCAACTTCAAATTGAGTAATTTTTTCTGAATCATATTTACTTCCTGTAACACCAGAAGCTATAGGAGTAAATCCTCTAATCTGTGGAAAAAAGAAACCTCTAGAAAAGTTAGCATATAAATTAACGGGATCACTTAGTTTGTATAAACCAGCTAAAGACACTGCCCAATCTGTTGCACTAACATTTGCTCTTGTAAAACTACCATCAGCAAAATTAACATTTGCTAATTCTGGAGTTAAAGTAGCATCATCATATACTTGACTTTCTACAATATTTCCATTACTAAAAGTTCCTTCAGTATTTTCTATTCTAAAACCAACATCAAAACGCCATTTATCAAAAACCATCTCATCTGTTAAATAAAACGCCGTTTTATTTTGAGATAAAAACTTGTTTGAAGTCATACCAATTCTGTTATAAAGACCACCCGTAGAAAACGTAACATCATTTCCACCAGCATCTACATAACTTAAGTTTACTAATTGAGGATTATTGTTAAACTCAGATAATACTCTATATTGATAGTTAACATCTTCAGCTTCTGTACGTGCTAAATAAACACCTCCTGTAATGTTGTGTGTTCCATTTGTTACTTCTAAAGTTTTAGTTAAAGATGCCTCTCCAGAGTAATCTGTCATTGGACGCAATCTATCTACATGTAAATTATCTACAACTAAATCAGATCCGTTAATTGTAGTTGATGTACCTTGATACTGAGCGGTAAATCCTAAGTTGCCAGGTGCAACATTACCAACATAATCGTTTAAAGTAATAGGATTATTATTGTCTCCATTACCTCCTACATACAAGGCAAAATTGTGCTTATAATTTGCATACTTAACTTTCGATTTAAATTTTAAATCATCAGCGAAATCATAGTTAAAATCAGCCATTAAGTATCCACCTTGAGTGAAAACACCATCTTCAATCGGGCTTTCGTAAACACCTCCTGCTGTTAGAAATGATGTATTGGCTAATTCTCCAGACAATAATTGAGATACATCCTCACCATCGTTACCGGCAATTCTTTTTCTGTTTCCATCTAAAGGAAGCGGTAAGAAAAACTGTGCTTTATCATTAATAAACTGACCATGAACTGTAAATGATCCGTTTTCAAATTTCTTTTTGATATTAGCTCTAAACTGAACACCCTTTGTTGGTAATCCTGTTTCAATTGGACCATCATCTTTTCTAACAAATCCAGTAAATGCATAATAAGTATTAGAATCTTCTCCTCCTAGTTTACCACCAGTATAAAAGTCTGTTTTTAAACGACCTTTATCTGCCCATTCTAGATTGATAATGTTTTCGTCATTTGAATCTCCTGTTTTACTTGTATAGTTTATTATACCGGCAACAGATCCTGCCCCATATAAAACGGCGGCACCACCACGAACAAACTCTACACCCTTAAAGCCTATATCTGGTCTCGCATAAACATCATGCGCAGATGAATTTAAACCAAACGTACTCATTAATGGCATACCATCATATTGTAATGGGTTAAATACATATTGACCACCAGAAGGCAAACCTCTTACAAAAACGTTTGTAGCTGTTTCACCACCACCACCTTCTGCAGTAATACCGGGGATACTTCTAATAATATCAGCTTGACTATTTGCTGAAAGTTTGGTTATTTCTCTCTGCTTTATTGAACTGATTGACATTGGCGTTTCCTTTTGCGACCTAAAAGTAGCAGAAGCTGTTAATACAACTTCATCTAAAGCGTTTCCTCCTTCTTGCAAAACAAAGTTTAAATTAATTGGGCTACCTTCAAGAGTGACAACTTTTTCTTGTGATTCATATCCTAAGTAGGATATCTTAACCGTTTGTGTACCTTCTAGACTACTAGAGAAACTATAGTTTCCGTCAAAATCTGATGTTGCACCTGATGAGCTACCTACAATAAGCAAGTTTGCTCCTGTAATTGGCACACCTGCTTTGTCTTTAACAGTTCCTGATATATCCGTTTGCGAAAACGTTGCAGAAATGCTAAACACACATAATAATGTAAAAATAATTTTTTTCATGATATTTAGAATTAGTTAATCTTTTGCCAAATTTATAAGCAGATACCTAATAAAAATTCTAAAAAAATATGATATTTTTACGCAACCGTTTGCGGGAACGTTTGTTTTTTACATTTGCATTAAAAATAGATCACTTAAAATGAAAAAAGAAGTAGTTACTCTAAAAAAATTAGCACAAATACTTGATTTATCAACCTCAACAGTTTCAAGAGCCCTCACATCCAGACATTAGTGAAGCTACGATAAAAAAAGTTAAGAATCTTGCTCAATCCATGAACTATGTTCCAAATATTTTTGCTAAGGGCTTTAGAAAGCACAAAACAAATATTATTGGTGTTGTTGTACCTAACATTACGCACTACTTTACAACTACCATCGTAAGGGGTATTTTGGAAGAAGCGGCAATAAGAGGATATAGGGTTATTATTTCAGAATCTAACAATGATGTAACAAAACAAACTGAAATGCTTAATACCATGATACAATTTGGAGTAGATGGTATTTTAGCTTCTTTAACAAAAATGACTCGAGATATTGATTCTGTTTTACAAACATTAAACACATCTCCTTTAATTTTATTTGATAAGGTATCCAATAAAATTCCCTGTACACAAATAACAATTAACGATGAAGAAGCGGCTTTTAATGCAATAGAACATTTAATAAATATTGGTAAAAAAAGAATTGCCATTATTAAAGAAAGAGAATTTTCATATAACTCTGAAAAAAGATATGCGGGATATTTAAAAGCTTTAAAAGAGCATAATATTGAAGTTGATGAAAAAATAATTATTAGTGTTGATGATATTTCTTTACAACAAGGCAAAAGAATGACTAACCTATTACTTAGTTTTAAAAAAAGGCCTGACGCTATATTTACAATAACCGATAGTGCCGCTGTTGGTGTGATTCAAACACTAAGAAAATTTAACATAAAAATACCAGATGAAATTGCTGTGGTTGGTTTTAGTAATTCAAGACTCTCTACTGTTATAGAACCAAATCTTACAACCATAGACCAACCTGGTGAAATCATAGGAAAAACAGCTATTAAATATTTGATAGAAGAAATTGAAAGTACTTCTGAAACTATTGCCACTAAAATGATAGAAATAAAAGGAAGTCTTATAATTAGAGATTCTACATTTAAAGTCTAAAATTTCTGTTTTAATTATATATTACTACCTCAATTTTAATATTTTTGCGCCATGGAAATAATAGACGCGATTATCCTTGGTATTATACAAGGTCTTACCGAATTTT
>JAHDDQ010000197.1 GCA_020629275.1 Tenacibaculum sp. | reverse complement strand
GTATTTTTTCTAATAATTCTACTTTAGCAGGCCACGTAACTGTAGGAGATAATGGAGTTCTATCAGGTATGGTAGCTGTACATCAGTTTGCCTCAGTAGGTCAGCACGCTTTCGTTACTGGAGGTTCTTTAGTACGAAAAGATGTGCCTCCGTTTGTTAAAGCAGCTCGTGAACCACTTTCTTATGTAGGAATTAATTCAATTGGGTTAAGAAGAAGAGGATATTCAACAGATAAGATTAGAGAAATACAAGATATATACAGAATTTTATTCCAAAAAAACTATAATAATTCACAAGCAATTGAAATTATGGAAGCAGAAATGGAAGCAACTTCTGAAAGAGATGAAATTATACAGTTTATAAAAGACTCTCATAGAGGAATAATGAAGGGATATTACAAAACAAATTAAAAATTAACAATGGCAACTACATCAGATATCAAAAACGGACTTTGTATGAGATACAACAACGACATTTATAAAGTTGTTGAATTTTTACATGTAAAACCAGGTAAAGGACCAGCATTTGTAAGAACAAAATTAAAAAGTGTTACAAATGGTAAAGTTATAGATAACACATTTCCTTCAGGAAGAAAAATCGAAGATGTAAGAGTAGAAACTCATAAATTTCAATTTTTGTACAAAGAAGGAGAAACGTATCACTTTATGAATCAAGTAGATTATTCTCAAATTACATTGGAGAAAGCCGCTTTGGATGCACCAGAATTAATGAAAGAAGGAGAAATAGTTACTATAATTATCAATTCAGAAGATGAAATGCCATTATCTGTTGAAATGCCTGCTAGTGTAATTTTAGAAGTTGTACATACTGAGCCTGGTGTTAAAGGAAATACAGCTACAAATGCTACAAAACCTGCGAAAGTAGAAACAGGAGCAAGTGTAAATGTACCTCTTTTTATAAATGAAGGAGATAAAATAAAGGTAGAAACGACAAAAGGAACTTACCAAGAACGTATTAAAGAATAAATTCTAATCCCGCAAATAGCGGGATTTTTTCTAGTATGAAATTCAAAGAAACTCAAACATTAAAGCAAATTGCAGATCTTTTACAATTACAATTTGTTGGGGATCCAAACTTTAGAATTACCGGAATTAATGAAATTCATGTTGTTGAAAAAGGAGAAATTGTTTTTGTTGATCATCCTAAGTATTATGATAAAGCATTACAATCTGCTGCAACAACAATATTGATAAATAAAGAGGTGGATTGTCCTGAAGGCAAAACACTATTAATTTCAGATGATCCCTTTAGAGATTTCAATAAGATAACAAAACATTTTAATCCATTTATAGCATCAAAAGAAAGTATAGCTTCTTCAGCAATAATAGGTGAGAATACTATAATTCAACCAAATGTATTCATAGGTGAGCATGTCAGAATAGGCAAAAATTGTATCATTCATTCAAATGTTTCAATAAATAATAATTGTATTATTGGAGACAATGTTACTATTTATTCCAATGCAGTTTTAGGAAGTAATGCGTTTTATTATAAAAATAGACCTGAAGGTTTTGATCCTCTAGTTTCAGGAGGTAGAGTTGTTATAGAAAACTATGTCGATATAGGGGCTTCATGCACTATAGATAGAGGTGTTACAGGAGATACTACTATTGGTGAAGGTACTAAAATAGACAACCAAGTTCATGTTGGTCATGATACCATTATAGGGAAGAAATGTTTGATTGCAGCTCAAACTGGAATCGCAGGATGTACTGTTATTGAAGATGAAGTTACGATGTGGGGACAGGTTGGTGTTGTAAGCGGACTTCATATAGAAAAAGGAACGGTGTTAATGGCGCAAACAGGAGTTATGAAATCACTGAAAAAGGGAATTTATTTCGGAACACCGCAAGCAGAATATCGCCAAACTATGCGAGAAATTATATATTTAAAAAACCAAACAAATAAACATAAAAAGTAACAATAATTTAATTGGTAATACTCAATTAAAAAACTATTTTTGCTTGACTTAAATTAAAAATAAACCGATGAGCGTTTTAGTAAATAAAGATTCAAAAATTATAGTACAAGGATTTACAGGAAGTGAAGGTACTTTCCATGCTGGTCAAATGATTGAATATGGAACTAATATTGTGGGTGGTGTAACACCAGGTAAAGGTGGACAAGAACACTTAGGTAAACCTGTTTTCAATACTGTTGATGAAGCAGTACAAAAAGCAGAAGCTGACACTTCAATCATTTTCGTTCCTCCAGCTTTTGCTGCTGATGCAATCATGGAATCTGCTGAAGCAGGAATAAAAGTAATCATATGTATTACTGAAGGTATTCCTACGGCAGATATGGTTAAGGTAAAATCTTACATCGATGCCAAAGAAGATTGTACTTTAGTTGGACCAAACTGTCCAGGAGTAATTACTCCAGATGAAGCTAAAGTTGGTATTATGCCAGGGTTTATCTTTAAAAAAGGAAAAGTAGGAATTGTTTCTAAATCAGGAACATTAACGTATGAAGCTGCTGATCAGGTTGTAAAGCAAGGTTTTGGAGTAACTACAGCAATAGGTATTGGAGGAGATCCTATTATTGGAACTACTACAAAAGAAGCTGTAGAGTTATTAATGAACGATGAAGAAACAGAAGCTATAGTGATGATAGGTGAAATCGGTGGACAATTAGAAGCAGAAGCTGCTCGTTGGATTAAAGCTGATGGTAATCGTAAACCAGTTGTTGGTTTTATCGCAGGACAAACTGCGCCAGCTGGTAGAACTATGGGGCACGCGGGTGCTATTGTAGGTGGAGCAGACGATACAGCACAAGCAAAAATGAAGATTTTAGCAGAAAACGGTATTCACGTTGTTGAGTCACCTGCAAAAATTGGTGAAATGGTAGCTAAAGTGCTTTCTTAATAAGATACGTATTGTATTAAATATTAAAATTCCCGTATTCTTGCGGGAATTTTTATTTGAAATAAATGCAATTACTATTTTGCATAAAAATTATATATTTAAACATTCAACTTTAACAAAATAATAAATGAAACTTTTAGAAAATAAAACAGCTATAATTACTGGAGCCACAAGAGGTATTGGTAAAGGTATAGCTATAGAGTTTGCTAAGCAAGGTGCCAATATTGCATTTACATATAATTCATCTGTTGATGCAGCGAATGCTTTGGAAAATGAACTGAAAGAATTTGGGGTTAATGCAAAAGGATATCAATCTAATGCCGCTGAATTTGATGCTGCACAAGAATTAGCGAAAAGTGTTTTAGAAGAATTTGGAACTATAGATGTACTAATTAATAATGCAGGGATAACTAAGGATAATTTATTATTACGTATTTCAGAAACCGATTTTGATAAAGTTATTGAAGTAAACCTTAAGTCTGTATTCAATTTAACTAAAGCAGTAATTAAGCCAATGATGAAACAACGTGCTGGGTCTATTATAAATATGAGTTCGGTTGTAGGTTTAAAAGGTAATGCAGGTCAAGCAAATTATGCAGCTTCTAAAGCTGGGATTATAGGATTTTCAAAATCTGTAGCGCTAGAACTAGGTTCTCGTAATATTCGTAGTAACGTAGTTGCTCCAGGATTTATAGAAACTGAAATGACTGCTAAGTTAGATGAAAAAGTTGTGGATGGATGGAGAAATGAAATTCCTTTAAAAAGAGGAGGAACACCAGAAGATATAGCTAATGCTTGTATATTTTTAGCTTCTGATATGAGTGCTTATATAACTGGACAAACATTGTCTGTAGATGGAGGAATGTTAACATAACATTAAAGCACATACTCAAATAAAAAAAGAGCCACAATTATGTGGCTCTTTTTTTATTCTCAATATTTATAAATATTAAAGTAGGGTTTTTCATTTATCAATTGTATTACTAATGAATATAAATAGTGATTAAAATTTTTAAAATGAAGAGAACTCATAAATTTCTAAATTATGCCAAATTCTTAATTGTAATAATATGTATTATGGTAAGCCTGATTTTTTTAATGATTAGCTACTTTAAAAGTACACCAGTTTTTTAAAAATTTGTACTAAAAGAATGTTAGACTAAAATTATCGTATAAATTATATTACTATAATCGCTTTATCAATTCTTTTTTTATTTAATTAAAGCAAAAAAGCCAGTACAATATGCACAGACTTTTTTAGGGGATTATTAAAAATAAGTAATTCATTTATATAGAATTACGGGTTGAATTCTTCAAAGGTATTATCGTCGTATAATAGTACAACCTTTGTAATTTTCTTTTTTGTTAAAGTATTTATTTTTTTCGTTTCTTCAAAATTATTTTCTCTATCCTTTGTCGTTTTTTCTTTTTCTTGATCGAAGAGAGTTATAGGTGGCGTTATTTCATTTTTTTTATTTGGAAAACTGCCCTGACCGTATAATAACCAATACAAATCTACTTCGGGGAAATTCTCAACAACTTTTGTTACAAAATCTAAACTTGGTTTATTTCTACCAGATAATAAATGTGAAACACTAGATCGTTGTATGTCTATCTTTTCAGCAAAAGCAGAAGATGACAATCCATAATAAGCTAAAATTTCTTTTAATCGATCTATTAATAAAGAATAATTCACATTTGTAAACAGTTATAGTTGTTTACAAACATATACATTTTTATCTAGAAGACAAAATAGAAAATAAAGCAATTATTTAAATAACTAATATTTATACTATCATTTATGATAAAGTTGTAGTAGTTGTCACTACTTTTTTTGCTAGAACACAGGATTATTAGTTAAATAGATGCTTTAATTAAAATAATATAATCACCTGATAAATAGTACTTTAACATATATACATAAATAGACTCTATAAGAGGGCTAGAAACCTTGAATTCTTACGATTTTTACAAATGTAAATAGTTGTAATTGTTTACATTTGTGTAAATCACTCATAAGAAAGTATAGAGATCATTATGTATAAATTCTATTGAGTAGACAATGAATCTTTACATACATTATTAATTAAAGGAGCTATAGAAGTTATAGTATATAGATATTAATTAGTAGTAATAATCGTGGGTTGGTTATCTATAAAATAAAAAAACGGTCAAATACTAATGTATATGACCGTTTATGATGTAAAATATAATTAAACTCTAAGAATTCTTGTTTTCTATCCATTGTTTAGCATTAGTAAACGCTTCTAACCATGGAGAAACCTGATCTTTTCTGTTATTTTTATAGTGTGCCCAATTCCACTGGAATGTAGAACGTTCAATATGTGGCATAGTTACAAGGTGTCTCCCTGTTTTATCACACAACATAGCAGTGTTATAATCTGAACCATTCGGATTGTGAGGGTAAGCTTCATAAGCATATTTAGCTACAATATTATATTGTGTTTCTTCTTTAGGAAGACTAAATTTACCTTCACCATGCGATATCCAAACACCCAAGGTACTACCTTCAAGTGAAGACAACATTATAGAGTTGTTTTTTTGTATGTTTACAGATGTAAACATGCTTTCATGCTTTTG
>JAHDDQ010000196.1:3293-5636 GCA_020629275.1 Tenacibaculum sp. | reverse complement strand
CGAGGTCTTTCAACAATATTTTGGTTATATCAATAGTGGACGACCAGCCAAAGGCGATAAAGCCGAAATCTTTGCGTTCAATGGTGGCTTATTTGCTCCTGATCCAATGTTGGATCAATTGATTATTTCTGATAGTATTTTGATGAATCATACACTCGTATTATCGGGGTATGATTTTGAAACAGAAGTAGATGTAAATATCTTAGGTCATATTTTTGAACACTCACTCAATGAAATAGACGAAATGACCGCCCAACTCGAAGGGCAAACCATCGACAAAAGCAAAACCAAACGTAAAAAAGACGGTGTATTTTATACGCCCAAATATATCACTAAATATATTGTAGATAATACCGTTGGAAAACTTTGCCAAGACAAAAAAACGGAATTACAACTCCTAGAAGTTGATTATTCCAAGAATTATATCAACACTAAAAAACGAACCAATAAAGACGGTAAAAAAACCAATCTTTCGGTAGAAGGAGAAACGATTTTAGAACACCTACGAAGCTATCGAGCCTACTTGTTGGAACTGACTATTTGCGATCCTGCCTGTGGTAGTGGAGCTTTTCTAAATCAAGCCCTCGATTTTTTAATAAAGGAACACCAACACATAGACGAGCTTCAAGCGCAACTGCTGAATGTACCGATGGTCTTATCTGACATCACCAACGATATTTTAGAGCGCAACATCTATGGTGTGGACATCAACGAGGAATCGGTAGAAATTGCCCGTTTATCCTTGTGGTTACGATCTGCTAAAAAAGGTCGTGCCTTGACCACGTTGAGCAATAATATCAAATGCGGTAACTCGCTTATAGATGATCCCGAAGTAGCAGGGGACAAAGCCTTTCATTGGGAAACGGAGTTTCCAAACGTCTTTAAAAATGGCGGTTTTGATGTGGTGATTGGGAATCCGCCTTATGTTAGGATACAAGGAATTAAAGAAGGTTATCCAGAACTTGCAAGATCGTATGAATCTATTTTCCTATCCGCAGTAGGTAATTATGACCTATACGTATTATTTATTGAACGAACGTCTTTTTTAATCAATACAAAAGGACTTGTTTCATTCATTTTACCACATAAATTTCTTATTGCAGAATTTGGCGAAGGTATTAGGAGTTTTTTATTGCAAAAGAAATCAATTAAATCAATTGTTCATTTTCAAGAACATCTAATTTTCAAGGATGCTTCGACATATACTTGTATATTAACACTTTCTAATGAAGAATCAACTTCGTTTAAGTTCATGTATGCTATGCCAGATACTTTAATGAATAATAATATGTTCTTTGATGTGAATTTTGCTAACCTAGCAAATGGTAAATGGAGTATAAATAATCCTAAAATTCAAAATGTTTTGGATAAGCTATTTATACAGCCGAAAATTATTGGTGATTATATTAAAGTTTTCTCTGGGATTCAAACTAGTGGGGATAAAATTTATATAATCAGAAGTAAATCGGATCAAGAATCAAAAGTAATAAAAGGATATTCGAGTTCTTTAGATTCAGATGTGGAAATAGAATCAGGCTTATTAAAACCCCTAATAAAAGGAGACAGTATTAATCGTTTTGGAGTATTAGATACTGAATTGTATGTTATTTTTCCTTACTCAATTATTAATGACATAGCGAGTCCAATGACTGAACTTTATATCAAGGAAAACTATCCTAAAGGGTATCAATATTTAAAAAAACATGAGGTTAGTTTAAGAGGAAGAGAGAAAGGTAAAATGGATAAAGAAGGATGGTTCTTATATGTATATCCTAAAAATCTGGTTACTAGCAATTATAAAAAACTAGTTTCACCAGATATAACTTTAGGTTTACAATTAACTAAAGATAATTCGGGGATATGCGTAAAAAACGGTGCTTATGGAATTAGTTTAAACGATTCAAAAATAAATGAATATACTGTACTTTCAATCTTAAATTCTTCATTATTATGGTTTTTTCTGAAAAACACAGGGAATGTTTTAAGGGGTGGTTATTTTAGGTTTAACACAAAATATATTAATCCATTTCCCGTATTTAATCTGGAAAATTCCAATGTATCTTTTGATGAAAAAATAAAGGGTATTCTTTATCAGAATATGATTTTTTCAGAACTTCACTCCAAATTTACCCGTCTCCTCCAACGTAAATTCACCATCGAAAAACTCTCAAAAAAATTACAAAGCTGGCATACTTTGACTTTCGCAGAATTTGTCAAAGAACTCAAAAAGAAAAAGATCAAGCTCGGTTTAGCAGAGGAAGCCGAGTGGGAAGATTATTTTGAAACCGAAAAAGCCAAAGCCCTCGCCATACAAAGCACCATCGACCAGACCGACAAAGAAAT
>JAHDDQ010000196.1:0-3193 GCA_020629275.1 Tenacibaculum sp. | reverse complement strand
AACTACGACTGGAAAGAGGTTCAATGTAAACAATTACTAAACGATATACTAGAAGTTGGGAGTAAAGCCGAACACGATACACATTTTATAGGTAGCGTCGTTTTTATACATGATGGAGTATATACCGCTTCGGAAGTCAAACCCTTAGTTATCATAGATGGTCAACAACGTTTGACGACTATTTCTCTGATCTACTTAGCATTGTATAATTTTGCTAAAGAAAACGGGCAGGAAGAAAGAGCTGCCGAAATCAATGACACGTACATTGTCAATAAATATGTACGAGAAGAAAACAGTAAACTCAAACTAAAGCAAACCGACAACAATTCTTTAGCCTTAAAGTATTTACTTTCCGAGAACAACCCAGAAGATTATAACGACTATTCAAGGGTAATTGAAAACTATTCCTTTTTCAAAAATCGACTTACAATAGACAACTTTGAAACAGTAATGAATGGTCTAAAACGCTTGCTATTTGTAGAAATTTCACTCGAAAGAGGTAAAGATGATCCACAGCGAATCTTCGAGAGCTTAAACTCAACAGGCTTAGAACTCTCACAAGCCGACCTCATTCGGAACTATATTTTGATGGGTTTAGCTCCTGATAAGCAAATCAGAGTATTCAATACTTATTGGAATATTATAGAAGAACAAGCCAAAGATGAAGCGAAAAATGAGTCAAAAGTATCTGAATTTATTAGAGATTATTTGACGCTTAAAAACAAGAAAATACCAAACAAGAATAAAGTATATGCAGAGTTCAAACTCAAATATGAACATAGAGACGAACAGTTTTATACAAATACGCTTACAGAGCTTAAAAATTATGCCCGTCTTTATAATAAACTTATAAACCCTGCCAAAGAAAGCGATTTAACTATACAGCAGCAGCTCAAATACATTAATCGCTTGGAGATCAATGTATCTTATCCTTTTCTGATTCCTGTGTATGATGATTATGATAAAGGAGTGATCGACAAACAAATTTTTATTAATGTTTTAAAACTTGTACAGTCTTTTACATGGAGGCGTTTCATTATCGGCTTACCGACCAATGCACTCAACAAGATATTTATGACGCTCTACGGAGATGTTGATACTAATGATTATATCCCATCCATTGAACGAGCTTTAATTAAAAAAGTAGGATCACAGCGTTTCCCAAATAACAAAGAGATCAAAGCAGCCCTTAAAGAAAAAGATGTTTATAACATAAAATCCAAGAACAGAAATTACTTTTTGGAGCTATTAGAAAATCACAATAACAGAGAATATGTAGCTATTGATAATCCTCATATCACCATAGAGCATATTTTCCCACAAACACCAACCTCCGAATGGAAAGAAAACTTAGACGAGCATGAATTTAATATGATGAAAGACACTTACCTGCATACAATAGGTAATTTAACCTTATCGGGCAACAATGGTAGCCTTAGTAATAAAACCTTTACTGCCAAAAAGTCCATGAATGTAGAAGGTAAAGAACAAGGATATGCGTATTCTCGTCTTTGGCTCAATGCCTACTTAAAGACTATCAATGAGTGGACTATTTTAGAATTAAATACTCGATTTGAAAAAATCTTGAAGCGGTTTTGTGAGATTTGGACATATCCTTCCATTGAGGAACTATTTGAAAATGAGAGTAATGAAGTCAATATATTTGAAGCAGAACCTCCCCGAAATAAAAAAATAGAATATTTTATTTTTAGGAATGAGCGTGTCATCACCAATGAGTTTAGTAAGCTATACACGCATATCATGCAAACGCTATTCAACGAAAATCCAAGACTATTCATAACAAGTGAATTGAAAGAATACTTACCCGTAAAATCCCATAAAGAAGAATTGAGAGTTGCCTATCAAGTCAATGAAAACTACTATATCGAAGTCAACCTTGATAGCAATGGTAAATTTCGTAGAATAAAGCAGGTACTACAAGTTTTTGGCTTGGAAGATGAATTGAGTTTAAAGTATGGGAGTTAGATTTGAAGAAAACAACTACTTCATAAAAGTTATATAATCCTTATCTTTACATTTATAAAGATCCTTATATGAAAATAGAAAAGGTATTAATTGAAGGCTATCGAGGCTTTAAAGACAAACTCGACATCAAACTACACCCACAAGTCAATGTTTTTGTAGGTGTCAATGGTTCTGGTAAAACGACGGTGTTGGATGCGGTTGGGACGTTGCTAAGTATGTTTGTAGGGTTTATTTTAGAGGCTAATAATTTGAAAAATCGAATAGAAATTGAAGACATCAATAACCTATTAGATTCAGCATTAATAACGCTAGAACTTGAAAAGTCATATACATGGTTTATGTACCAGAATCGTTATGGTGAAAAGCCACGTTCAAACATAAGTACTTTATCAGATTATGTGATGACAATTAGTAGTGAGCTAAAAGAAGTCAAAAACTTTATTAATGATATTCCATCAAGAGGAAATGTTCCTATCGCAACTTACTACACCATAGATAGAACATTTACAGACGAAATATCAGAAGATTATATAGAGACGGTGTACAAGTATCCTGTTTTAGAAACCTATAAAAATGCACTTGATAGTAAGATTAGTCGTTTTGGTGAATTTGAACAATGGTATATACACCAAGAAAATATAGAAAATCGTAAGCGTCTAAGAGAAGATGATCAATATCGAAGTCCATATTTACAATCTATAAGAAAAGCGTTAAAAAACTTTTTAAGTCAGGTCGATTCAAGTGCATCGTATGAAGAACTACACGTAGATACTTTATCACGTTATGGATCGGGTAATGGTATAGGATCAAGATCAAGTGAAGGTAATAAACTCTTTATAAAAAAGAATGATAGCTCTTTTCGTTTAGATAAACTTTCAGACGGTGAAAAGACGATTATACTATTAGTATGCGATATTGCCCGTCGCTTAACAATGGCTCATGCTTATCCTGAATCAATTGACGTTCTACAAGGAAAAGGAGTAGTCTTAATTGATGAAATAGAATTGCACTTACACCCAGAATGGCAGCGAAAAGTAGTTCCAGCCTTAATGCACGTGTTCCCTAATATTCAGTTTATTCTTTCTACGCATTCGCCCCAAGTATTAAGTAACTTAAAAAGAGAGCATATCCATCTTATAGAAGATTTTAAATTGGTCAAACAACTTTCCCCAACCTACGGAGAAGATAGTAATTCTATTTTATGGGA
>JAHDDQ010000195.1 GCA_020629275.1 Tenacibaculum sp. | reverse complement strand
GAATTTCTGTAAACATCATTATGCAATTGATTTAGCTTTTCAATCTTTGCTTTAAGTAAATGTTTATTACCCGATTGTAAGAAATCACGATCATTTTCTATGATTTTTTTAAATTCTTTTTTCTGATGGATGTTTAATGTTTCTAACTGCGAATTTAGTGTAGTCTTTAAATGATTATAATTTTCAATTTCAGTTAAAATATGTTTGTGTCTAATAATTTGATCGTATTGCTGAATTAATCTTCGTTTAGATTCATCGATTTGATATTTGGCTTCGGTAAGCTTATCTATTCTATTGTCTAAAGCATTTCCATAAAGTATAATTAATTCATTTTGAATACGCTCTATTTCAACTTTTAAATGTGTTTGAGTACCATCAAGTAATGCTATTTCTTCAGCAATAAGATCTACATATAATTTAATTTCTGAAATTAGATGTTCTATATCTACTGTAATCTCAGATGGAGAAAAAACTTGTGTTAATTTAAGATCTATGGCATCAATAAATACTTCTATTTTTAAATCTCTAGACTCCGATATTTGAAAGTTTAACTCAATATCAATGCCCTTAATAATATCAAAAGAAATATCCTTTGAAGAAATTTCAATGCAACCAATAAGCATATTACTTGCGGCTGAATTCCTAACATCACCTTCACGAACCTTAATAATTAGAGAGTCATTTCCAGCAGCTAAAATATTCTTTGAAGCAGTTTTATAAATGGTTTTAGAAAGTGGAAGAACATCATTTTTTTTAAAGATAGTTTCTAACATACTATGTTCATCACTACCATCTAATTCTATAGCGATATCACTAGGAATTGGTTGCCCTAAAATAGCATATACACCATGTAATATTGTTATACCATCTTTTTCTAGAACACTGTTTTTATATCGATCAAATACTTGAACCTTGAAAATGTTTGTTGATTTTTTTACAATAGGAACAAACTCCGCTATCCTATTTTCAAAACTAGTTATTCCAGTATCGAAGCCTCCATCTAAACGTGTTATTCTATAAAATCCATTTATTTTTTTTGAAAAATCGCCTACAATTAATTCTTCATCATCATTGGTTTGAACTTCAAAAACCCAAGTTGGGTTATAGTTCGTAACAGGTGTTTTTTTTATTTCTGCTGAAATTGAATTGTATTCAGATTCTTTTGATCCTGCGTAGTATGCAGCGCCAGCTACAACAGCTGTTGTAGGGTTTATTGCGGTATCTATTTTTACGTTAGTTCTCTCATGAAGTTGCTTTCTTATATATGGAATATAAGTAGTCCCACCTACTAGAATAATTCTTGAAACTTCATTAAAAGTAATTTCATTATCCTTCATGAGTTCTTTTAATAAAGAATAAGTTTTATCAAATTTAGAAGTTATAATAGTATTAAACTCTTCAACGGTTATTTCAATATCTAAAAAGAGATCTAAATCTTCGTTTTCAACCTCTAAAACCGTAGTATTCTTTACAGATAATTCTTTTTTAGCCTCTTCAGCTTTAAATAAAAGTTCGTGGAAAAGTTTTCTGAAGTCTAGAGCATCATTGATGATAAATTTCTTCCATAAATTTTCTAGCTGAGGAAATTCTTTTTCTAAAGCAGGACAAATTATCTTTTCAACAAAAAGCATGTCAATATCCAAGCCTCCTAAAAAATTATCACCTTTATGGTCTAGTACTTTCAAAGCCCTTTCAGAAACTTGTGCTAATGACACATCAAAGGTTCCTCCTCCAAAATCATACACAACCCATTTTTCCTCTTTTTCCAAATTTAAATTCTGAGCATTAGAATATGCTATACATGCAGCTATGGGTTCTTGTAGTAGAACAACTTCTTTAACGTTTGCTAAATAACCAGCCTTTTTAGTAGCATTAGATTGTATGGTATTAAAAGAAGCAGGAATTGTAATTACTGCTGATTGATGATATGATTCATCAATTAAAAAGCTTTGTAATTCTTCTAAGATAAGAGCGGACAACTCAATTGGACTAACGCTTTTATCTAAAATAGAAATATAGTACAATTCATCCGTTCCCATTTTTCGTTTGAAAGAAGAAAAAGTGTTTTCACTGTTTATTAAAAAACGCTCTCGAGCTTTATTTCCAACTAATGTTTTTTTTCCTTTAAAAGATATAACTGAAGGAAGAGTTTCTGAGAAGCCAACAGGATTTTTGTGGATAATTACGTTTCCATTTTTATAAGTTGCAATAGCCGAGTTAGTAGTTCCTAAATCAATTCCAATATTAATCATTTTCATAACTTTTTTATTCTACAATTACAATCCCTTTTTGTATCAAGGTCAACTGATTATTATTTTCTTGATAAATAATGGGCTTGATAACTTTTGTTATTATAGAAGCATCTGCACTCATTAACCGAGCTTCAATATCTGTTCTATTTTCATTATAAGTTTCGTTAGAAGGAATTAATATACGATACCCCATTCCATCTAGTTCATGAAAAAGTCTACTAATATTACGCTCTGTTAACAGAAAATCATTTTCAATAGACTTTCTTTGTATTTCATATATTTGATTAATAATTGCGATCATAACCTACTTTTTCTTATAAACAAATGTAAATAAATTAATGAGTTATATAGAGTCTTTAAAGCTAATTCAAGCATCAATTCCTGTTGATTTAAATAATTTTTCTGAGAAAAATGCGGTCAAAATAGAAAAGCTTTTAAAAGTACAAAAGCAGTTAGACGAAGCGTTCAACGGTATTTCAATAGATTTATTTATAAAGTCTTTTCGCGAATACAAAGAAGGAATAGTTTTTTTAACAAACAACCCTAATTTAGAGAGGCTATTAATGAATGATTTGTTCTTTAAGAAAAAGCAAAAGGTTATTTTTAAAGAAGAAGATGAAGCTAAAATAAAGCGCTTTTTTAAATTGTACTTATTGGAAGATATAACAAACTCTTGTAATGTGGCTTTTGCTAAAGAACAGTATGGAATTGTAAATGAGCTATTACATTATAGATTATTTCTTCCAGAGGAAATCATTCATTTGATAGAAAAAAAAACAGATGCTAAAGCTGAATATTTTTTAAATATAGCAGATAAAGTTGTAAAAACTCCATCAATATTAAAAAACTCTTTTTCTACATTAGTTGCATCATTAAATGAAAAAGAGATAAAAGGCAAAATGAGAAAGTTAAACACTTTAACTACATCTTACAGTAGAAAAGCACTTTCAAGATCTGGATTAGCACATTTTTGTTACACACTTATTGATGGGTTATTTTGGATGGGGAATACTCCTAAAACAGTTGAAGATAAAATTGAAAAACAAGAGGTACTAAGAGATTTCAGATTTATGATGGGTATTCTTGGAGGCATTTGCATACTTGTTATTAGTGTTGTTGTTTTTGCGAATCAGTATAAAAATAAAATTAAAGCGAAGAATCAAATAGTTGCTAATCTTAAATTTGATAAAAGTGTTTATGGTTACTTAACAGATTTTGATGCTACAAAAGTGAGTGGTATAACATATTTGGCTGGGATTAATTCTGGAAAATTTAATACCCAGTATTCTGGGAAAAAACCAAGACCCCACGGTTTATTAAAAAGTGCAAAAATTGTTAATAATTCAAGTTACGAAATATTAATCTTACCAGATAAAGAATCTGTTGAATCATTAGACATAAGGCCTCATACGTTTTATATTAAACCAAAAGATTCAATTAATGCTAAATTACTTTTTAATAGAATATATATAGGTAGAGATTTAGCTCTATTTAAAGATTATCCAGAAAATAAAATAAAATATAAGTTTCATAAACGATATACAAAAGATAAACTACCAAGGTTTTTACATCCAATTTCATTAGCTAAAGAAATAATAGCTAAGAGATTCGAAATTAACGGTGATATTGAGTTTTTTGAAAAAGAAAATAAATTATATGTGAGATCAGAAAAAATGTTTTCAGTATATTCAACTAACAATGAATATGTTAGATCTTATTTTTTATCTACATTAAAATAATATGAAAAACTAATTTTTTTGAGTACCTAGAAAAGGTTTTTCCCTTTTTTATAAAGTATTTTCCTTATTTATATTAAAGGAAAAGTACAGCGATAAAACCATTTTTTCATTGAATTAATTAGCAGCTTTCGATAGTAATTTTGAGATATTCTCTGATTTGAACAAATTTCGAGCCATTTATTTGTTGTAAAGATCAGATACAAAATATTATAATTTGAAGTGAAATAGCCAAAATACTTACTTTTCCACCATTACAATTGGTAAGTTTTTTGAATCAAAATTTAAATCAGATAGAACACATACAGTAATTTTAGCTGACATAGATCGAGTAACTCATAAAAATCGATTTCTTTTCTATTAAGTCTTTTGTATAAGTATAATAACTTATTAAATTGAGCGATTATAAGTATAAGACACTACGAGATTTATAAGTTGAATGAGTGCTTATTAGTCTCAAATCGAAAGATTATTACAATCTAAGTGAGGTAGAGTAACTATGAAAAAACAGTAAAAAAATAAAAATTAAGAAAAAATGCAACTACTTAAATACCGTTCAAGAGGACAAGCAGTATTCATACTAGAGGAATTACTAGTAAAGTTAGGATATAAAGTTAAAGTCTCTGAATTTTTCGGGAAAGATACAGATAAAGCCGTTAGAGATTTTCAATTGGAAAACAGATTAGTGGTGGATGGGTTAGTAGGAGCAAAAACATGGTCTAAAATTATTGCTAAAGAACAGGAATTATTTGATTTTAACGATAAATTTTTATCGGAACAAGATTTAATTCTTTTTGCAGAAGCCAATAATTTAGAGTTATCAGTCGTAAAAGCAGTAAACCAGGTTGAAAGTAGAGGAAAAGGCTTTCTTATAAATGGAAAGCCAGTAATTTTATTCGAAGGGCATGTGTTTTGGAGACAATTGAATGAAAGAGGAATCAATCCAAACACATTATTGAATAGTGATACAGAAGATGTATTATATAAAAAATGGACAAGAAAACATTATTTAGGAGGTGTTAAAGAATATACACGGTTAGAAAAAGCAACATCTATTTCATCATCTTCAGCTGTTAAAGAAGCTGCATATAGTTCGGCGTCGTGGGGCGCATTTCAAATAATGGGATACCACTATGAAAGTTTAGGCTACACGTCAATAGACGATTTTGTTGTTAAAATGTACGACCATGAGCGGGAACATTTAGAAGCCTTTGGAAGATTTATCTCAATTAATTCTTTTAGAGGTAAAAAGATAATTTCTTGGTTAAGAGAAAAAAATTGGACAAATTTTGCGCACGCATACAATGGCTCTGGATATAAACAAAATAAATACGATACAAAATTACAGACAGCTTATGATAAATTTAGCAGTTGAAACAACACATATGCCTCAATTATAAAAACTACTTCATTTTTAAAATGAATCATTAAAGTAAGGCTGTATTTTGAGTTTACTGACTAAAAACTATTAAACATGATATTTTCTCATGTATAAGAAAATGTGTAGACAAGAAAATTAGTTGGGCTACAAAGAAGTTTACAAATCTAATATTATGGAGTATATAGTCTATAAATAAAAAAACACCACTTTAAAAGTGGTGTTTTTTGCTCCCCCTCTTGGGCTCGAACCAAGGACCCTCTGATTAACAGTCAGA
>JAHDDQ010000025.1 GCA_020629275.1 Tenacibaculum sp. | reverse complement strand
ATGTTATCAATATTTACAGGTTCACCTTCCATCTGTAATTTTTCTGCTGTAGTTTTAGCTTCAGGTAATAAAACCCATAAAATAAGGTAAACTAAAAGACCAAAACCAGTAGTCACTGCAGTTATAATGAATATCAAACGAATCCAAATAGCGTCAATTTTAGTATAGTGACCTAATCCCGAAGCTACACCACCCAAAAATTTATCTTCGTTATCTCTGAATAGTTTTTTTGAAGAGGACTTGCTTCTTTTTTGATATCCTGTATTACTTTCTGAATATGCTTCTTCAGCTTCAGAATAATCCTCAGGTTGCCCCATTATAGCAATGATTTCATCAATATCTCCTTCATTTACAACTTGACGAGCATCTGTAATTCTTTCAGACAAAAGTTCACTTATACGAGCTTCAATATCAGCAATAATTTCATTTTTGCCTTGCGGATCGTCACTTAAAGAACGGGAAATAGCGTCTAGATATCTTCTTAATTTTTGATAAGCAATTTCATCTATATGGAAGAAAAAACCGCCTAAATTTATGTTTATTGTCTTATTCATTTGATGTTGATTTTGTGCTAGTTACTTGATTTACTGCGTTTACTAAATTATTCCAAGTTTTGTCTAATTCTTTTAAAAACATAATACCGTTTTCTGTTAAAACGTAATATTTACGTGGCGGTCCTGAGGTAGATTCTTCCCATCTGTAGGATAACAAACCTGCATTTTTTAATCGGGTTAGTAAAGGATAAATTGTTCCTTCAACCACAATCATTTCTGCGCTTTTAAGTGTGTTTAAAATTTCAGAAGTATATGCATCACCTTTCTTTAATATTGATAAAATGCAATACTCTAAAACTCCTTTACGCATTTGCGCTTTCGTATTTTCTATCTTCATTGAGTGTGGGTTATTTAATAAATTTAATGATGAAAGGATACTTATATTGTTCTCCATTATTAGCTTTCATAGAAGCAATAATAACTAAAGCTATTTTTATTAGTGTTATTATGCTAACCAAAGAGGCTACTCCAAAGAAGCTAAAAAGATTCGTATTAAAAGAAAACGTATTTCCAAAATCGATATGATCTATTCTGTTAATCAAGCTAAAAATATCGCCAAAGAAAAAAGAGAAAAAAGAAGCACTTAATATAAAAATGTATAAAGCAAAACTGATGTTAAAGTTTACAGCTTCTTTTCCATGATCATCTAAAAAAACACTCTTATCTTTTTGTGTTTGCCATAAAACTAAAGGAGTAATAATACTCCCTAATGGAAACAAATATCCTGCAAACGATGATATATGTATTAGAAATGCATTCGTATTTTCACTGTTGTTTTTCATGATAAAATGATTTATATAATACTGTACTATGCAAATATATATCTTTTAAAAGGTATTATGCAATACATAGTACCATATTTTAACAAAATTTAACATTTATAAAGGTTTTGAATTTATGTTTTTAAAGGCTAAAAAACCTTAAATTGCGAGTAAAATCAGCATGTATGACGTTTACACCATCAAAAATTAATTTTTTCTTATTATTCAAATTGCCATCTGCATTTATTACAGGAATTCGTGTAAAATCTATTTCAGAGGAGAAAGCAGTGATTCATGTGAAGCATAAATGGATCAATCAAAACCCTTTTAAATCAATGTTTTGGGCAGTTCAAGGTATGGCTGCAGAATTTGCAACTGGCGTATTAGTTTTGTTAGCTATAAAGAAGTCTGAGCGAAAAATTTCTATGTTGGTAACAAATATGAATGCAACTTTCACTAAAAAGGCAACAGGAAAGATTTTTTTTGAATGTAACCAAGGAAGTGAAATTAAGATAGCAATACAGAAAACTATAGAAACAGGAGAAGGGCAGGTAATTGTATTAACATCTACAGGTATAAATGAAGATGGAGTAGTGGTTTCTAAATTTGAATTTGAATGGAGTTTAAAAGTAAAAGCGTAACAAACTAATAAATACAGAGTCTAATCAAATAAAGTAAAAAATTATGAATGCACACGAAATAGATTACCGCGTTTTTGGTGAAGAAATGCAATATGTAGAGATTGAATTGGACCCGCAAGAAGGAGTTGTCGCTGAAAGTGGCAGCTTTATGATGATGGATGCTGATGTTAAGATGAACACCATTTTGGGAGACGGTTCTAATCAGGAAAAAGGACTTTTAGGAAAGATTTTTTCTGCGGGTAAAAGAATTTTAACTGGCGAGAATTTGTTTATGACAGTTTTTACAAATAATGGTTTTGGAAAAAAGCGAGTTTCATTTGCATCTCCATATCCAGGTAAAATTATACCGATAGATTTAACAGAGTTTGGAGGTAAATTTATCTGTCAGAAAGATGCATTCCTTTGCGCAGCTAAAGGTGTGTCGATAGGAATAGAGTTTTCAAAAAAATTAGGTAGAGGTCTGTTTGGAGGTGAAGGTTTTATTATGCAAAAAATGGAAGGGGATGGATTAGGTTTTATTCATGCTGGTGGAACCATGGCAAAAAAAGTCTTACAACCTGGAGAAGTATTGAAAGTAGATACAGGTTGTATAGTAGGGTTTACAAAAGATGTTGATTATGATGTTGAGTTTGTAGGTGGAATTAAAAACTCAATTTTTGGAGGTGAAGGTCTATTTTTTGCTAAACTTCAAGGTCCAGGTACTGTTTACATTCAGTCATTACCATTTAGTAGGTTGGCAGGTAGAGTACTGTCTATGGCGCCTAGTAATGGAGGAAGTAAAGGAGAAGGAAGTATTTTAGGAGGGATAGGAGATCTTATAGATGGAGATAATAGGTTTTAATCCATAGAAATAAACATATAATATAAAGTATAAAAAAAGCCATATATGATTATCATATATGGCTTTTTTATAGAATTAAGTAATATTATTTTAATCGAGTTAAACTTAAATCGCTATTGTATTTTAAAATGAATAATCCTCTGTTATTTGTTATACCAAAGAATTTTTTCTTATAATCGAATTTGTTTTCTAATCGCATAGAAGCACCTTCTTTGAAAGTATCAGACAAACTATTGTTTGAGGCGAGTCGCATTAATATATCGTAAGTAATATCAAAACCTCTTACAGAGTATTCCGATGGAATATCTTTATTTTTTTTACGATATTTTCTATTAAACTCACGAATGCTCCTTGCTTTGCTGTCATTAAAATTATCGGTAACATAAGTAAAATCTATTCTAGCTAAAGTATTATTATTAACCTTTGCATATGCTCTGTTTTTATCAATTGCAAAAACTTGAGCAGTTACATCATCTGGTAAAACAACCATGCTATTGATAGCGTCTGCAATAACTACATTATCATCCGAAGTTAAAATAATCCAATTTTTACTATTAGGTTTCATTTCTTTAGTAAAACGCTCTTTTTTAATATATCCTTTTTCTGGTTTTAAAACATGAATCTTTTCAATTGAGTCGTGCTCCTTTAAACTGTTAACTATTGTTTTAACTTGATTTTCAGATACCTTTTTATCGTCACCAACTACAAAAATTGTTTCCCCGTTGTACTTTTCTTTTAGAAAATTTACTAAAAATTCACTGTGAGTTTCCCTGTCTGGAGCTGATTTCACAATATTGGAAGATGAGAATTCTGTTTGGTTTTTTGAAAAATGAGGGAAGATAACAGGAGAATTAATTTCATCTGCTACTACATTCACATTGTCAGAATAAAAAGGTCCTATAACAACATCTACATCATCAAGTTCATTATTGTTAATAATGTCTTTTACTTTTTTACCTCTATTTCCAGTATCAAACAATAAAAAGTCAACAGCAACACCTTGGCTTTTTATAGAATCGACTGCTATTTCCGCACCCATGTAGAAATCAGTAACCATGTTAGCTAGTCTAGCATCTGCAGCAGATTTATTCTTTTTTCTATCAAAGATCTTTTCAGAAGAAATACTATCATATTCTTTTGCTCTAAAAGGCAATAACATTAATAACTTTATGGCACGATTCTCAGCAATGGTATCAATATACATTGCAACATCATCGGTGTCTAATTTGTTTTCTAGTGTTCTAATTCTTAGAATTTGTCCAACATTTAGTTTGTCATTTGCTAATTCTGGATATTCTGGATTTAAATCAATTAACTCTTGTTTACTTAGGTTGTAAAACCTTGTTAAACTGTATAAAGTTTCTTTTGATTTTACTGTGTGAGTAACATGATTCTTAAGATCTTCTTCTAAGGAAACATAAAATACTTTCTTCTCGCTAACCTTTACCTTAAGAACTTGTCCTACACTTAATAAGTTATTTTTAAGTTTTGGATATTCTGGGTTTAAGCGTAATAATTCATTTTTAGAAATATTATATTGTTTCGTTAAGCGATATACAGTTTCACCAGCTTTTACAGTATGTGTTTTATATTTATATATAGTTTTGGTAACCTGGGTAGAGTCTGGACTTTGTTCAGTGTCGGTTTCGTTAGGTTTAGTAGTATCACTATCAATAGTATCAGAATCTTCTTTTTGAATAATTGGAAGCTTCTTTTTATACTCTGGATTAGGTATAATAATAACACTATTTATAGCGGGTTCGTCACCGACATCAGGATTCAAACGAATTAAATCTTTTGTTTCTACATCTAAGCGTTCAGCGATATCGCGTATACTTTCACCTTCTTTCACCTTGTAAGAAATATATCTTTTCTGCTGGCTACATGAAAATAACAGTACTGCTACTAAAGAAACAATTAAAAATCTAATATTACTCATATATATATTTGTTTTATAAAGGAATTGGATTTCTTATTCCCATTCTATGGTTGCAGGTGGCTTAGAACTAATGTCATATACCACTCTATTAACGCCTTTTACATTATTTATTATACTATTCGATATCTTTTGTAAAAACTCATAAGGTAAATTCACCCAATCAGCTGTCATACCATCAGTACTTTCAACTGCACGTAAAGCTACTACTTTTTCATAAGTTCTTTCGTCACCCATTACCCCAACAGAATTCACAGGTAATAAAATTGCACCTGCCTGCCACACGCTGTCATATAGGCCATGTTCTTTTAAGCCATTAATAAAAACAGCATCCACTTCTTGCAAAATACGAACTTTTTCTGAAGTAATATCACCCAGTATTCTAATGGCTAAGCCTGGTCCTGGAAATGGATGACGTCCTAATAATTCTTTATCGATCCCCATAGATTTTCCTACACGTCTTACTTCGTCTTTAAAAATCATACGTAAAGGTTCAACCACTTTTAACTTCATGAAATCTGGTAAACCTCCTACATTATGATGGCTTTTTATAGTTGCTGAAGGTCCACCATTTACAGATACAGATTCAATAACATCAGGGTAAATAGTTCCTTGTGCTAACCATTTTGCATTTTGAACTTTTGAAGCTTCATCATCAAAAACTTCGATAAAAACTCTTCCAATAGCTTTTCTCTTAGTTTCTGGATCGCTTATTCCTGCCAAAGCTGTTAAAAAACGTTGAGAAGCATCTACTCCTTTAACGTTTAATCCCATGCCTTCGTATTGTTTTAGTACACTTTCATATTCGTTTTTACGCAATAAACCATTATTTACAAATATGCAATGTAAATTTTCACCTATTGCTTTATGGAGTAAAACTCCAGCTACTGTAGAGTCTACACCACCAGATAATCCTAGTATTACTTTATCGTCTCCAACAGTTTCTTTTAGGTTGTTTATCGTAGATTCAACAAAAGAGTTGGGAGTCCAATTCTGGTTAACTTCTGCGATATCAATTAAGAAGTTTTTTAATAATTGTGTCCCATCTGTTGAGTGGTATACTTCTGGATGAAACTGTATAGCGAATGTAGTTTCGCCTTCAATTTTATAAGCTGCATTTTTTACGTCATTTGTACTAGCTAATAAAACTCCATTTTTTGGAAGTTCTTTAATAGTATCAGAATGACTCATCCAAACTTGGCTGCCTTCTGAGATATCTTTAAAGAAAACTTCTTCATTTTTGATAAAAGAAAGATTGGCTCTACCATATTCACGTGTATTTGAAGGAGCAACTAACCCGTCTGAAAAGTGAGCTAAGTATTGTGCACCATAGCATACTGCCAATAGTGGTTTTTTTCCTCTTATTTCAGATAAATCAGGATGAGGTGCTTGTTCAGATCTAACAGAAGAAGGACTTCCAGATAAGATTACTGCTTTAAAATTTTCAAGATTTTCGGGTATCTTATTGTAAGGATGAATTTCACAATAAATATTTAATTCTCTTACACGGCGCGCAATTAACTGAGTATACTGCGAACCAAAATCTAATATAAGTACGTTGTGTTGTTGCATCCGCAAAAATAATAGTTTGATTTTATTTTTGCGGATATTTTTCACACATTTTAATAACGATATACAATAGCATTAATATTCATGCCAGCGCCTACAGAAGCGAGTATGATTACATCACCTTTAGCTACATTATGATTTTCTATTTTATTTTTCAAAACTAAGTCAAGTAGGGTAGGTACTGTGGCTACAGAACTGTTTCCAAGTTTATGAATACTCATAGGCATTATAGCTTCTGGAATTGGTTTTTTATAAAGTCTAAAAAATCGTTTGATAATAGCTTCATCCATTTTTTCATTGGCTTGATGAATAAATATTTTTTTCACATCATCAATTCCAACTCCGCTTTTATCTAAAGCTATTTTCATTGCATTAGGAACATGAGTTAATGCAAATTCATAGATTTTACGACCATACATTTTAATATATCTTGTATTTGGATCTTCATTTTTATCGTTTGAGTTTCCAAAGAATAGATGATAGGCTTCTTCTTTTGCAAACGTTTGAGACGCATGACTTAATATACCGCTATTAGAGTTTTTAGATTTTTCAACAATACATGCACCAGCGCCATCGCTATATATCATAGAATCTCTATCGTGCTTATCTATAACTCTAGATAGTGTCTCACCTCCTATGACTAATACCTTTTCAGCAATACCAGCTTTTATGAAAGCTTGTGCTTGTATAACACCTTCAATCCATCCTGGGCAGCCGAATAAAATATCATACGCAATACAGTTTGGATTTTTTATACCGAGTAAATGTTTTACACGTGTAGCCAAACTAGGAAGTATGTCACTTTGGATTGCTTCATTTTTAACGTCTCCAAAATTATGAGCGAAAATAATATAGTTTATATCTTCAGAATTAATGTTCGCATTTGTAATAGCATTTTGTGCCGCAAAAAAACCTAAATCTGAAGCAGTGAGATTATCCTCAGCATATCTCCGTTCTTCGATACCTGTAATGATTTTAAACTTTTCTATTATTACATCGTTAGACGTATTAAATGAAGAACCATCAGCATTTAAAAATACATTAGTATCGAACTTTTTATTTTCTTTTCTTATTGTAGGAATATAGCTTCCCGTACCTGTTATAACTGCTTTCATCACTAAAAATTAAGACTACAATAGCGGCAAATAAACAAGTTTTAAAATGGTAAACCTATTAATGCTTGGTAAGAAATTTTATTTTTACTGATTTCGTATTTTAATATTTTAAAATTGCATAATAAATAAATTTAACGTTCTTAAATTATCAATATGATAAAATTAAAGTCGCTAATCTGTGAAGTATTTTTGTTTTGTGGTAATTTTTAAAAGATTTCTTTTTATAAGAACGAACTATCAAAAGAGAAAGGTAGTAAAGAAGATAAAGATTCTGTTTTTATGATTTTACCTGTTTCTCCCATAAAAATAATTTCAATAGGTTGGCTTTGGCGAAATTCATATTCATACAATGCTTGTCTGCAAGCACCACACGGCCCTACAGGCTTATCTACTACAGTATGCGAAGAAGCCGCAGAGATGGCTATTTTTTTCACAATCATATCAGGATATTCTGATCCAGCTCTCCAAATAGCTACCCGTTCTGCACACATTCCAGAAGGATATGCGGCGTTTTCCTGATTGTTTCCCAGTATAATTTTTTTGTTATCAAGTAAAATAGCAGCGCCTACATTAAATTTAGAGTATGGAGCATAAGCTTTATCTCTTGCCGTAATAGCTTTTTCAAGTAAAGTTCGATCTTCTTCAAGGAGTTGAGAAAAATCGTCAAAAATAATAGCCTTAGAAGAAAAGTTAATCTCTTTCATGTTATGTGTTTAGTCAAAAAAAGCAGTCTTAAGACTGCTTTTTATATTTATGCTCAATATACTAAAAAAAGTAATTGATTAAAAATCTTCATAAATTTCTCCTAAATCGATTCCGATAGAGAAACGTAATGTATTTTCTAACGGATTATTAACGTCGGAAGTATTTACTAAGTATGATAAATCGATTGAGAAAGCCCTAGCTTTAAATCCAGCACCCATGGTAAAGAATTTTCTGTTACCTTTTATTTCACTTTCATTAAAATAACCTGCTCTTAAAGCAAAAGCTTCATTATACAAGTATTCAGCACCTAAAGACCAAATAACTTCTCTTAACTCTTCACTAAAATCTCTATCTCCTAAAGAAGTAAACATTCCTTCGAACCACCCTCGAGTAGATCTTGTTCCACTTGAAGGGACTAATAGTTTTCTAAATTCAAGATTAACACCTAAAGTATTAAAATCATCTAATATGAAATCAAATCCACCACCAAGTTTAGCGATAGTAGGGATGAAATTTTCTTGACCTGGTGTATATTCCACTTTAGGTCCTATGTTTGCAATGTTAATTCCTAAACGATAACGACCATTGAATGTTCCATAGTTTTCTTCATCAGATTGATAGTATGCAGAAACATCTACAGCAAATGAGTTTACAACTTCAAGAGAATTATCTACATCTAAATTAGAATTAATGTATTTCAATCCAACTCCCATAGATAATTTTTCACTTAGCTTTAAAGAGTAATAACCTGATATTGCTAGTTCAGCTGGGTTTTCGAAGCCAGTAGGTAAACCTCTAGTGTCTGTTAAGTCAATTCTTCCTAAAGAAAAGTATTTGAAGTCTATACCCCAAGCACTATTTTCACTAAAGCGGTTAATAACAGAAAGGTTACCAGCAAAAATATCGTCTGTTAAATTTCGTAACCATGGTACATAATTTGCGCCTATACTTAAAGCGTTTTTATTGAACGCAATTTTAGCTGGGTTATGAAATAAAGAATATGCATCAGATGAAGTAGCTACACCAATATCTCCCATACCACCTGCTCTTGCGTCAGAAGTTATTAATAAGAAAGGAAGAGAAGTTGTGATCGCTCTCGATTCTGATTGAGCAACCGTTTTTATACTTATTATAGTAAGTAGCGTAAGTAGTACTAGTTTTTTCATTTTATTTTAACATTATTTAGCAAATATATAACTTTATTGTAGGATAACTAATTTCTCGTATTTCTCAGTTGATAAATTATTTGCGGTTGATACGACTCTAAGTTTGTATACATACACACCTTTACCAATTTTATTTCCAAAATCATCTAATCCATTCCATGTTATCGATCTAGATAAGCCTCCTGTTGTTTGAACAGTTTCATTTATTGTTTTAACAAGCTTACCAGAAATAGTGAAAACCTGTACTTGTACCTCTAGAAGTTCGTTAGGTTTGTTATGATTGAACCAGAATTCTGTATACGTTGTAAATGGATTAGGGTAATTTAACACATTTTCAAGAACTAGCTTGGTATCGCTAATTACCTCGAAGGTTAACGTTGTTTCAGAAGAATTATTATAGGTATCCCATGCTTTTATTTTTAAAGTATGCAAACCAGGGGATAAATCTCTAAGTTGATAATTTACTTTTCCATTAGTAAAATCGTCTAATTCAGTTTCATAGAAATCATTTAGAATTATTGGCTCAGATTGATTGCCATCAAGAATAGCAACGATATCGTGATCGACCGCAGTAATAGAGGTGTTTATTCCGCTTATATCAGATAGTTTGATAATTAGGTTAGGAGAGGTGTTTGTAGTTCCACCTTCAATAAAAGATTCATCATTCATAAAAGGTTGAATCTCTGGTCCTGTAGTATCTTCAGGAGCGTTCTCATTAATACCACCAACTGTAATATCTAAATTTACACCAGACTTATCGGTTTGATTGTTGTCAGCATACAAACTTACTTTCCCTTTACCATAAGCAATTTTGATGTCTTTTGGTACAATAAATTCGAGATTAAACCTACCGTTTTGTACAGAGGATTTACCTCTAAATATTTTACTTTCCTGAGAATCGAATGTGTTTACGATACCAAAATTATCGTTATCTAATGTAACTTTATCGATAGGTTTGTCAAAAATTGTAGCAAAAACAGTTCCATTGAAATTGTTTAGAAGTGTTCCGCTTGTATCGGTAACGCTACCTTCTAATTGAATTTTCGATAAAGCTTTTAATGTATCAGTAGGCTGAGAAATATCAACACCATTTAAACGATCAATCTGAACATTGGGTTTTGGAATAGCTAATTTCATTGCAGGATCTCCAAAAAAATAGATAAAAAAACGTTGGTTGCTAGTTGTTTCGTTTTTAGTTTTGATTAAATTTTTGGCAATTGTATCGTCTGCGTTGTCAAAATCTAGTACATATCTAGTTAATCGTTTATTGAATTCTTCTCCAGTAGATATAAAAACATCTCTAGTGGTTGTAATCATGCTCACGGCGCCTCCATTTGAATTTAAAAATAATTGTTCCCCTGCTGTATCTCTTAAAGGATTATCAAATCTTGAGAATTCGCAAGTAACAGTTATAAATAAAGGAAGTGTTTTAAAGTTATTGAAACTCTGTATTTGTGGGATTTCTAGAATACGTTCAAGCGCAAGTCCATCTTCACCACCATGACCAAAATAATCAAAAACGAGAGTACCTTTTTCAATAGCATTAGTTATAGCGCTTTTTACTTGAGGATACCGTTCTCCACCAGATGAGTTCTCTTGTTTAAATGCATCAGCATAAATCTTATTCACATTAAAAATAGGCTTATTGATCTTTATTTCATCTGCAACTTCTTCAAGTCCTGACTGAAGAGTTCTATCTGAATTTTCATCGATATCATCGGCAACAAGAGTTAAAGTATTTCTCCAGTCTCCTAAAGATTCGGAAGCATAATAACTTAAAATTTTTGAAACTACTGTATTGGCTTCTTGGGTTGATGAAACTGGTATTCTACCCGAGGTTAAATCAATAGTATCTGAAGCACTCATTAGTCCATCTGAATCGTCAGTCATTACAAAGAAATCATCAGTAACATAAGAATTTACAAGGTCAAAGCTGGCTGCGGCATGAAAAGTAGGAACTATATTATTATTACCATTAATACGATCTTTATAGTCGTATGATGAATCACCAAAGAAACATACAAATTCTAGTGGTTTTGAGGACGAATTGTCCTTAATATATTTTATAAAATCTCGGATTCCAACAATATCTGGATTACCAGATGAAAATTCATTATATATTTTATTTACATCGACAGTTTGAACAGTTAAACCAGAGTTTTCCTTGTGGTAGTTAGCTAACCTATTAGCTTCATTTAATAATTCTTTACTTGTTATAATCAAGTACTGGATGTTACTTAAAGAATGTAAATTTTGATTGTCTACTACAGTTTGATCATTGATTTCTGGAGTATAAAAATCATTTTCATTTAATACGATATATTCCTTTAGAGTTCCTCCAGTTGTTTGAAAAGAAAAAGCATTGCCTGTTGTAGCATCGTTAAGAATATTTTGAGGAGAAATAGGATCAGAAACGTCCCAAACATTAAAAATAGTAGAAGCATTTTCTATGCTATAACTTATAATTCCTGCGTTATTGAATTCTTCAAAACTTCTAAAACTAAACTGTTTAGTATTAGCTAAGAGTTGTTTTTTACCTTGAATTTCTATGTAATCTAAAAAAGATCTAGCAGAGGGATTCCCATTATTATTATAGTTTATATTGATAATAGTTGGATTAGCTGCTTTTGCTGAACCAATACTAAAATCACCTTGTACTAAACCTGTGGAAGTCGATGTTGAAACTGGATTAAATCGTAATTCAGGGATTGTTGTACCGTTTGCAGTAACATTCATAACGGAGAAAGTTGAA
Organism: Tenacibaculum sp.; assembly: GCA_020629275.1. Classification (GTDB taxonomy): domain Bacteria; phylum Bacteroidota; class Bacteroidia; order Flavobacteriales; family Flavobacteriaceae; genus Polaribacter. The sequence goes on along the minus strand of JAHDDQ010000025.1, from coordinate 30,854 downwards.
GATTGGCAAGCTGCTTTTACTTTAATTCGTAAATCTGAATTCGGAACAAAGTTATCGAATGGAAACTCAAAAGTTTGATTATTTTCAATATTAAAACTTTCACCAAACCAAAGTCGTCCAACTCCTAATATATTTACTTCTTCTTTTTCATAGAATGAAAAATCATCATATTGATTTATTACTACGCTTGAGCTTCCACTTGGAGAAGTGTGTTGAGAAATACGTTTTCCAGACGTATTACCAATAGTTATAAAATAGGTGCTTTTTTCAGTGTAAATATTTTGAGCATGACTAATGGTTTCCGTAGTAGTGTTGTATAAAGTAGAATGAGGTCCCACACCATAAAATAAGATGTAATCATTATTATCGAAACTTTCGTCATCTTCTCCCGCTACAAATATAGCGTTCTCTTGGAGGTCATCGTATCTAAATTGAGAAGCAAGTTCAGGTAACATTTTTCCACCATTACCATATAGTTTAATATTCTTTGGATTTAAATTATTAGTGTTAATACCCAAGTTTCTCAGGAAATTAGCATCAATTTTGAAAACCCCAGTTTTATCTATCGTAAATTTATACCAAACACCATTAGAAAGTACCGCGTTTTTAGTTTGACTAAATGCAAAAGCATTAAGCATCAATAAAATAAATAGTAATATTTTTTTCATAAACCCATTATGATAACGACATACATTTTAAGATAGTATATCTTTTGCAAGATTAGTATAATAAAATGAAAAAACAATCGTTTGTATTTTGTATTTGAAAAGATCGAATAAAATTATTATATTTATATGATTGTTGTGAATTTTAAATGTTGTAAATTGGCAGACCCTAAAATAATAAGTAAATACATGAAAAGTACACTAAAACTATTAGGTTTACTATTGATCTCCACAGTAGTTCTATCGTCTTGTAAGAGTTCAGGTAGAAGTTCAAGTAAATCTAATTTAACTGGTTGGAATTTTAATGACCCTAGTTACGGAAATTATTTAAAAGGAGAGTTCAAAGATGGAACAGCTCCTTCAGGTATGGTTCACATTGAAGGTGGAACCTACACTATGGGATTAGTACAAGATGACGTAATGTTTGATTGGAATACTACCCCTAAACAAATGCATGTTCGTTCATTTTATATGGATGAAGCTGAGGTAACTAATTCGGAGTATGGGTTATTTATGCAATATACTAAAGATATTTTCCCTCCTAGCGATCCACAATTTAAACACATCTATCCATCTGTATTACCAGATACATTGGTTTGGAGAAAAGGATTAGGAAATACAAATTTACTTTCAGAAAGTTATTTAAGACATCCAGCTTATTCAGATTATCCAGTTGTTGGTGTAACTTGGAATCAAGCAAACCAATATTGTAAATGGAGAACTAATGCGGTGAATTTAAAAATTTTAATGGATAAAGGTGTTATTACCAATATCTTTAAAGAGGATTCTATTCAGTTCAAAGGAAAAAACAATTTCGATACTGATGTTTATCTAACAGAGCCTTATGCGCTTTTTGATGGAGACTCTACTATATACAAGAAAGGTATTCCAGTACCAAGAAAAAAAGGTGAGCCTAAGCCAGCCAAAGGTTCTTTTACAGGAAGACAAGTAACTTCTTCAGATGGTATTTTAGCGCAGAAATTTAGACTACCTACTGAAGTAGAGTGGGAGTATGCAGCTAAAGCTATTTTTGAAAATAGAGAATACAACAATATCAGAGGAAGAAAGAAGTATTCTTGGACTGGTAAATACACAAGAAATAGAAGCAGAAGCAAAAGAGGAGATCAATTAGCCAACTTTAAGCAAAGTAAAGGTAACTATAGTGGTATTGCAGGTTGGAGTAGTGATGGAGCAGATATTCCTAACAAAATTAAAAGTTATCCGCCGAATGCATTCGGTTTGTATGACATGTCTGGTAATGTAGCAGAATGGGTTTCTGATGTATACAGACCTATAGTAGATGCTGAAGCAAATGATTTCAATTATTTCAGAGGTAATATTTTTACGAAGAAGATGATTGATGAAAATGGTAAAGTGGTTATTGTAGATGATAGCGAAGTAGAAATTGATACACTTGTTAATGGTAATATCGTTCCTAAAACTTTGCCTGGTACAATAAAGTATATACCAATAACGAAAGATGACACGTATATGAGAAGAAACTATTCTTTTGCTGACAACTCAGCTTTACATGACGGTGATCAGAAATCTTCACAAGATTTTGGATTGGATGAAGAACAATTAGCAGGTAGACCTCGTATGTACAATTCTCCTGTAAGACCAGAGAGCGAAAGAGATACCTTAGGTAATGTAATTGATAAATTAGAATACGACAAGAAAACTAGAACTACTCTTATTAGTGATAAAACTAGGGTTTATAAAGGAGGTTCTTGGGCTGATAGAGAGTATTGGTTAGATCCTGCACAGAGAAGATATTTCCCAGAATATATATCAACAAATTATATCGGTTTTAGATGTGCTACAGACAAGGTAGGTCCAATGATGTTGAATGAGAAAAAAACAGCAACACCGAGATATAGTTATTCTAGAAGATAATTTATAAAATATAAATAGCACAAAAACCTCGTTGATATCAACGAGGTTTTTTATTTTTACATTATGAATATTGAAAAATTACATCAATTATACGTAAAGCAGAATCACTCTATATCAACTGATACAAGGAAAATTAAAGGAGGGTCAATATTTTTTGCTTTAAAAGGAGCTAATTTTAACGGAAATGTTTTTGCTCAAGATGCTTATGATAAAGGAGCTTCTTATTGTGTAATTGACGAAGAAGAATATAATACTAATGATAAATTTATTCTAGTTAATGATGTTCTAGAAACATTACAAAAATTAGCTACTTTTCATAGAAGAAAAATTAATATTCCAATTATTGCCTTGACAGGAAGTAATGGTAAGACAACGACAAAAGAGTTGATTAATGTTGTGCTAGCTAAAAAGTTTAAAACATTCGCTACACAAGGGAATTTAAATAACCATATAGGAGTTCCCTTAACACTACTTTCTATTACTAATGAAGTAGAAATAGGTATTGTCGAAATGGGAGCAAATCATCATAAAGAAATAGCTCTATTATCTTCAATAGCAGAGCCTAATTATGGATATATCACTAATTTTGGTAAGGCTCACCTCGAAGGTTTTGGTTCAGTAGAAGGAGTTATAGAAGCAAAAACAGAGTTGTATGATTATATTATTTCCAATGATCAAACAATCTTTGTTAATCCAAATGATGCAGTTCAAATGTCAAAAACTAAAACTGTAAAAAGACATTTGTTATCTAATGAAGTGAAATTTATTAAAGCAGAACCTTTTGTTACGCTAGATTATAGAAACGTATCTGTCAAGAGTAATTTAATAGGGAATTATAACTATCCCAATATATGCTGTGCAATTACTATAGGAGAGTATTTTGGCGTCGCTAAAGACGCTATTAAAGATGCCATTGAAGAATATACACCAACTAATAATAGATCACAGATAATTAAAATCAATTCAAATGAAGTTATTTTAGATGCATACAACGCAAATCCAACTAGCATGGAGGCAGCTATTAATAATTTTAATTTGCTCAAATCTGACAAGAAAATCCTTATTGTAGGAGACATGTTTGAGTTAGGGAAAAACTCTGAAGAAGAACACCAATCAATAGTTAACCTTATTGAAAGTAAAGAGTTTAATGACGTAATTTTAGTAGGCGGTAATTTTTTTAAGACAAAAGGCAAACAGCGAAGATTCGAAGAATTTGAAGAATTGAGAGCCTATTTAGAGCGTACATCCATTCTTAATACGACGTTACTTATAAAAGGCTCCAGAGGCATGGCTTTAGAGCGATGTTTACCTTTGATTAGTTAATATGTTTTTTATGATAATTTAAAAGGTTGTCTATTGGTCTTTGAATTATATCTGTTATTATTAAGTTATGTTTAGAAGCTACTTTTTCTAAGATTTCTCTAAAATAGAAAGCGATAGACCCAATAAAATAAATAGGAGTTAGATGATCTTTTTTGTAAGGTAGAACTTTGTATTTAAAAAATTCCTGAAATCCTTTTTTAATAATTTTCTTAATGTATTTCTCGTCTTTGAATTCAAACATGAACTTCGCAAAAGAAGCTAAATACATATTAGGATTTGGCTTACGGTATAGATTAAGTTTTATAAAATCAGCCTCTAAATCAAATTGAGTTTCAAAGCTATTTGCAAGCTTTTTAGGCATTTTATTATAGTAGTAATCTCTTATTAGTATTTTTCCAAAATAATTACCGCTAGCTTCGTCCATAATAGAGTATCCTAAAGAAGCAACTAACATTTCCATATTATTACCATTAAAGTAACAGCTATTAGAACCAGTACCTAAAATACAAACTACTGCAGGTTTTTTACCTGTTGTTGCATAAACTGCAGCTAGCATATCTTCACTAATATTAATTGAAGCTTTAGTAAATATATTAGACATAACATCATTTAAAATATCTACAGCTTTAGGAGTACCGCAACCAGCTCCATAAAAATGAATAGCTGTAACTTCCTCTTTAATGTTAAAGAGTTGATACATATTAATTATTCTATTTTCTAATTCTTCTTCCGGTACTACTGCAGGATTTAAACCTAAAGTACGAACTCTAAAGACTTCATTTTTATTATTATCAAGTGCTATCCAATCAGCTTTTGTTGACCCACCATCTGCTATTAAAACCATAGATAATTTAGTTGTTTTGTTCAAATATAGATTTTCAATCTTGCATATACAATACCCAAATAAAACTCAATCGTTTTCGTTATAAATAATGAGCTTTTTTTTGATATATACATTATTTTTGTATTAAATAAGACCTTATAATTATGTTTTTTTTTAAAGAAAAAAAAATACCATTAACGGAAATTTTCGATGAAAATTACGTTGATATACATTCACATCTTCTACCAGGAATAGATGATGGAGCCAAGAATTTGGATGACTCAATTTCATTAATCGAAAAAATGTACTCTTATGGAATCAGAAACTTTGTAACCACGCCCCATGTTTTGGGAGACGTATATCCTAATTCCACAGCAACTATAAAGTTAAAATTGGAAGAAGTTAAGTCGGAGCTTATTAAAAGGGGGTTCAATGACATCACCATAAGAGCAGCAGCTGAATATATGATGGATGAACAGTTCGTTCAACGTTTAAATAATGATGACATACTTAATTTAAAGGATAACTTTATTTTAGTAGAGATGTCTTATTTTAATGCACCTTATAATTTATACGATATATTATTTGAAATTCAATTAAAAGGTTATAAACCTGTATTAGCGCATCCAGAGCGATATAATTTTTATCATAATGATTTTCAGAACTATTATAAATTAAAAAAAGCAGGGTGCTTGTTTCAACTAAACTTTCTCTCCTTAACAGAGCAATATGGTGGTAATGTGAAGAAAACAGCGGAGAAATTAATTAAAGAAAATTTATATGATTTTGTTGGTACAGATGCACATCATCATAATCATCTGAATTTATTAAATAAGATTGGAACAAAGAAAACAGTAAAATTGATTGAGAATTTAGTAAATAACAATACAAAGTTTTTGTAATTAAAAAGGAGAAAATATAAAATATATTTCCTCCTTTTTAATTGTATACCAAATCTAATTTTAGTAAATTAATTAAATATTCTTTTATACCATGGTTTGGTTTCTTCTTTAACATTACCATAACCATACCCGTATCCATAACCATAACCATATCCATAACCACGATTCATATCGGTATCATTTAAAATTATAGCCATATTAGGTAATTTCTTTTCTTTATATAAAGTATCAGGTACCGTTAGCATCCTTTTATCTAGATAATTAGCTCTACTAATGTATAGGAACACGTCAGCGTATTTTGATATCAATAATGTGTCAGTTACCAAATTAACTGGAGCTGTATCGACTAATATGTAATCGTAACTATTTCTTAGCTCTTCGAAAAGCTCAATTACTCTATTAGACATCAATAATTCAGCCGGATTAGGTGGAATAATACCAGAAGCTATTATATCTAGATCTTTTAGCTCAGGTACGTTAAACTTCAAAGAATCTAAGGTAATGCTATCATTAGTAATGTAGTTTGTGATCCCTTTTCGTTCAGGTATATTCAAATATTCTGTTACTTTAGGAGCTCTTAAATCCATTCCAACGAGTATAACTCGTTTTCCAGACAATGCTAGTGTGGCAGAAAGATTTATAGAAATAAAAGACTTACCTTCTCCACTGGTGGTAGACGTAATAAAAATTGTTTTTCCTTGTTTAGATTTATTATTAGATAACATAAAGTCTAAATTTGTACGGATAAGTCTAAATGCTTCAGCTGTACTAGACCTAGCGTCGGAAGCGATAACAATTTTTTCTTTTGTTTCAGAATGAGGAATATCGCCAATAAAAGGCACGGACGTTAAATCTTCGATATCTCTTTTTGTGTGCACTTTAGTATCTAATAAATCTCTAATATATATTATTATGAAAGGTACAATCAGGCCTAATAAAAGAGCAGCTAAGAATATGATTTTTTTCTTAGGAGAAACAGGGATGTTAGATCCATAAGCTTTGTCTATAATTTTAGCATTAGGAACTGTTACTGCTAAAGATATAGATGTTTCTTCTTTTTTCTTTAGTAAATAGGTGTATAAGCCTGCAATAATTTCTTGTTGACGAGCAATATCTAAAAATTCCCTCTCTTTGGTTGGAATAGAAGATATCTTAGAGCTGAATCTATTAGACTCACGAGATAAATTATTAACATTGTATTGCAAAGAATTTACTTGGTTTTGCAAACTAGTTATTAATGAACTTCTTAGATTATCAATCTTACCCTGTAATTCTATTATAACAGTATTTTTTTTCCCTGCACTTTTTAACAACCTATTTTTAGTATTTAATAGCTCATTATATTGAGCTATAGATCTTCCAATATTCAGATCTTGAAGTCCTAGATTAATTGGTAAAATACCTTCAGTATTCTTTAGTTCTTCGTTAAGTGATTTTATAATTCGTAACTGAATATTGGCATCAAGTAAACGTTTTCTGTTTTCAGTATCAGTTTTCAATATAAGTTCAGCTTCAGATTCGATATCAGTTACATTATTTCGCTTCTTAAAATCCTTAACTTTATCATCTGAGATAGCTAGTTCTTTACCTACATTTTTTAATCTTTCAGAAATAAAATCCACAGTTTTTTTAGAGACTTTACTTTTATCAAGAATAGCATCATCGTTATATTGCTTAATTATTTCGTCTAGAACATCTTCAGCTTTTTGAATGTTTGATAATTTCAGAGAAAGTTTTAAAACACTAGAGTTTTTATTTATAGCACTAATATTTACTCTCTTGATATAACCATCGATCATGTAATCGTAAGGATATTGGATTGCGATGATTCTCTTGCCAATTTCCTCTTTATTAAAATTTTCTGTTTTCTTTAGAGAGAAAGAACCCAATTCAGGGATGTTAAAATTATTATCGAAGTCTATTCTTTCATTAAAAGTGTTTTCTTCGTCATAAATTAATAAAGAACTTTCAGACTCTATATCAATATTGAGTATTTTGGGTTTTTCAAGATTATCTAAGAATTGTTGGTCGGGAATAAATTCAATAGGTGAATTTTTAAAAAGTTCAGAATTTTTTACTCTTCCTTCTGACATGTAAACTGTATTCAGTTTTAATTTGCTTACTACATCACCAATTATTTTTCTTGATTTTAAGATTTCAATCTCGTTATCTGGGTTATTACTTGAGCTACCACCTATAATGCCTAAATCTTTAAAAGCTTCTAATTCTGTAGATAGTCCTGATTTCTGGTTATCTTTAATCATTATAGTAGCAGAGGCAGTATATTGTGGGGTAGTATACCTCAAGTATAAAAAGGCAATAATTAAAGAAATTATTACTCCTAAAACAAACCATTTCCAATGTATTAAATACTTTTCTAATTCAGCTCTAATATTAATGGTATCATTACCTTCAATTTGATTATTAGGTATACTTTGATTTGTCATGGTTATTTTGTTAAAACTGAGATTAAAGCTACTAAAACAGATCCTATGGAAACAAAAAGACCTGTATTTCTATTTACAGCAGCATTCTGCGAAGACGCTTTGTTTGGGTCTATGTATATCAAATCATTTTGTTGTAAATAATATACAGGCGAAGTGAAGATAGAATTTGATCTTAAGTCAATGTTGAATTGAATTTTTTTTCCATTGATTTCTCTAAATACTTTAATATTATTTCTTACACCAGTAATATTTAAATCTCCAGCTAATCCAATAGCTTCAAGAATAGTAATCCTTTCGTTTGGGATAGTAAAAGTACCTGGGTTTCTTACATCTCCTAAAACTGTTATACTAAAATTAGCAATTCTGATATTAATTGTAGGGTTTTTGACGTAGTCAGGATCTAATTTTTCTTTAAGCATATCGATTGCAGTTTCTCTAGATAATCCGCCAATTTTTATTTTACCAATTACAGGAAAGTCTATATTTCCGTTAGTATCTACTAAGTATGACTGTTGTTGAGGAGTACCAATTACACTATTTGTAGTAGTGGCATAACTAACTGCTGGTAAATTAAATGGTTTTACGGCATCTAAATCTACAGCTGAGATAGTTATCTGTAATAAATCATCAGGTTTGAAGACCGTCTGGTAAGCATTACTAACTTTTTGTTGATTGATCTTATCATTTTGAAAATAAGTAATCTTCTTCTTGGAAACACAAGATACTAAAGAAGATAATAATACGAATAATACTACTTTAAAAGCTTTTTGCATATGTCAAATTTTTCGCGAAAGTAATAATTTTAATTTAATATTTTGTTATCAAGTTTCTCATAAATAGAATTGTTTGATTTATATTCAGGGACAATTTGTTTTATAAGTTTAACTGATTCTAGATTATTTAAATTGGTGTTTATTTGATTTAATTTTTCAATTTGCGACTTGATAGTATGCTCATCGATATTCTGTGTTTTAGCGATCATTATTTTCTCATGATATGTAGGTGTAGTATTTTCACCACTAGCTAGTAACTCTTCGTACAGTTTTTCTCCAGGGCGTAATCCGCTAATTTTTATATCGATATCTTCGGGGTATTTTAATCCAGATAAGTGTATCATTCTTTTAGCTATGTCGAAAATCTTTACAGATTTCCCCATATCAAATATGTATATTTCTCCTCCATCACCCATAGTGCCCGCCTCTAAAACTAATTGACAAGCTTCTGGAATTGTCATAAAATAACGTGTTATATCTTTGTGAGTAACAGTTAATGGACCACCAGACTCAATCTGTTTTTTAAATAGGGGGATAACAGAACCATTGGAACCTAATACATTTCCAAAACGTGTGGTAGTGAATTTTGTAGCATGATTTTGTTTACTCAAACAGCTAATATACATTTCAGCAACTCTTTTTGAAGCTCCCATAACATTAGTGGGGTTCACAGCTTTATCAGTTGAAACCATTACAAATCTCTCGGTATTGTATTTTACTGCTAGATCTGCTATATTTTTTGTTCCTCCAATATTAATTTTTACAGCTTCGTAAGGGCTAACCTCCATGAGAGGTACATGTTTATATGCAGCTGCATGGTATATTTTGTTAGGCTTAAATTCTTTGAAAATTTCATCCATTCTAGAAAAATCTCTTACATCACCTACAATTGCAGTAAAGTTTTGTATTCCTTTTCTAATTAACTCTTGTTGAATTTCGTAAAGAGGAGATTCTGCCTGATCTATAAGTAGCAAGTGTTTGTGTTTATAACTACTTATCTGTCTAGATATTTCACTTCCTATTGAGCCAGCTGCACCAGTAACGAGGATAACTTTGTCATTAACATCTCTTTTAATTATAGGGTTATTTATGTTAATAGGCTTTCTGTCCAACAGGTCTTCAATTTTGACTTGTTTTATTTCATTAGCATCAAAATCACCAGCTATCCAAGAGGTAAAAGGTGGTACTATCTTAGGCTTAACGTCAAGTTCTAATAGTTTATCTGTAAGATAAAGTAGCCTTTCCGATTTTATATTTTGAATAGAAAATATAATTTCATCAATATTTTTATTTTCAACGAATTCTTTAGTTAGTTGAGATCGGCTGTAAATTTTAACGCGATCTATTTTCTTACCAATTTTATTTTTATCATCATCTATAAAACCGATTACTTCATAGTTTTTTTGTGTATCTCTATTTAAGGCACCGTAAGTTATCAATCCAGAATCACCAGCACCATAAATCATAACATTAGTAATATCTTTTAATTCATAAGAGATAATTTCAAATAAAGATTTAAAAATGAACCTACTAATTACTAGTACGAAAATAGTAATGAAGTAGTGTATGAAAATTATGGATTTTGGTATTGTAAATGAGGGTATAAGTTCTATAAAATTATTTAGTGTAACTGTAAATACTATAATCATAGTTGATATAGTTACACCTATAAAAACATTAAATATATCTCTAGTACCAGTATGTCTTATAATTCCTCTATTTGATCCAACTAGCCAAAAACATAATATTGAAACTATGGCAATAAAAGGAAGTTGAAATAAAAGCTGTTCCTTGTTGAAGTTTAAAGAAGCATTGAATCTAATCGTATATGCTAGAATAAAGGATATACATACTAGAACTATATCAATAATTAATACAACCCAGTGTGATGCATGTTTATTTAAAGCTTTTAAAAGTAGTTTCCTAATCATCTATATAGTAGTGAAATCGAGTAAAGATACAATATTATTATATTCTTAAATTAAATCCTTTTCATTTGCTGTTTCATCATTTGTATCTGTTCTTTAAGCATACCATGTTTATCCAATTTTTTGGCTTCATTCATCAAGTTTGTAGCCTCTCTTTTTCTCCTTTTAGTCATAGCAATTCCAGCTAATTGTAGTTTAGCCATTGCCAAATCATGATCCATTGAAAGACCAAGCTTAAGAGCTTTCTTCAAAAACTTTTCGGCTTTAGTTATGTTAGTCTGTGATAACATGATACCATGTAGATAGTTGTAATACCCATGTTGTTTTTGTGTAAGGGCAGTCTCTGGATTTTTAATATAGTCTAACCATTTTTTTGTTCCTTCAAAATTTTGCTTTCTAAGTTGAAGAAAAGCTAAAAGAATAAATTCATTTTTAAAGTAAAAAAGAACAAAGATACCAGCAAGCAGCAATAATGAAATCCCATTCATAATATGAATTTGAGAGAACTCATAAAAAGACCAAATGGCTATTAATCCAGCTAAAATTAACTTTATATTTTTATTGAACATCTTTGTTTTTTATTTATTTAGTGGGCAAATGTACACTTTTCTATGAAAAATATTTTTTACTTTTTATAAAACTTTCTGTTTTTATACCATGCTATACCGCCTAATATAACTACAAAAGTAACGGAATAGTATACAGAAGTTGGCGTAATAACTCTGTCACCACTAGCATATGAATGCAAACCAGATAAATAGAAGTTAACACCAAAATATGTCATCATAATAGACGCATAGGCTATAACAGACCATAAATTGAAGGTGTATTTACTTTTTAAACCTGGAATCAATCTTAAATGTAGTACAAAAGCATATATCATAATCGAAATCAAAGCCCATGTTTCTTTGGGATCCCAACCCCAATAACGCCCCCAACTTTCGTTTGCCCACATACCACCTAGGAAATTACCCACAGTAAGCATTACTAAACCAACGGTTAAAGACATCTCGTTTATTATGGTAATCTCTCTTAAATTTGAGCTTATTTTTTTCTTATTATTTTTATTCGTAAAAATGATAAGTAATAGAGAAACAATTCCTAAAATCATACCTAGAGAAAATGGACCATAACTTGCAACAATAATAGAAACGTGAACCAGTAACCACCAAGAGTTAAGTACTGGTTGAAGATTTGCAATTTCAGGATCTAACCAATTTTGATGTGCAAACATCAAGATTACTGAAACTAAGAAAGCTGTAGCTCCTATGGTTAAAGAAGATTTTCTACCTAAAAATAGGCCAAATAACATAGTTGCCCAAGCAACATAAATAATACTTTCGTATGCATTACTCCAAGGAGCATTACCACTTATATACCAACGCGCTAATAGCCCTAGTGTATGAAAAATAAATAAGCATAGAACAATAGCAATTAATGTTTTAATGATGTAAACAAAGGCCTTTTTATCAAAGAAAATTTGAAGTATAACAAATAGCATCAAGAAGAGACTTACGTAACCATAATATTTTGATAATTTCACAAAGATGCTAAGTTTATTATAAGCAATTTCTAAATCAATTTTATCTTTTGCGGGTGCTACATCACTACCATGTTTTCTCTGGAATTTCTTAATTCCATCTAAAACCTTATTAGCTTGAGAGTAATCTTCTGACTTCTTTGATTCTTGTAATAATTGTAAATATACAGGTAATGATTGACGAACAAATACACTATCAGTTCCTTTGAATGAAGCGTTAAGCGTTTCAGGTTGAGAGACCCACTTATTGTTTACATCTTTAGGAACTGGGTAAATTCGTAAGATACCACCACCTAAAGCCTGTGAAAAAAGCCATATTCGTCTTTCTATTTTAATTATATCTTTTTCGAATTTATCTTGAATTTTCTTTTTTTGAGCTTCAACAACTAGTTTGCCAATTTTTGAATTACCTTTATTATCATAAAAATCCATAAACCTAGCATGTGTAGCATCTTTCGAAACTCCGAGAATCTTACGGATTTTAGTATTTCCTTCTTCTAAATATATTACAGGCACTTCAAACCAAAATCTTGGGTTTTCAGTGATAGAAAGTAACACTTGACTAGGTGTCATTCCTTTAAACGTATTTGTTTGAGCTACTTTTCTTAATAATTCAGAGGCAAAAGTGTGAGCAGGTTTCATTCTTCCTCCTGCATCTTGAATAATCAATCGACTAAAACTTTCAGCATGATCCTCTTCTACCAAGTTGGCTGACAGCATACTGTCTATTTGTTGCTCAGTAATAGGTTTTTTCTGATGATTTTGATGATTACTTTTTTGTGAAAATCCAGCTGTTATCGTTAGAAAAGCTACAATAGATAATACGCTTTTTTTAGCTCTTATCTTACGTAACGACTTCTTTAAAGAGTCAAACCTAGTATTTTTAGCAAACAAAGCAGAAATTAGACCAATGTACAATAAAGAGTATCCTAAATAGGTTATAAAAGTTCCCCAGAAATCATGATTTACCGATAAATGTGTCTGTTCTATAGCTTCTCCAGCGTTTTTATAACTGGCTTGGAAAAACTTATATCCTTTATAGTCAAGTATATGGTTCATGAAAATTCTATAATCAAAAGTTTCTTTTTTATCAATCACAGTAACTTCACTAGCATATGAAGCTGCACTCTCAGAACCGGGGTATTTTTCTAATTGAAAATCATTCAATTTAACACTGAAAGGAGTTTGTAATAGTTTAGCACCGTACCATGCTCTAAAATTCAATCCACCTAAAGTAAATTCTTTTTTACCATTAATATTAAATTGGCCACCTGTTAGTTCAATTTGTTTGGTTACTCCATCACTTGTAACGTCGAATAACACAGTATCAAATTTTGTATTATCTTTTTTACCACTTACTGTTTTTATTTCTCCTTTTTCGGCAGGTTTTGGAATTACAAACTGTAACCCGCCTATATTGTGTAAGGTTAAAAACTGAAAATTTTGTGTGCTATCCTTTACAATTTGACCTCTTTTTTGATCAGCCATACGAAACCAGTCACCATCTGATTTTGTTTTCATTTTAAGGCTATTATTTTCATAAAAGAAATTAATTGAAGCATTATTGTCTGGCGCATCAAAACCAATTAAAATATTATGGATATTTTGTATTGTTCCTCTTTTTATATAGTGTTCATGCCTACTACCGCTTGAGCTTTCAACTAAAAATAAATGCTCTGTACCATTCTCGTCTAAAACTAATTTACGTTCAGACCAAGGAATATAATTTACTAACTTAAAATTAACTAACTTAGAAGGAGTAGTTTTATTTGGTTGAAAAGACAAAGAAAAGTCAGCCTTATTTTTCCCAAGAGCAGTAAGTAGCAATTTTTTATTATATGTCTTTTGTGAAGTATTATTATCAATGATAACATTTAAGTAATTAGTTTCTGATAGGAATGTGTTTGTAGTTTCTCCTTCATCAACAATCATCATTCCTTCAAAACCAATGTAGCGTGTAACACCAGCACCAATAAGGATAAATAAAAAAGAGACATGAAACATCAGTACAGCCCATTTTTCCTTCTTGTATAGCTTATAGCGAAAAATATTTCCAAAGAAATTAACTATAAAGAATAACATGATAACTTCAAACCACCAAGCGTTATAAATTAGCTTCTTTGCCGTTTGAGTTCCATAATCATTTTCAATAAATGTTGCAACTCCCATAGCTATTGCAAATGCAAAAAAAAGAACAGCCATTAATCGAGTTGAATAGAGTATATTTAAGATTTTTTTCATTGTAAATTGCGTAGATAAAAACTTTGCAAATTTACGCAAACTTACATGAATTACTGGCTTAAACGGATTGTTTTTTAGTGTTTAGACTAAATAGAAATTAAGGAGATTTATTTACCTATTTTTTCTCCCATTTTAACAAATGTTTCAATTCCATTTTTAGTATTGCTAATGATATCTTTATCGATGGTTATTTTATTCTTGTTAATCAGTAGTACAATGGTAGATCCACCGAATTCAAAATATCCCATTTCATCTCCTTTAGTAACTTTTGTATTTGGAGTATATGTTTCAATAATACTACCAACCATAGTTGCACCAACAGGAACAAGTAAAATATCTCCTTTATTTTCTGTTTGTAATGTACAGTGTTCTCTTTTATTTCTACAAAAAACCCGTGTGAAATTAGCAGCTAATGCATAGGGAGAAACAGATAGATAATCTCCTTTAATTTTTGTAACAGTTGATGGAATTCCATCATATGGGAAGTGAAAGCGATGATAATCATTAGGTGCTAACCTTAAAATAAGTAGAGAGGAGTTTTGATGTTTTTTAGCTAAAATACTATCGTTCAAAAATTCTTCTAATGTAAATTCTCTGCCTTTTATAAAGAAGTTTGATAGCTCTGAAATATTTTCAAAAGCAAGTAACTTTCCATCCCCAGGAGCTATAAAGTCGTTACCAATCGGTCTAGCGCTAGGTTTTAATTTTCTATAGAAAAAATCATTAAAAGAGTTAAATTCTTCAATTT
This sequence comes from Tenacibaculum sp., assembly GCA_020629275.1. Classification (GTDB taxonomy): domain Bacteria; phylum Bacteroidota; class Bacteroidia; order Flavobacteriales; family Flavobacteriaceae; genus Polaribacter. The sequence continues at coordinate 15,568 of JAHDDQ010000025.1, read as the reverse complement.
TTTTTTGTGCTTCGGACATGTCAATCCCGAGGTTGTTAACAAATGGTATTATTTTTTCTACTGAGGAAGGGCTATCCATTTTTTTTCCATACCAATTAGATAAGAATTTCCTCTTAACTATAGGGAGTAAAGCTATTTTTCCTAATGGATTGTTGTATAATAATTTTAGAAAACCTTCCCCTGGTGGTTTTTCTATTTTAATTTCTCCAGATGCTCTATCAATAAATTTAATTTCCATATTATTCTTCAATACTATCAATTAAAATTTCAAGTAAATCAATTGCTGCTTGAGCAATTTTAGTTCCAGGCCCAAAAACACCAACAGCACCTGAATCAAATAAAAATTGATAATCTTGTGCAGGGATAACACCCCCAACAATTACCATAATATCCTCTCGTCCGTAATTTTTAAGTTCTTCAATTACCTGTGGAACCAATGTTTTATGTCCTGCAGCAAGCGATGAAATACCTAGGATATGAACATCGTTTTCTGTTGCTTGTTTAGCAGCTTCTTTTGGTGTTTGAAAAAGAGGGCCAATATCTACATCAAAACCTAAATCTGCATATCCAGTAGCAACTACTTTTGCTCCTCTGTCATGACCGTCCTGACCTAATTTAGCAATCATTATTCGAGGTCTCCTTCCTTCTAGGCTAGAGAATTGATCTGCTAATTCACTAGCTTTTTTAAATAACGAATCGTCTTTTATTTCTTTACTATACACTCCTGAAATTGTTTTATGAACAGCTTTATGACGATCAAAAACCTTTTCTAGAGCATCGGAAATTTCTCCTAAAGTAGCTCTCAATTTGGCAGCTTTAACGGCTAGGTCTAGTAAATTACCTTGATTAGATTTTGCACATGCTGTTAAGTTGTCTAAAGATTTCGCAACAGCAGCGTTATCTCTTTTAGCCTTTATTTCATTCAATCGATCAATTTGTGATTGTCTTACCGCTTCATTGTCTACTTCTAAAATATGCAATGGATCTTCTTCTTTCAGTTGGTATTTATTAACACCAACGATAACATCTTGCCCACTATCTATTCGAGCTTGCTTTATAGCTGCAGCTTCCTCAATTCTCATTTTAGGAATTCCTTTTTCAATAGCTTTAGTCATTCCACCTAATTCATCAACTTCTTCTATAAGCTTCCATGCTTTGTTAGCAATATCTTCAGTTAGTTTTTCTAAATGATAACTACCAGCCCAAGGATCTACGGTTTTAGTAATGTTAGTTTCTTGCTGTAAGTAAATTTGCGTATTTCTAGCTATTCTAGCTGAAAAGTCAGTAGGTAAAGCAATAGCTTCATCTAATGCATTCGTATGTAAACTTTGTGTTCCGCCAAATGCAGCAGCCATAGCTTCAATTGTAGTTCGTGCTACGTTATTAAAAGGATCTTGCTCGGTTAAACTCCAACCACTAGTTTGGCAGTGCGTTCTTAAGGCCAGTGATTTAGGATTTTTAGGATTAAACTGCTTTACTATTTTTGCCCACAGCATTCTTCCAGCTCTCATTTTAGCAATTTCAGTAAAATGATTCATGCCAATAGCCCAAAAAAAGGATAGGCGAGGAGCGAAGGAGTCAATTTTCATACCAGCAGCTAAACCAGTTTTAATGTATTCTAATCCGTCTGCAAGTGTATATGCGAGTTCTATTTCTGGAGTTGCACCAGCTTCTTGCATATGATAGCCTGAAATAGAAATAGAATTGAATTTAGGCATATTATTACTGGTGTACTCAAAAATATCAGCAATAATTTTCATAGATGGAGTAGGAGGATAAATATATGTGTTACGAACCATAAACTCCTTCAAAATATCGTTTTGAATCGTACCTGAAAGTTTTTCTGGACTTACACCTTGTTCTTCAGCAGCAACAATGTAGAAAGCAAGAATAGGTAATACTGCACCATTCATTGTCATCGAAACAGACATTTTATCAAGTGGTATTTGATCGAAGAGTACTTTCATATCCTCAACAGAATCAATTGCAACACCAGCTTTACCAACATCGCCTTGTACACGATCATGATCTGAATCATAACCTCTATGTGTGGCTAAATCAAAAGCAACTGAAAGACCTTTTTGACCAGCGGCCAAATTTCTTCTATAAAATGCATTACTTTCTTCAGCTGTTGAAAAACCTGCATACTGTCGAATTGTCCAAGGTCTTCTCACGTACATGGTAGAGTAAGGTCCACGTAAATTTGGAGCAATACCAGCAACAAAATCTTCATGTGGAAAGCTTTCAGTATTAATATTGGTGTTATCCGGTAACTTTATTTTTGATATATCTTTTCTATTCATTATCCAGTCGTTCTTGTTCCAGTTTTTCTGCTAATCTTTTTTGAATAATAGGTTGCAGCAATGTTTTCTCAACTCGTTTTTTAACAAAAGGAAATAGCTCCAAGTCATTCTTCATACTATCATTTTCGTTTTGAATAGTATTTGTCCCTAATAATACCAGCTTATTAGTGTCAAAAAGCTCTTGCTCTTTTTGGGCAGTCTCGGTTATCTTTTTTTGAATAATTCCTTCTTTTAACTGTTTTAGAAAGCCACCTCCTTCTTCAATTAATTTAAAAACGACTAAAGCTTTTTCTGCTAATTGATTTGTAATGCTTTCAATATAATAAGTTCCATCAGCAAAATTTTGTGCATTGTTAAAGCCACTTTCTTCATTTAAAATTAAAAGTTGATTTCTAGAAACACGTTCACCGAATTCATTTGATTTATGAAATATTTCATCATAAGAAACATTGGAAATAGTATTACTCCCACCCAAAATAGCACTCATACATTCGGAAGTTGTGCGAAGCATATTAACATTATAGTCATACAATGTTTTATTCCTTAAAGTAGGTTGTGTAAAGATATGTGGAATAGTATTTTCAATATTATATTGATGCAACAAAGATTTCCATAATATTCGAAAAGCTCTAACCTTTGCAATTTCAAAAAAATAATTACTACCAATAGAAAAGTTAAAGTGAATTTTTGCAGCAGCAGTTGCACCGAAATTATTTAAGTACTCATTCGCATGTGCTAAAGCATAAGCTAACTGTTGAACTATATTTGCTCCATCATTTTTATAAATAGAAGCATTTACACAAATGCTATTTTGTGTAGCTGTAATGATATCTTCAAATTTTTTATGGTCTTCTTTAAGATTAAAAAACCAATTTCCAGTTTTAGCTAGGTTTCCTATAGTGTCGATATTAAAGAAGAGATTTTGAGAATTTACAAAACTGGCTAGTTCTTTAATAAAATTAGGAGAAAGAAAGTTGAGCTTAAAAAAGATTGATATTTCTTTCGTATCTATATTTTTGAGTAATACTCTAAAATCAAATTCATTATTAGCCTCGAACTCAATAGCGTTTGCACCTCTAAGTAGGGCGTCTTTAGCTAAACCGTTTGCAATATCTTCTTTGTCTACGTAGATAGTCTGACAGATATTAAAATTATTTTCAGAAGTTAGGATTTCCTGTCCAGTTCTGTCCTCCTTTGTATAAAAAGGTTTTACAACTATACCATCACTGGTTTTCCAAAGTAAATTATCGTTATAATCTAATCCTTTTAAATCAGCTTGGATTTTTTGTTTCCAAACTTTGTGAGTTATACGCTCAAAATCGTTAAATAAATAACTATTCATTATCTTCTATTGTATCAAATTCAATAATGTAAATATCTTCATTTTTCTTTTTCATTAAGTACTTTTCTCTAGCAAATCTTTCAAGTTCTAAAGAATCTTGAAGTTTTTTTATCATCTCTCTATCTTCAGCTATCTGTTTTTTATGATAAACGATCCAGTTTTCAAGCTCATTGATTTCGTTGTCGAATTCTCTATGGTTAAGATATGAATTTTCATCAAAAAAGAGCATCCATATTACAAATACCGACAAAATAATAACATAAATATTTGTTATTATTTTAAACAGAGGCTTTTTTTGGATTGATTTTAAATTCATATTATAAACGTTCGCTTATTACAGTTTTAACGATATCTATGGCAACGGTGTTGTATCGGTCATTAGGAATAATTATATCAGCAAAATTTTTTGTAGGTTCGATGAATTCTTCGTGCATTGGCTTTAAAGTATCTTGATATCTATTTAAAACCTCTTCGATGTCTCTTCCTCTTTCTGTAATATCTCGTTTCATTCGTCGAATTAATCGTTCGTCAGCATCTGCATGTACAAATACTTTAATATCACACAGGTCTCTTAGTGCTTTGTTGTTAAAGATAAGAATTCCTTCTACAATAACGACCTTTCTAGGGTGCGTGTTAATAGTATCTTTTGTTCTATTGTGTGTAACAAATGAATATATTGGTTGTTCGATGACTTCATCGTTTTTGAGTTTTGTTAAATGATTAACTAATAACTCAAAGTCAATAGCTCTTGGGTGGTCGAAGTTTATTTTTGTTCTTTCATCGTAGGTTAAATTGTTAGTTTCTTTATAGTATGAATCTTGAGAAATAACACAAACCTCATTAGGCGGTAATTCGTTAATAATTTGATTAACCACCGTAGTTTTACCACTACCAGTTCCTCCAGCAATACCAATTATAAATGTATTTTTCATTTAAGAGATGTTATATGAGCAAATTTAGAAAATTTAAGGCATAAAAAAAGACATCGATTAGATGTCTTTTTAATTTGAGCCGATGGAGGGACTCGAACCCACGACCTGCTGATTACAAATCAGCTGCTCTAGCCAGCTGAGCTACATCGGCATTGCTTTTTTTGCGTGGCAAATATAGAATGTTTTTTAAAACTGCAAAAACTTTTTTTTATTTTTTTTTAAACTTAGTTTTAAGACCCTATTTTAAAGGATAATACAGGTAGGCTAGAGTGATTGGCAACATCTTCTGTAATACTACCGTCAAAAAAATGAGCCAATCCTTTACGGCCATGTGTAGCCATAGCAATGATATCTGCATTATGTTTTTTAGCAAAATTAATAATACCAGCTTCTATGGTATAATCAGAGGTATACATAACATCTTCAATATAATTTGCACTTGTTTGCGCTTTCTCAAAGAAAGTTTTCACTATTTCTCTCATTTCCGAAGAACTTTTAAATGATTTAGAAGGTGTATTAACAAATACCATTTTCATCTTACAATCAATAGATTTAGCAAACTTTCTAGCTTTTTTATAAGCGCTTATAGATTCTTCCGAGAAATCACAAGCAAATATTGCGTTATTGAAAGATAGTTTAGGCTCCTCTTTAATTACTAGAATAGGGATATCTGAATGTCGAATAACTTTTTGTGCATTAGAACCAATAAATATTTCTTTGAAGCCACTTGCCCCTTGAGAACCCATTATGATTAAAGAGATATCTTCTTCCTTACTAAGTTCGTTGAGCTCGCTAAACATTTTATAATGTTTAATAATTGGAGTGATTTTTAGACCTTTTAAATATTCTTTATCAAGAAATTCATTTAATTTTTTCTCGGTAAGTTTCAGGTAAAAAACAGTTTCTTTTGCTGAAATACCTGTACTTGTAATTACAGTATTTGCTAATTCTAGCATGTGTACAATTACTAATTCAAAATTGAATTTTTTTGCAAAATTTGCTGCTGTTATTAATGCATTCTCTGAATAATCAGAGAAATCTATAGGAACTAATATTTTTTTCATAATATAACGGATTAAAATTCTCTTCTTAAGATACTGAATATTAAGGTTTTTTTCAAGTTTTGAAGCGAAAAATTAACTGCTTCACTAACTTAATATACATATACTATTCATGTTTATCTAGAAATATAGAAAACTACAGTCTCGTTATTTATTAGTGAGAAATTAAGCAGCAAAGCCGAAACTTGTATGCTCCGGCCTTGTTATATTTTAATTGGAAAGGTTTCGTAGAGTATTTTACATAGTGTAAAAAAACTGTTCATTAGTTATTTTACCATTAGATACTTCAAATACACAAACTTCTTCCATTTGTTGTCTTCCTCTATCTTTAAAAGTGATATCAAATGACATTTTGGAAGTAAAATGATTTTCTGCTATTACAGGTTCAGAAATTTCATTACTATGAAATTCAATTACATTATCGAGCCATTCCTTACTTTTATTCAAGACATTTTCTTTACCAGAAACAATTTCACCTTTGGGTACTCCAGGCATTTCTCTACTTGTTACATTTTCAGCATAAAGTTCATGAATACAATCTAAGTTTTTTCCATTTCTACACATTGTGGCCCATTTATTAGCTACTTCTTTTGTGGTCATTATATTTTAGTTTTAGGTTAATGACTTAAAAATAAACAAAATAGAATTACGATGTGTGCTATTATTAGGTTTCTTTATTTAAAGCTTCTTTGTAAGTGGTTAGGCATCTTTCACGTGCAAATTTATGATCAACAATTTCTGAAGGGTAAGTTAGTTCTTGAAAGTTGGGTACCCATGTACTTATATATTTCAAATCTTTATCAAATTTTTTAATTTGGGTGGTTGGATTAAAGATTCTAAAATAAGGAGAAGCATCTACGCCACATCCTGCAACCCATTGCCAATTTCCTACATTACTAGCTAATTCATAATCTAGGAGTTTTTCGGCAAAATATGCTTCACCCCATCTCCAGTCAATTAATAAATGTTTACATAAAAAGCTACCCACTAACATTCGTACTCTGTTGTGCATGAATCCAGTAGTGTTTAACTCTCGCATTCCTGCATCTACTAACGGATAACCTGTTTCTCCCTTACACCACTTTTCAAATTCCTTTTCGTTATTTCTCCATATAATAGTGTCGTATTTAGGTTTAAATGCTTTGGTTGTGGTATGTGGAAAATGCCAGAGAATATGCATAAAAAATTCTCTCCAAATAAGTTCTTTTAAAAAGGTAATATTATCACTTTGTCTTGCTTCTTTTACCGCTTTTCTGACAGATAATGTTCCAAAACGTAAATGAGGCCCCAATTTTGAGGTTCCTTTAATTGCTGGGAAATTGCGAGTTTCTTCATACTCATTAATCAACTTTGAATTAGTGTTAAAAGGAGGAACCTTAATAGAAGCTTCTTCAAAACCTAATTCGTTTAATGATAAGAAAGAGAATTCTTCGGTTGTTATAATATTATCTAATAAATCTTCGGATGGATATTTTTCAAGAAGGTTTACATTAAATTTGGATAACCATTTTTTTGAATATGGAGTATATACCTTGTAAGCTGAATTGTCATCTTTTACGACTTCACTTTCTTCAAAAATAACATGATCTTTATTCGTATTGAATGTAATATTTTTTGAGTTTAGAAATGTTTCAATTTCTTTATCTCTTTTGATCGCGTAAGGTTCGTAGTCACGATTTGTAAAAACACTGTCCACGCTATGATCTTTGATCAATTCTTTGAATATAGAAATCGGAGTTCCATGAAAAATATGAACTTTACGTTTTGAATCTTTAAGTTTATTATTTATGTCGCTAAGCTGTTCGTGTATAAAATTTACTCTTGCATCATCCTTAGGTAATTTTTCTAAGATTTCTGTATCAAAAATAAATATGGGTAGTACATTCCCATGCTGAAGTGCTTTAAATAGTCCATGGTTGTCTTCTAAACGCAAATCGCGTCGAAACCAAAATATTGTTTTTTTATCCATTGTATTCACCAAAAAGCTCAATTAATTTTTTCTGACGGTGTTCGAAGATTTCATTTAATTTAGGTGCTACTAAAAAAGGGTGCACTAATTGCCCTAAGATTCCCATAGGAACTTTATAATCAATAATATCTTCCATTTCAACACCCCCAGGAATTTCTTTAATAAAATGTTTATGATGCCATAAAGCATAGGGGCCAAAACGTTGCTCGTCAACAAAATACTCCTTGTGTGCAACGTGAGTTATTTCAGTTACCCATTTTGTTTTTATTCCGAGTATGGGAGTAACTATATATTGTATAATTTGACCTGCATACATTGGTCTGTCTGCTCCAGAAATAATATTGAATCCCATATACTCTGGTGTAATTGTTTTCAAATTTTTTGGACTTGATAAAAAGTCCCAAGCTTTATCTATAGTGATGGGTAAATTCTGTTTCTTATGTAATCTGTATATTTTCATTTAATTATGAATTAAAATATATAAGTTTAGTGATGTTGCAATACACATCCATATCATGTATGGAAGTAAGAGCAATCTAATTTTAGTTATGTTTTTACTTAGACTGAAAAAGAAATAGCTGAGTACTATATTTAATAATAAAAGTATTATAAGGCCTAAGGCTATCTGGTGCTGATTAAAAAAGGCATAATTCCAGCTTATATTTAAGACCAGCTGAATACAATAAACAAAAGTTGCATTAGAGTCTTGTTGTTTTAAAAATAAATTAGCAAGGTATATTGAGAAGCATATCATGATAAAAGACCAAGCAGCTCCAAATACCCAACCTGGTGGTGTCCAAGGTGCCTTAGTAAGATTCTGATACCAAATGTCTCGTGGTCCATCATCCATTAACCAACTGCCTATGGCTAAACTAGCAAAATTTAGGATTAAAAATAATACGGTTAATTTTATCTTTTTTGACATGTTATACTATAAGTGTTTTGTTATTTTCTTACTCATAGGTTTAGTTAACGAATACCAATAATCTATAAGATTACCTTCCTCATCAAGTAAGTATTTCTGAAAATTCCATTTCACAGAAGAACTTTTTTTATCGTTCAACGTTTTCTGAGTTAGGAACTGATATAGTTTATGTTGATCTTCTCCTTTAACGTTTACTTTTTCTGTAATGGGAAACGTAACTCCATAATTCACCTGACAGAATTCTTCGATTTCTGATGAATTTCCAGGTTCTTGACTGCCAAATTGATTGCAAGGAACACCAATTACAGTTAACTTATCTTGGTAATTGTCGTACAACTCCTGTAGCTCCTTATATTGTGGAGTAAAACCACATTTTGATGCGACATTTACAATAAGGACTTTTTTACCTTTAAACTTGGATAGGTCAATTTCGTTTCCTTGTAATGAGTTAATTTTTATAGTATGTAAAGACATTTTATAGGTGTAGTTTTTTAATAGTTAATAGCGTTTTGATTTAACAAACAATATGTAAATTACAGGTGTATAAAAAAAGCATGACTTAATAGTCATGCTTTTTGTTTAAGCTGTTAAAGGCTTTCCTTTAAGTCTTTTCTCAATTTTTTGTTTAACTAGTGTTAAACGTTTCATTGCTTCCATAAGAGCTATATCCTTACTCTTTTTGTATTCTTCGTTTATTTCTAATATTAATGACTTTACTTCTCTAGAAGCAAGTATTCTATCACTAGTAGTTACGAATTTGAATTTTCTGTTTTCAAATTCTGATGCTTTTTCTATTAATGTCATAACTAAAGAGAATTAATTGTTATTACAAAATTTACTATTTTAAATTTGTTGCCTTAATAATTATTAGATTACATAAACTTAAACATTTTTAAATTTTTTAAACAAAAAAATTACGTAATACAACAAAACGGACAAATATAATGCGTACGCTGAACATTTTAGCAGTTAAATTGATCATTTTCTATGATTAAACAATTACTTTTATCTATAGTTGACCAGTTTTGTTCATCAAAAATATAAAAAAAATAAACAAAAAAAATATTAACATTAATATTAAGATGTTTTTAACATTAAATAGATGATCAGATAGTTGTCTCTTTTTTTGAAATAAGTTCAATGTTAACCTGAAAAAAATAAAGGGGGTGTAGTTATAAATTAACAATTTTATATAGTTTATGGATATGACTAAAAGAGTTTTGTAATTCTAAAAGAATGATTCACTATGATCACAAAAAAATAGAGAATAAACAATGGAAAAGTTACTAAAAGAGATTCATAAAAAAAGGAAAGAATGGCTGTTAACGTTCTTGACAGGGGGTACAATATTTTATGTTTTATTTATTTTTAAAGGATACAACATTCAATCCAATTTTTCTTATTCGGGTCATAGTTTACTTTTTAGATCATTAAGTTTCGCTATACTTACCACTCTTATTTTTTATGTTTTTCAATTTAAAGTATCCAAATATGTAACTGTGTCTAAAGGAAAAATAATTCTTATTCATAGTATGGCTACAATAACAGGTTTACATGCTACTTTTATTTTATTCAATTATTTTTGGAACTGGACTGAGTGGAGCTTGGAAGCTTACAGTTATTTTATCTACGAGTATCCTTTAATTATTATTATCCCAATCTGTATAGTTTGGATAGTTTTTAAACACGCTTCTTTACAAGAAGATTCAGCGTGCAATGCATATGTGTTTTCGTCTTACAATGGTAAAGAAGTTATAGAGGTACTTAAAACAGATTTCTTATTTATGAAAGCTTCAGGAAATTACACAGAAATCTTTTATAAATCAAATGAAGTAGTAAAGTCGCATTTGTTACGAAAAAACCTCAAGAGATTTGAATTCGATTTTAAAGAGAATGGAGCACTTAAAAAATGTCATAGGAGTTATATTTTTAATGCTGAAATAGGTAAAACAGTTATAAAGCAAAAAGGGAAAATATTTCTCGATTTTGGTTATGAAAAAATACCAGTATCAAAAACATATATGGACAGCATCTAGTATTTCGTAACATATATGGTTATTTCATAACATTCTTCATTTTTATAAAGCTTGTTTATAACTAAAAGTAAATATTTGTGATTATACAAATCAAAAATATGTTCAAAAATATACTACTCACACTATTATTTGTTTCTTGTATTCAAGAGGAAAAACCTCAGAACGACTTTACAAAAGTATTAGACAGATTGTTAGAACAGCAGTACTTAGAAAATTATTTCAGCGGAAGTGTGGTCGTAGGAAACAGTAAAGAAATCCTATACGAGTTTCATAAAGGTATTGCAGATAGAACATTTGAAGTTCCTATTAGCCCTGAAAGTCGTTTCGATATAGCTTCTGTTAATAAATCATTTATAGCAGGGTTGATATTGTTAGCTGTTGAAGAAGGAGAAATTAAGCTAGAAGATAAATTAGTTGGTCGATTAAATCATTATTTATACAATGGAGTATTTGATGAAAATATCACAATACATCAGTTGTTAACACATACATCTGGCTTAGCAGATTACGACAAAATCTCTTTTGATTTGTCTAAAGATAATTACATTAAGTTCAAAAGATTACATTTTACAAACTCAGAGTACGTTAATTTTATTAGCTGTTTAAAAGCTGAAGCGTTACCAAATAAAAAATTTTACTATAGTAATTTTGGATACCATTTGTTAACCATAATTCTAGAAGATATCTATCAAAAACCATTTCATGAAATATTAAGAAGTAAAATAAGTGTACCTCTAAATATGCAGAATACATATTCCCCAAGGGTTAACACAAAAGTTTATAAAAATGTAGTAAAAGGATATCAGTTTGATGAAAAAAATAAGGAATGGAAGGGAAATCACTTTATTGATTATTCATTAGGAAGACGAATTTTTTCAACAACTAAAGATCTTTATAAATGGTTGAATGCATTTAATAACAATATTTTATTTAATGATGAATCTCTTACATTATTAAAGAAGAATCATTTAGTGTTTATAAATTCCGATGTATCATATGGATATGGTTGGTTTTCATACAAAAGTAATGAAAGATTCAAAAAAGGAAATTTAGATATTAGTTTACCTTATATAATTCACGGAGGAAGCACAGAAGGTTACAAATCGATAGTAGTTAACATAGATAACGGAAAATATTCAATAGCGATATTGGCAAATACTGGAGATAAAGTAAATGAATTACAATTAGCAAAAGAAATCGTACAACTTATATTAAATAGTAAGAAATGAAAATAGAATTAACTTATTTTAAACTATCATTTTTTATGATATGTTTTCAGTTCCAATTCATGGTAGCACAAACAGCATCTCAGAAAATTATTGGTTTATGGATGATTGAGAATGTTAACGTGGGAAAGAAAGTGATGACGCCCGTGAGTAAATGGTTTAGAATCAACGAAAATATGACTTACGATTCTGGAAACGGTTGGCTGCAAAACTCTGAAGGAGTATATAATTTTGATAATGATAAGAATACTTTTTTACCTGAAGAGAAAAATGGAATAGAGGAAGGTTTTGGTGCATTTACTGTTACTTTCGATAAAAATAGAATGTGTTGGAGTAGAATTGAAGGAGGTATTAAGGTTGAGGTTTTACTTAAAAGAATAGCAAAGCTACCTAAAGCTACTGCAGATTATTTAGTTGGTTTATGGAAGCTAGAAGAAATACTTAAAAAAGAAATATCTATACTCAAATCTTTTGATCCTAATAACAAGCATTATTTTTTTATAAGTTGGGATAGAACTTACAGGAAAAGAACATCCAAAGGAAATAGAAAAACGGGATATTGGCATATTCATGGACATAGACCAGAAGTCACGTTTTTAAGTCATGATAAAGAGGATAATGTAGAAACTTGGAATGTTAGTATAAAAGACAATAGATTAATACTTTCGGGAAAATCTATTACCAATAATGATCTTAAAAGAATATATTCAAGAATTTATGAGTTTCCAGAATAATAAAAGACAATATACTCCATCATTACCTAATAGAGTATATTGTCTTTTATGAGTATCAGTTCATAATTCAATTTATTTGAATTATATATTAAGTATCAAAATTCATTTTAAGAGCTTCTTTATTTATTTTCTTTGCGCCAATCCAAGAGGTTAAAAAGGTAGCGAGCATTACTACCCATCAAAAATATTTCATATCAAAGAAACGAACGCCAACTTCTGCCCAAAAAGCACAATATAAACCTACCACAGACCAATTCATATAATAAAAATGTTGTTTTAACCAATGCTTTTTCTTTCTAACACTTGAAATAATACCAATCATTATAGACGTTAAACTAACGGCAGCAAAAAAGTGAAACATTGAAATACGACCGAAATTGAAAATACTAAATGCAGTAAGGTTAACAATAACCATGTTGATAAAGTAAATATAACCAACAGTTTTATGTTTTTTTGTTCCTTTTGGGTTTAGCAAAACAAGTGTTCCAAATATCATTGCTAGAATTGCAGATATCGTATGGAACAACCCTGTAAAGCTATGTATGATATGTAATTCTTTTAATACTTCCATATTGTATGTTTTTATTCAAATAATAATTCTATCATTTCATTTCTAAATATTTCTCTGGTTACATTTTTCACGGAAGTACCACTAGCATTAATCATAAATACTACTGACTTTTTTTCTTCCGGAAAATACCATGCCCTAGCTCTTCTACCGTTAAAACCTCCGTTATGACCATAAGCTGTTCCATAAACTGTATTTAATTTAAAAATACCCAAACCAATACCTTCTACATTTTTAACATTATTATTAGTTCCGTAAATATATTTTTCTGGATATAAAAATGGAGCATTACTAATTGTAAGCATTTTGGTAATTGTTTCTTGTTTTAACAAGATATTAGGAGTAAATAATGCTGTTATAAAAGTATTTAAATCTTGAGTATTTGATGAAATACCACCAACCATAGAGTTACTAAATCTTTTCAAAGATGTAATATCAATTAATTTACCATTACCAAACTCATCGAAATATCCACTCACTAAGTTTGAAGGGTTTTTACCATTTTTATAAAAATAAGTATTGTTCAAGTTTAGTTTTGAAAAAATATACTCCTCATAAAGTTGCTCACCAGTTAGGGCTGTTATATTTTCAGCAATGATTCCAAGAAGTAGATAATTAGAATTAGAATATTCTACTTTTTCACCAGGTTTGAAACTAGCGGATTCACCAAAGATGTAAGCAATCTCTTCCTCAGCAGTCCAAACTTTTGTAGGGTTATTGTAATAATCATCTATTGTGTAATCTAATTCACTCAAGTAATCTGCGATCCCACTTGTGTGATTTAATAATTGCTCAACGGTTGCTGTTCTGGCATTTTGTATATTACTACTTATTTTTTCAGGTAAATAATTAACAATGGGATCACTCAAAGCTAGTTTTCCTTCTTCAAATAATTGTAATATAAGTGTAGCTGTAAAAAGTTTAGTAATACTTCCTATTTTATGAATACTACATGGTTGCATTGTAATTTTATTAGGGATATTTGCTAAACCAGCACTACCAAACCAAATCCCTTTTGGGGTTTCAATAGACATCGTTATGCCAGGTAACCCTTGATTAGTTTTTTCATTAAGAAAAGATTGAAATTTAGAAGATGACGGATGCGTATTGCTAATTGAAGTATTACATGCGTAAAGCTCTTCGTCAGCCACTGGGTCTACTTCTGTACAATTTATTATTAATAGTAAAATAAATGCGAACTTAATTTTTTTCATTTTTTATAATTTAAATTTTACACCAAAATGAATCATCCTATTTATGGTTAATGGAATTCGACCATTTAAAGCATAAGGTGCCAAACTAAAAACTTCGTAACGACTAAAAATTTCTAGAGGAATTTTAGATCGTGGTTCTAAATCTAAACCGAATCCAAAACCTATCGAAGGAATTAAATGAGGAGTACCGTAGTTTTTCTTTCTGATATAGGTGTTATTTTCAAAAACATAGCTAGGGCGAATTGGTAATGAATGTGCATAGCCTATACCAAGGATAGTATGAAGATTTATTAAGTTGAAAAATTTAAGCTCAAAAGTTGGTTTCCAGGCTAAAAAAGCCACTTGATTAAAATTATTATGCTTGTAATATCCTAATTGAATCACATGAGAAAATTGGTAGATACCTTCTCGAGGTTTAGAGATTTCAAATGATAACGTACCCCCAATATTTATTGGACTAGATTTGGGAGCGCTAAATGGATCTACTAACTTCTCATTAAATACGGTAACACTAATGCTATAGTTTTTCTGATTGAAGTTCTGAGAGTATCCTTCAATACTACTACAAAAAACAATTAAAAGACTGATGAAATTTCTTATTGAGATCATCTTAAAAATAGTTCTATTTAAAATTATGTGTAAGTACTGTATTGAATATTTCACCAAGTTTATGTGGTTCACTTGTGCCATTACACATCATAAAAATTCCAAATTCTTTATCTTTAAGAATAACAGCATTTGAAAAAATCCCAGGATCGCCACCATTATGATTTGGATTATTTTTATCGGAAACCTCCCAGAAAACCCCACAATTGCCTATGTTTGAAGAGTTTTTAGTAAACATTTCTTTATAGGAGTTTTTGTCCAATATACTACCTTCACCATAGTATCCTTTTAATACTTCCTGCAGGTACTTACCAAAATCATCTAGACTAGTAATTAAACCACCATCAGCTTTTGTAATTAAACTGTAATTGGGTACTTCTATACTGCCACCATCAAAATATTTTTTAGCATGAAATTTGTCATTTAAAGAAGAAGTATCCCAGCTAGTACGTTTCATTTTCAAGGGATTAAATATTGCTCTTTGAGTGAAACTTTCAAAAGATTCATTAACAGCGTTTTCTAATACGAAGGCAGCTAAAGCTGCACCAACGTTACTGTAGTTAAAAGACGTACCAGGAGCTTTAGTATTGAAACTGTTTTCAGTATACCACTTTCCATTTTTAGTTAGCATATTCTTTAAGAATTGTGCATC
>JAHDDQ010000024.1:34812-43069 GCA_020629275.1 Tenacibaculum sp. | reverse complement strand
CACCTGCTTCAACACCAACGGTTTGTTTTAGTCGTCCTAAACCATCAAAATATTGAACGGTAGTCATTACTTTTTCCTTATCATGGGCAGTAACAGGTGTGTTGGTTGCTTCCCTATAAGTTCTTGTGACTACATGATTTTCTGTAGTACTTTGACTGTATATTAGTAACGGTAAGGTTACTAATAATGCTATGAATATTCTTTTCATTTTTTCTTAGCTTAATTTTTATAATTGTACTTGTGTTCCTTTAAAATATGTCCATCAGCATTTTTTACAAACTTCAACCTGCTTAAATCATCATACTCATAAAATAAAGTTTCTCCTCTTGGATCGGTAACACTAGTAACTCCTACTAAAGGATCGTAGGTGTAAGTGGTAACTAATGCATTTGGCAATAAAGTTCGTATGCGGTGTAATCGAGCTCTTAATACAGCATCAGCTAAAGACATATCTAAACTTCCTTGTACTTTTGAAATCGCCGTGCTATACGAAGCGTTTTCTACTTTGGCCAGTACGTACATACGTGTAGTATCCCAAAGATAAGAAACCACAGTACCGTCTTTACGTTGTATTTGTGTTGGCTTTCCTTCAATAGTACTAAAAGATGCATGCAAATCATAGTTGGAAGGTACGTGGCTATCTGTACCCGAATTACTTCCTAAACCTTTATTGTATCGATAACTTTTAGTTGGATTACCGTTGGTATCATACACAAAAAACTCCCCTTGAATTTGTGTTCCTTTATTCTTAACTACTTTACTGATCGGTAAAGACAGCATGTTTTTAGTAACTAATCCTTGTAAAGAAGCATCCGTATAATCCTTAGGATATGTAGTTTCAATACTAAGATATTCTCCATTAGGGTCTGTTTGGGGTCTAATAGGCTTCTCGTACGTAAACTCTAAGTACCTAGTATCTGTAAACTCTTTGGTAACTAATAAGTCATCATTATAGGTATACCTGTTAACTACTGTTACTGGTTTTAAACCATTAGCTGTTTGTTCGTACTGAGTTGTGAATTTCTCTTTTAATGTGTTTTTGTAATATTTAAAATCGTTTCTTGTTGGGATATCGTTGTACCCTAAATTATATCCAGCTGCTTCATCCACAGTATCACCAGAAGCCGTTGTACTGTAAGACACAAAATAACAATGCTCTTGTAAAGGAAGTTCATTCCACTCATACTTCCCTTTAGATTGAATATTATTGATATATTCTACTTTAGAAACAATATCATTATTTCTGAACATTTGCTCTTTACGCTGTAAAAAAGAAATTTTGTTTGTAGTGTTGTAAGGTTCATAAAAATATTCTTGCTTCAAATATTGTTGACTATTATCGTAAAGTGTTCGAACTTCTACTTTCTCAAAATAATGTCCATCTTTTATTAGCGAAGGATGTGCTGCTGCATATTCAGAAGAGAAGGTATAAGTAATATCATCTCCAGAACCTAGTGTATAAGTATGATG
Organism: Tenacibaculum sp.; assembly: GCA_020629275.1. GTDB lineage: Bacteria > Bacteroidota > Bacteroidia > Flavobacteriales > Flavobacteriaceae > Polaribacter. The sequence continues at coordinate 41,599 of JAHDDQ010000024.1, read as the reverse complement.
ACCATTTTCGTAATTCTTAGCCCGTAATCCAAAATAAATATATTCCTTACGATTGATCTCGTTACCTTCATTTCTGTTTTGAATTTCTTTAACTCGTAAACCTCCTTTAGTATTTGCTGCATTATCAGCCTGTGAACTTAAAGGTTCGTATACGAATTCTGTACTTCCACCTGTTGGATACTCTATCTTGTTTAATACACCATATTTGGTATAGTTAAAGTCACGACTTCTATCAGCCAGATTATTATAAAAGTTAGGGATTTTAGAACTCGCTAAACCTATTTTAGGTACTAAATACGTATTACTTTTTCCGTTATAATAGCCCCAATAATCCTTGGCAAAACTTCCTTTTTGAGGTAATTGCCCTGCTGTATAGTCAAATTTATAAGACGGTTTACGTGTTCCATCATACCCTACTTCATATAATTCTACTAATTTCAATCTTGGATCACCTCCATAAACTCCATACACAAAGTGGAAACTTTTATCTTTTCCTGTAATCTTGTCTGTAATGGTAATTTTATCTAATTGCTTTTTCCAAGCAGATGCATTATTATTTATTGAATAATTAAAGTTAACACGAACATTTTCAGTTTCGATTACACTAATTAACTTATTATGTGTATTGTGTAATAAATTCGTTGTAAAACGTTCAATATGATCACCGCTAAGCCTACCGTTACATCTATCTTTAGCACCAACGGTTTCTTGTATAGCCACCCTTGGGTAGGCTACGAAAGATTGACTCACACCATTAATTCGATATTGTAAATGATAATCTTCATAACTTAGGTTAATCTGTTTGTTATTTCTTGTTTGTATATCGCTTAACATCCACGCGGTTACTCCTTGTCTAAAATAAGTAGCGGGTGATGCCAAAGGTGGACTTAGATTAGATTGTAATTCTGTATCGTTAATATTCATCTCTTGATCTGAGAATGTAAATGTATTTCCCATGTAATCCAAAGCTTCAAAGGAAGAAATATTATAAAACCCTCCACTGTTTACCGTATACATAGGTTTTATATTGGTCTGTACTTGCTTTTCGAATAATAATGAAGGAGCTTGTTTGGCTTTAAAAATAAAGTTTCCTGAATTTCCCAGAAAAGAAAAATTAAAACTATCTGGCATATGATCTCTGTTCATTGCTGCAAAAGCTTGCTGACTTGCCCATGAGTCTTTATGGAAACTACTTGTATACCAACTATCCTCAATAAAAGAAGTGTGCGTAGTAAGCCAACCTTGTTCATCTGGTTTGCCACCACGGACTGTCCTAAAAATTCCACCTCCTGTGTTTAGTGTCCATTTTAAGCCAACAGGAGAAGCAATATCATCTACTTTAATACCCGATGCGTGATACGACAGCGAAATTGGAATAGTAACTCCATCTTCTTCAACTGTATAAATAGGTATCGAAATGTTAGGAACACCCGTGGCATAATCTACAGGAATATCTCCATACACTTGAAAGTTTGCTGCATTTGGTGTTGGCGGAACGATAGTTCCGTAATGCTCGATATAAGGAGAAAAACTCTGATTCTCCGTTGTTGTTTTTTGTAATGAACCACCTCCCAAGGATAAACCTCCTCCTTGGCGTTGTCCAAACAGGGTTATACAACCCAAAAATAGGGTTACATATAAAACTCGTTTCATAAATGTTATGTTTTGAATGTTAGCAATTTAATTTTATAGCAGTGCAAATATACTACAGTTTTTTAATCATACAAATGCTTATATTTTTTTAACAAAAAAACCTTATTCCCCAACATTCTATTAGGAGTTCCACAATTAAACCATAAATTGCAATCTGTATTAATGTCATCTATGAAAAATTTTTCAATGCGTTTTTTTTTAGTATTAGTATTTCTTCTGAACCTATGTTTGTACTCGCAATCAGAAACTTTAAAAACATGGTTTAAAGACGGCAAGTATGACAGAGTTATAGAGCGATTAACACTCAAAGAAAAGTCTACCAGTTTATCTTATGATGAATATTTTTTATTATCAAAAGCACTTAGTAAATCTGACAAACAATTTGAAAGTTTAGTAATCATTAATAAATTAATTCCTGAGTTTTTAAGCCAGAATGATTTTCAAAATATTGCCGTTGCTTATAATTTAAAAGCTGAAAACTTAGTTGATTTATCTAAAATCGAAGAAGGTGTTTTGTTTTGTAATAGGACTATAGACTATTTAGAGAAGAATAATGCTCCTTATTTAGAAGAGTTATGTCTCAAATGTGGTATTTTATATGATCGTAATGGAGAACATTTAAGAGCTTTTAATACGTACCAAAGAATTACTCAAAAGTATATTCGTGAAACACCAGTATTCATTAATAATTACGGTACTATTCTTTTGAACACTAAACAGTATAATAATGCACTTACTTACTTGAAAAAAGGAATAACAATAAGTTATGAAGCTAACGAATTAGGATATGTAAATGTAAGTTTAACAAATATTGCCAAAATATTACTGGTTAACAAACAATGGTATAAGGCCAAAACATACTTGGACTCTGCGCAAACTATGTTAGCTAAAAGTAGTAGTGTTAGGCATAAAAAAGAATGGTTAAAAACCTATTATCATTATTTTCTTTCACAAAAGAAATATCAAGAAGCAAATAAAGTTATTTTAACTATCGATGATTATAACAAACTTATTTATGATCATACCATTCAAAATAGAAGGAAAGAATTATCAGCCATAGATACTCGAAAAAACATTCTTTCAAAAAAAGTATCATTTATCAATACAAAAATTCAAAAAAGTAATGAAAATAAACTGATTACTTATATTTTAATTATTTGTATAGCTATAGCAATTCTTTCTTGGGTTTTATTTTCTATGTATAAAAGCACCAAACTCAAATATGAAAAAATAGTAAATGAGCAAGAATTATTGGCTTCACAAATGACTCCTCATTTTATATTCAATGCGCTTTCAATACTTCAAGGTATGGTCCTTAATAACGAACATCAAAAAGGTGCTGTTTATGTTACTAAATTTTCCAATATCCTTAAGTTTCTAATCAAAGATAGCTCGCAAGATTTTATTCCAATTCATGAAGAGGTTTCAGGCTTGAAAGATTACGTTGAATTACAGAACTTAGGAACCAGAAAAAACATAAAACTTCAAATCAATATTGAAGAAACATTACTTAATAAACTTTTAATTCCAACGATGATATTACAACCTTTCATTGAGAATGCTATTATACATGGGTTTAAAAACACTATAGAAAACCCTGAAATAACCATTTCTTTTTCGTTGAATGGAAAAGAACTTAAATGTAGCATTAAAGATAATGGTGTTGGTTATTCTGCTACTCCCAACGTTGTAAAGCATAAATCGTCTTTAGCAACGAATATTGTTAAAGATCGCTTTGCTATTTTATCTAAAAAAATGCATCGTAATTATGATGTTAGCATACAAAATTTACAATCAACTGGTCAACAAGGAACTGAAGTTTTATTACAACTTCCATACACTATAAAAAATAAACTATGATGAGGTTTTGTAAACAATCGTACTCTACTATCTGTCTTAGTTTTATTATTAGTGTTTTACTAAGCATTCCTTTGCATGCTCAACAGTCTGAGGTAGAAACTTATTTTTCTGAAAGAGATTACAATAAAGTCATTAAAATTCTGACAGAGAAACAGGCTACTGACGAGCTCTCTTTTAGAGAGTACTATTTATTATCTAGATCTTACGGTAGAACTAAACAGTTTGGTAATGGTTACATCCTATCTAGCGAAATGGTTAAAAAAGCGAATCAGCAAAATGATACTTTAAATCTACTTAAAGCATTTAACCTTAAAGCGGAACACATTACCGACTTGTATAAAATTAAGGAAGGAGTTAAGTTTTGTGATTCCATCACTCCTTTTTTTAGAAAAAAAGACTCTGTAGAATTCATGAGATTGTGTTTTAAGTGCGGAATGTTATACAATTACGACAGCCAGCCAGAAAAAGCATACAAAGCCTATAAAAGTATTACTTTAGAAAAGTATACGAAACTTTCTCTTTACACCAACAACATTGCTATTATTCTTCTAAGGTTAAAGAAATATGACGAAGCTTTATTCTTCCTCAAAAAAAGTTTACAATCTCACAAAAAACGAGCTAATTTCGATAATCCTGATCTCAATGTAAATTACAATAACATAGCCGCTGTATACCTAACCAAAGGAAATCTTTATTTAGCAAAAACATATTTAGACTCTGCATACAGTTCTGTAAGAGAAAGCAGTAGACTCAGTAGTAAAAAAGAGATTTTTAATAATTATTTTAAAATAAATTATCTTTCTGGTAATTCTAAAAATGCTCAACGTTATTTAGATAGTTTAATGATCCTTAATGAAGCATTACTCGATACTAGAATTAAAGAAAAAATACTCTCTGTTGAGGCAGCTAATAAAAAAGAAAAGTTACTTATAAAGCGTGTTAGTTATGTTGATAATGAACTTAAAATAACTAAAGAGAAAATTTTAATTGGTATGCTTATTTTATTAATACTAATTTTAGTTTTTATTGTGCTTGTTTTCTTACTTAAAAATAGAAACATACAATCATTGTATAAAAACATGTTGCTACATCAACGACTAAGTTGGGCAAAACTTAGTCCTGAATACATTGATAATTCTCTGAATACTATTCAGAAAATGATTACTACTAAACACCCTAAAAGCACTTTATACATTTCAAAATTTTCTAAAATGTTACGTACTATTTTAGAAAATTCTAGAAAACCACTAGTTGTAATAAAAGATGAAATTAATAGTTTAACTTACTTTCTTCAAGTGCAACAAATAGCTTACGAAACCAACTTTAAGTTTAGTATAAATATAGATGACGAATTGATAGATAGTGAAATCCAAATTCCTCCTATGCTAATACAACCATACATAGATGCCATAATCAAAAATTACCATCTTAAAAACACACAAGAAGCAATAATTACTATTCACTTTAGTTATTTAGATGAAGTTTTACAATGTTTAATTACCGATACCGCAACTAACAAAAAGGATTATTTAATTATTTTTAGTGAACTCAAAGAAAAAACTAAGGAAATATTAAATCTGTTTTCAAGAAAATTAAACAGTCCTTCTAGATTGGTTTTAGAAAGCAATAGTGAAGAAACTACAAAAATTATAATTAAATTACCACATCAAAAAGAAGATTCATGATTAAAGCTTTAATTGTAGAGGACGAATTATACATTAGAAAAGGATTATTATCTATGATACAATCTCTAGATAAAAATATAGATATCATAGGTGAATGTGAAACAGTACAAGATGCAGTTACTGTTACTAAGGCTTGTAAGCCAGATTTAATTTTCTTAGACATTAACTTAAAAGATGGTTTAGCTTTCGATTTTTTAGCGCAAGTTGAAGAACTTTCTTTTCAAGTAATTTTTATAACTGCTTACGATGAATACGCCTTGAGAGCCATAAAAAATGGAGCTATTGACTATATTTTAAAACCTGTGGATATTGAAGAGCTAGAAAACGCTATCAATAAAGTCTCAGATATAAAAGATGACAGGCAAGGTCATTTGGAAATAGTTAAACAACAATTCGTAGAAAATAAAAAAGAACATATTGTATTACGACTGCAAGAAGGCTATCAAATAATTCGTTTTGATGCACTTATGTATTGTAAATCAGATAAAGGATATACCACGTTTTATACCGACAATAAAAAATCTTATTTAGCTTCAAAATCTATAAAAGAATTTGAAGATCAACTTCCTGAAGATTTATTTATTAGAACACATCAATCCTATGTTGTTAATCTACAATTTGTAGATAAGTATGATAAAACAGGATATGTATTTCTAAAATCTGGTGAACGAATTCCAGTTTCTACAAGAAAAAGAGAGGAGTTTGTTTCTCGCATCTTACAATAATTAAAAAGAATTTTCAGAAAACGCAAATACCTCTAATACCACTTCAAATATAAACTCAAAACAATCGTTTCTTCTTTTGTTGGTTAGACTAATAGGCTTTAGAAATACTTTAGCTAAAAATTAAACCAATTAAAATGAAAACATTAAAAATTTTTATGCCAGTAATGGTGGCATTATTATCGCTAGGAAAAGTGAATGCCCAAAAACTAAAATCTTTTGGAAGTTCTATCGAAAAGAAAATAGGTTTTATAAAAAAGAAAGTTCCTTATACAGACGTTGTAAGTTACCTTGGTCATGCAGCTCCAAATACTGAAGACGAAGTAAAAAACGGTAAAAAGTTTTACTACATTTATGTATGGGTTCCTGCTGTTGCTCCTGAATTAGGATTACGTATGGTGTCTCCAGCAAATAAACCAAAAGTAAAAAATGCTATTAAAGGAAAAACATATGATGCTAATGCAAAAGGAAAAGACTATTTTGACACTTACATTACGTTAGAACGTTCAGATATTTTGACTAAAGATAAAGTTAAAGATGCTGCGAATGCTTCTTGGACAGTTTTAGCTAGAAATGATGATAGTAGCGAAATGCCTAAGCAACCAAGTGGAAGAAAATACAACTCTTTATTACGTTACAAAAGTAAAGTTGGTAATCCAACAAAAGCACTTACAAGAGGATTGTATAGAGTTGGTTTTACAACTTATAAAAAAGGAGAAGTTAAGGGTACTTTCTTAGCACAAATAGGTTCTCCAGTTAAACTACCTGGTGTAGTAATGGCTAAAACAGTTGAGGAGTTATTAGCTCAAATGAAATAAATATCTTTATTCATAATTTATATGAGGATATCTTGTTTGATATCCTCAT
>JAHDDQ010000024.1:0-34802 GCA_020629275.1 Tenacibaculum sp. | reverse complement strand
AAAATTTTAAGTAAATCGGACAAGAATTTTTATTTCAAAAATATACTTATAATAAACATGATCACATGAAAAAATATATTATCTCCATACTACTTAAAACTACATTTATTTCTCTTGCTCTGAATATAGTGGTATTGTATATTTTTATAGAAAACCAACCTGTAGATCATAACCGAATGCGGTGCGACATGTCTGGAATTGCCTATGTACTTGTAATTGCACAGCATATTTTACTTATTCTCTTATCTTTACCTATTTTTTTAAATTTAAAAAAAATGGTGCTTCAAAATTATTGGTGGTCACTTTTTTCGTTCTTTGGTTTACACCTCGTCACCATTATATATAGCGCTATTACAACGAATATTGAATTATCTCCATTTTTACTTATTGGTCTTTTATTTTATATAATACTCTATTTCTACTTTATAAAATTCAGGCAACGGTTTGCCATAAAGCATAATTAATTCCACATCTTCTTTATCCTACGAATCAAATATCCATCTAACAAATGCGAATATAAATTCCAGCTTCAAAATATTCTAAAAGAAAAATACATTTGTATTCGAACTTAATCTTAAAACTTAATACAATGTATTACAACAGAATAACAATAATTTTACTATTGTTTTTTATTTCTAAAAACTCATTTAGTCAGGTATATATGTCTTGGAGTGATGTTCAAACAAAGCGATTTGGTAAAGAAACTATATTTACTTCTAAAGAAGATAAAAAAGCGCTTAATGGTACTTATAAATTATCGGAAAGTAGTGGTGCTTATGCTGATGTTAGTTTTAAGAATGGAAAAATAGAAGGAAATTACACTAGTTTTGATTTTACAGGTGCTAAGATTTCTGAAGCTAATTATAAGAACGGAAAAATAGAAGGGAAACAAATTTCATACTTCCAAAATGGAAATATTCAAGAACAAACCAACTACAAAAACGGACTAAAGCAAGGTACTTGGCTAACGTATAATAAGGATGGTAATATTATTAGAACTGAAAATTATAAGAACGATAAAAAGGAAGGTAAATGGACAAAGAGATTAAAAAACCCTGCATTAAATACAACTTCTATCGTAACTGAATTTTACAAGAACGATAAAGCTACTGGAACATGGGAAGAACGATTACTCAATGGAAAATTGAAGTGGGAACAAAACCATACATCGCACACAAACTATGTTAAGAAATCGTACCATTTAAATGGGAAACTAGCCATTGAATTAAGCGTTAAGGATAGAAGAAAAAACGGAATTACTAATTATTTTACTCCAGAAGGAATATTGGAATACAAAATAAATTATGATAATGATCATATTGTATATAAAGAACAATATTTCGAAAATGGCACTTTAAAAAGTAAGACTAGCTATAAATACGGAAGTGTTAATGGGCTTTACGAACTTTATAACGAAGACGCTATAAAAATAAAAGAAGGCAATTATGTGGATACGTACAAAGATGGTATTTGGAAAATCTATGAAGGCAAAAAAGGAAGATTACAGTCGGAAATGACATATAAAAATGATAAATTAAATGGATTGGCTAAGTTTTACGATACAAAATCTAAATCATTAAAAACACAAGGAAAATATCTCAACGGAAAGCAACATGGTATTTGGAAACATTTTGATGCTGCTAAAGAACTTGTAAAAGAGGTAGAATATACTAAAGGAAGGCAAATTTCAGAAAAGAACTACAACTAAAACCTCTATCTACTATGGAACAATTTATTGTTAATAAAAATGCTTTGCTAATAAAGAATATATTAGTTAAAGACAGTATCATTTTTGCTACTGATGAAGATTATGGAACTAAGGAAGTTTTATTAGAAAAAATAAGCAATTCAAAAAAATCAGTTTTAGATACGCATTACAAAATAAGTACTACTCAAATTTTCAAATTCGTTCCTACTGAAAGTGAACTTGCCATTCAATTATTTTTTACTCAAAGCGGTAAAACTCAAAAGACATTTTTTGAATTTACCACACAAGAAGAGTTTAGTCAATTTAAAGAATACCTTATCCAAGAAACTAACTTTACAATGAAGAAAGAACTTCAAGGTAGCTTTGCTTCTTGGGCTAAAAAGGGGGCTTATACCGTACTTTCTACTATTATCGTTGGAATTATCTATTTCATGGCTAGAGACATAGAAAAAGGAAATACAGTTACAATTAGTGGCGGCAGAAGAAGAGGCTTAAAACAACTTATGAAAGTAGTTGCTGAAAGTTTAGGTACTACTTATACATTAATCCTAGGAATGATTTTCATTTCATTATGCTTATTTTGGACTTATAAAGCATATATTAATGGGAAAAAAACTATTGAGTTTTACAATTAAATGAATACATCAAAAAACTATTTTTACTTATTATTAACACTTTTCTTAACCATAAATAGTTACACTCAAGATCATTATTTAAAAACTAAAAAAGTTTCTACTTTAAAATCTTTTTTTCAAGCTTTAGATAATAATACTGAGATTATCATTGAAGCTGATACGCTAAACTTTACGTTGGAACACTTGGAAAAAGAACTTCAATTAAGTTCCGATAATAGTTTGACTTCGCTTACCAGAAAAAAAGTTGGTAGCCATTATTATTTAGAGAATGATGGTATTGTGTTATATGGCTATAATAACCTGAAAATAATAGGTAAAAATAAAGTGAATATTATTTCATATTCAGACACTGATGATATTTTAACATTAAGAGAATGCTCTAATATTTCTATTGATAATCTAGCTATATTTCATAAAGATGATACCTGCATGGGTATGGTGCTTTCATTATTGTACTCGAACAATATTTCAATAACGAATACGTCTCTTAACGGTAGTGGTACTATTGGTGCTTATTTGATTGGTTCTGAAGATATAATTTTCAAAAATGTAGCTCTATTTAATAACGCTTTTCATGCTATTTCGTCAATTAATTCAAAAAACATCAATTTCCTGAATAGTGAGTTGTACCAAAATAATACTTTCTTTACTGAAGAAACTTTAATTCAAACCAAGTTTAGTGAGCTTAAGTTTTATAATTGTACTATCTATGAAAACCAAAGTGAAAGAATTTATAACCATAACGAAAATATCGATGATTATATTTTCTACATACAAGAAGAAGATTATGCACATTATTATCCAGAAAATGGCTTACATAAGAATATAGATCTAACACCCTATATTCCTGTATTTAGCAACTGTAAATTCGATAGTAATTCCTTTGAGCTTCCTAAGGTTATAACTCAAAAAAAGGGTAATAAAACAAAAATTACAATCAACGATATATTCTTTGAATACTTTTGTAAAAGCTTTGTAAAAACACTTAACGATATCGAGCGTCAGTATTTTTATTTTTCTATACTAGAATTAACAAGTTTTTTTTCAAATTCTGGTGTAACTCTCAATAATTCAAAGAATAAAAACATTCACGATATTAATTCTTTACTTTTTCATTTAATATATACCAATACTAAAGATTTTATCTCTAATTATTCTGATTTTGAATTGGTTCAATTTTATACGAATGATGATAATTCTTTTGAGTTTATTACTAAAGCATTAAAAAACAAAAAAGCGCATCGAATAAAATGGACGCTTACAATGAATACAGATCACAAAATAATAGCACTATATAACGATTTGAAAAAATAATATTTTATGATGAAAACAATCTTCTTTATTTTAATGCTCTTTCTTAGCTCACACTTCTTTGCGCAAGTTCGTTATGTTGTTAATGCTGAAAGTGGATTAATCATAAGAAAAAAGCCAACAAGTAAAAGTGAGAAAACAGGGAAGTTTAACTATAAAGATACGATTGTAGTTAAAAAAGAAATTCGTAAACGTGCTGATACTATTCAAGATAATAAGTTTACTATTCCTGGGTATTGGATACAAGTAAAAACTAAAGAAAATGTAAAAGGATATGTTTTTGAGGGTTTTATAAAGAAACGTATTGAAGGAAACAATAAACGTGCAAAACTAAAATTATATGGCCCTGTAAAATCAATTACGAAATACAATATAATTTACCATTATAAAAAGTCAAAAGATAGCTTATATGAAGGCAAAACTGATTATGAGGAAAAAATTATTCTAGATAAGAACGGAAATCTACTAGAACGCTATTCATATCATTGGGATAATAAAATATACTTAGATTATACACGTAAATATGATGCTAACAATCATTTATTGGAGCATACCAATATGCTTAAAGGTGAAATATCCACGAGGGAAACTTATGTGTATAATAAAGAAGGACTACTTATTGAACGAAATAAGTTTTACGGCGACAAACCTTATTATAAGTGGATGTATACCTATGATGAAAAAGGAAATACTATAGAAGAAGAAGATTATTATTATGATAAAATGAGAAGCAAACGCTGGAAAATGAGTTTTGATGAAAATAATAATAAAACACTCTCTAAATTTTACAATTATAACGAACAGCACAAACTAAATTTTCATTATTTATACGACTCGAAAAAGAGAATTTTAAAAAGAACTGAAGAAAATCTTTTCACCAAAAAAACAATTCCTATTGAAGAATTTAAGTATCAAAATTTATCTAATAATAATCGTCAGGTAATTCGTTTAGAATACAATAACGAAGGAAAACTGAAAGATAAGTTCATTAGACGATACGATAGTATTGGAAACATGACAGAGTACTTAGAATATAAAGAAGGTTCAATCGATTTATATTATGGTTTAAAGCGTACAATTAAGGGAAACAATAAAATGGTAAAGCGTTATGATAAAAATGGGTTAACAGACAAAGATGAATATGTTTATGATTATAAAGGTAACTTATTAATGCATCAAGATTTTTATACTAGTGAAGAACGAAAAAATGATATTTATAACACTACTTTTTATACTTATATTTTTGACAAATACAGCAACTGGATCGTAAAAAAGGAGTTTAGAGGCAAGCTTCTTAAAAAAGTATATTACAGAGATCTTAAATACTATTAAACTAAAAAAATGCTGATGTTTCCATCAGCATTTTTAATACATAAACTTACCCTCAACAAATGAATCTATCAATTCATTCTTTTTGTTTCTATTAACCTGTTTTCTTCATATACTTCTTTTTTGTACGCCTTGTAATCATTATTATAATATATCCAATTTCCTGCTTTTTTCCCTTGATCATAATATCCTATCCTACTCATAACTCCATATTTATCCAATTTCCTAGAAACCCCATGTCTAACTAAAGAATCTCCTATTTGAGTGTATTCCTCTTTTAATTGAGGTAGTCCATAAACGCCATTATACTCTGTTAAGATATTCTTCTTTTTCTCTTGGTCGTAAAACCAGGTTTGATAAAGGTCGAAATTGTCGTAAAATATATATTTATCAGACGTTAATTTTTTTTCATTCAAAAACTCTGCTACGACTTGAAATGAGATATCTCCATACATACTTCTATAGTCATAACGTTTTACTCTTCCTGCATCATACCGTTGTATTCCAAAAGGTTTACCATCTTTCAACTGTTTATAATCTGGTAAGTGTCTCCACAAATAGATTCTTCCCTTAACAATATTGTAATCTTTATATTGTTTATCTTTTAAATCAACATCAACCTTATACGGTAATCCTTTCCTCTCTTTTACTACATAAGTTAATGTCCCTTCTCTTGGCTGTCCTTTTTTATTATAAAACTTACTATTCTCTAAGGTAGGTTCTCCTTTTTTATAGGTGATTTCACTTTCCAATTGACCATTTGGATAATAAAAAGATGTTTTACCATTCCTGTTATAATAATGCTCTCTATGCTCCATTAAAGTACCATCTAAGTAATATACACTCAAGCTTCCTGTTTGTCTGCCCTTTTCAAAATGCTCCTTCTTTTGAAGAATTCCGTTAGGATAGTATGTTTTCCATTCTCCTTCTTTTTTTTCATTAACAATCGTTCCTTCTTCTACTAATACTTTTTTATCTTTTACAATATACTTTTGCGCCAATCCTTCTAAAATTCCTGCTTTATAGGTTAACTTTTGAATTACTTGTATGGAATCATTTTTATAATTGACAACATTCCATTCTCCGTCAACTTTTCCATTTCTTACCTCTCCATAAGCATCTCTTAAAAAATTCTTGTGCATGTCTTCGAAGTAATGGCAATCTCCACAAGCACTGTATGGTTTTAAATCTCTATTACTGAAGTTATATTTTCCGTCTTTCAAGATTCCCGATTTATACAGTACATTACGTTCTTTGTCGTATGAAATATTTCTTTCAATATAATCTTCATTATTAAATACTGCTCTGTTGTGCTTAGTTAGAGTAGTGTCGGAAAGATAAATATTCGAAACCCTACTCTTTTTATCTAAATTTACCCAATCAGAAACTGTTCCGTGTTTACTCAATGCAAGGAATCCATTATTCGCATACATTTTTGTATTTCTAAATGTAATATTACCAGATTTATCCCAGTCATAATTAAATACGTAAGAAGAGTCTTTCGAAATATTTTGGGTTATATTAGAATTGTAGAAATACATATTAATATTTCCACTTGTTGTTATAAATGGCTTTTTCAATTCATTATTTTTTAAGGTCATGTAATCAACATATACATATGTTGAATTTTTGTTTACAAGAACACCTTCTTCAAATGAATTGGTATTGATATCTAAATTTACAAGCGATAAAGTATTGTTTAAATCTTTATTATTTCCGGTACTGTATAATGAGAATAATTTGCTTTTGTAAACTAAACTATTTTCTATGCTTAGCTTATTTATATCATTATCATCTTCACTAAAATCGATTAAATTATAATTGTCGATTCCTCCGATGAAAAAGCTATGATCCACCTTTACATTTTCACTGTTAGCAACGAAAATACCTCCTGAAAAACGATTGATTTTACTATTATCTATATTTACATTTTCTGAATTTTTTATTTTGAAACTCCCATTATTAAAAGCATTTATCTTTAAATTATTGAAATTTATATTTTCTGAATTCTCTATGTTCAAAATATAAGGATCTTCACCTTCTTCGTAGGTAATTTCGAGCTTTGAATTTTTCCCTTCAAAACACACATTATTGATGTATATGTTTTTACAATTTGAAATGGGGAATTGTTGTTCTTGATCTAGTCTTTTAAGGGTAACTGGGCTTTGATAACCTTCTATAAGTAAGTTATTATAGCCGTGTAATATGAAAAAACCTAAGTTATATTCTGGTTCTTTAACATAATAAAACTCGCCTAATGTAGTTTTTTCTTTATGCTTTAAATCTTGCTCATACTTATTATAAGGTATAAAATCTATCTTCTTAGTTTTTTCCAAATGAGCACTAATATCTAACGTTTTAGCTTTTACTATAATTACTCTATTCGACCCTAAAGCATTTATAAATTCTTTTTCATTATGAACAAAAAAAGTATCTATAAATTTAGTTGTACTATTTTCTTCGTACTTGGTTTCAAAATTAAATCGATTTGAAACAACATAACCTTCAATATTTTTTTCTCCCTGTGTGGTAGTTATTTTAATCCATTCTTTCACGTCATCTGTCTCAGAATATACATATTCTCCTGTATGAATAATTTGATCAATTGTCTCATAAGGTTTGATACTTGCGATTACCTTACTCTTTATATCTAAGTCACTATAAACAGGTAAATGTTCATTTTCGTAGTGGTAATTTTTAAATCCTTGATATTTCTCATTAGACTTTTCGTGAACTTCAAGAATTTCCTCCTCATTCAGTTCTAAAGGTTTTTCTTGAGTTGATTTATTATCTATAAGCGTATTTTGCTCTTTAGAAGTTTCATTCTTAGTTGTTGTTTTACAACTAATAAAGAATACGAGAAAAACTGAATAGAGTAAGGTATTTAAAATATGCTTCATTGTAATAAGTACTTGTTTGTGATCTTAGGGTTACGTTGTAATATCGATTTAAGGAATATTAAATTATTATGTGTTTTATAAAATCAAAATTTCATTAACTATCTTACAAATACTTGTTTCTAAAGTTTCCATTAAATTTTGTAGGAATATCTATTTCTTTTTTCGAGAAAAGAAACTCAACCCTAATATTTAAATTTTTATCTTTTAGTACAAGTAATGATACTTTATCAAAATAAAGTATCAAAAAGTTTCAATCTTACTTTTTTAATACCACTCCTCTACCTCCGTAAAAGTGTATTGCTAGTGCGCTAAATTCTTCTTGTACTATTTCCGTTTTTATAGCATATCGTTTTCCTATTTCTTTCAGTTCACTTTTTACCTTTGCATTTTTATTCATCGCTATTACTGCCATTACAATTATTACCAACATTAGAACCCCAACTACAGAGAATTCAATAGTCTTTATATTCTCGTACGTTCGATAATCAAAACTTCTACCTGCTAAGAATACGTTATGAATTAAAAATAAGATACCAAACCCTAAAAAAGGAAGTTTAACGTAAGATTCCATAGCTGCCGAATCAGCATATAACTGTAACGGAACCTGTAATTTTTCTTTTGGTACTTTTTCTATAATTTCAAACTGTACTTCTTCTGTAGTTTCTGTTGTATTAATTTCCATACTATTATTTTTTAAACTATTAGTAAATGAGTTAATTGTTTAATATTCTACTGAAACGTGATGATTTACTTTCTGTGTATTTTTTAGTTACTTGAACACCTAGCTCCTTTAAATAGGTTGCTACATCAGTATTATGAGTAGATTCAGCATAATACAACACATTCTCATTATCTCTATTTTTAAACGTAGTTTTAGCCTTGTTATTAATTAAAAAAGTAACTGCTGCTAAACTATTTTCTTTTGTTTTCTCTTTACTCATACCCCACTGATCATAGAAAATAGATTTCATATTGATCTGTAATCCTAGCTTATTTTTGTTTAGTCTATTAAAACTTTGATATAATCTAGCCGCATGCATTAAAGGAGTAAGTGTTCCTTTTTTTGAAAGTTGATTTATTTTTGCTCCTTTAGCCAACAGAAACTCTAACATTTCTACATTACCTCTCATAGCGGCATAATGAATCGCTCCATAATCGTAATCGGGATGCTTATAGTTGATACTAGCTCCTTTTTTCAGTAATGCTTCTGCCACAATAGTGTCTTTAGAAAAGATGAAGCTTTCATTGATTAGTTTTTTTGTAACCCAATTTTCATCTAGGAGCTTGTTAAGAAACGTAAGATCTTCAGATGTTCTAACGGTGTTAACAAACAATGCTTTTTTGTCTTCGATTTTCATTTTATCGTAAAACATCTTTTTAATAGTTATATTTTTCGATCTTAAAGCTAAATCTATTACCGTGTGTTCATTTATATTTTTGATAGTATCAGATACTTTATCTTTAAGTATAGCTGCCACTTCTGAAAACTCTTTATCTATCGCTAAATGTAAAGGTGTGTCTTTCATTATTGACCCACTTTTAATATTTGGATCTGCTCCTTTTTTTAGTAACTTTTTAACCAAATCTATATCGTTATTATAAACCGCGTAATGTAATATCGTATATCCATTATAATCTTCTAGCGCGTTTAAATCTATTGGTTTTTCAACTAATAAATTCGCTAATTCTTGCTCTGAAATGTGTATCGCGGTTAATGCAGGGGTGAATGCAAAAGAATCTTTCGCATTCAATTTAAAGTTTTTATCGATTAAATATGCTGCAATTTTTCTTGAATGGTTATGAATAGCATAATGTAAGGCTGTTCCTCCAAGTTCAAACTGTAGAGAATCAATATTTATATTTTCTTTTAATTCTTTGAAACTACTTAAATTGTCTTTCTCTATAGCAAACTCTACATCTTTCTTAGTTGGTTTAGACTTGGCACAAGAGGCAATAATTATTATAAAAATGAAAAAAATTATTCTAGATTTCATAATTGATGAATTTATTATAATGTGTAAGGTTATGAATTAAATTTTCTTAACGTTCCGTTTATTGTATACCAAAAGTCAAAACTTGTTCCTCCTTCTTTTGGCGCAACGGTTATATAATATTCCATTTTATTGAAATCCCCATGATCGGGAGCATTTATAAAAATTGATTTAACGACTACTTCTTTTACTTTTTTCTCTTTTATTACTTTTTCTTTCGATTGTTCTACCAATTTCCCCAATAAATCAAATTTTACAATACTTCCGTCAAGCTTAAACATAAAGTCTTTCGCTTTTGAACCTTGACTTAGCTCTAAAGTAATGTCAGAATTCTGAGTCCATTTACCCATAAGATAAGACCATTCTCCCATTTTTAACGACGACGGATTTTCTGTTTGTGTAACCCCAAGTATATCTCCAGAAAGCGTATGCGTTAATGATATGCTTGTATAGTATGCGTCTTCCCCAAATTTATCTGTCAGTTCTTTTTTGAACAATTGAATAGAAGATGCGTCTTTAGCGAAATTTTGTTTCTTACCACAAGAAAAGCAGACCACTAAAATCAAGGTGTAAATAATTTTTTTCATTTTTATGATAATTAATAATAAATGCACTTCAAAAGTAGCAGTAGTATCGTATTTAAAAATGTAGCGATTCATTTTCGTTAGCAGTTAAGGCATATTTGAAAAAACCTTCTTTAATTTACGTAAAAATACACGTCCATTTATTCCGAAGACAAAAAATTACACGACCTTTGCCAACCTTATATATTAAGATATTTAAGTTATGAATATTAGAACTATAGCTTTAATTGCTGTTTCTATAGTTACCATTATTTATGGTGTAACATTTACGGTAGCTAAAGAAGTAATGCCTCATTACATACAACCCTTTGGCTTTATTTTATTACGTGTTTTTATAGCGACACTTATCTTTTGGATCATTAGTTTATTCCTAAAACCAGAACCTATTGAAAAACAAGACTATAAACACATCGCTTTAAGCGCTTTCTTTGGTATTGCACTAAATATGCTTACCTTTTTTAAAGGCTTAAATTACACAACGCCCATAAGCGCATCTGTAATGATGGTCACCTCGCCAATACTTGTTTTAATATTTTCAAGTATTCTACTCAAAGAAAGATTATCACTGCTGAAAATAGCTGGAGTTATTATAGGTTTGTTAGGTGCTGTAATTCTTATCCTATATGGAAGTGTTGTAGGCGCGGATGCTAAAAACATGATGCTTGGTAATTTCTTAGTCTTTATAAATGCGGCTTCTTATGGTATGTATTTAGTACTTGTAAAAAAGGTAATTTCAAAATATTCCATTGTAACTTTTGTAAAATGGCTATACCTATTTGGATTTATTTTTGTGCTTCCTTTCGGGATTACAGAACTCTCTGAAGTACAATGGGAAATCATACCAGTTTCTGGATATATGAGAATTGGGTTTGTTGTCTTTTTTGCTTCTTGTATTACCTATTTATTCAATTTATTTGCCCTCTCAAAATTAAAACCAACAACAGTGAGTGTCTTCATTTACATGCAACCTGTTGTTGCCAGTATATACGCATTACTTGTTGGTAGCGATCATCTTAACACAGTTAAAATAGGAGCTACATTACTCATATTTTTAGGGATCTATTTGGTTTCTAAACAACCAAAATCTAGTACAAGCAAATAATGTATCTTTACCAACTATTAAAATCATTTGTATGATTCAATCTATGACAGGATATGGGAAGTCTGTACTACAGCTTCCAACTAAAAAGGTTACAATAGAAATTAAATCTTTAAATAGCAAAAATTTAGATTTAAATGCACGTATTCCTTCTTACTATAAAGAAAAAGAGTTAGAAGTTAGAAAAAAATTAGCTACTGCTTTAGTAAGAGGTAAAGTAGATTTTTCTATTTATGTTGAAATGACTGCTGATGAAACTTCTACAACTATCAATAAAGGAGTTGTTAATGAATATATGAATCAGCTTCGCAATGTCGTACAAACAGGCAATTCTAATAATGTTGAGCTATTAAAAATGGCTGTTCGTATGCCTGATGCTCTGAAAACGGAACGTGAAGAATTAGATGAAAATGAATGGGCTACAATAACTCAACATATAGAAGTGGCCTTGAAAGAGATTATTCAATATAGAACTGATGAAGCAGCTTCCTTGGAAGTTGATTTTAAACAACGTATAACCAATATTAAACGTTGTTTAGACGAAGTAAATTCTATGGATAGCGATCGTATTACGAATGTAAAAGCTCGTTTACAAAAAGCCATTGATGATTTAAAAGTTGAAACTGATGAGAATCGTTTTGAACAAGAATTAATCTACTATCTAGAAAAGTTAGACATCAATGAAGAAAAAGTACGTTTAGCTAATCATTTGGATTACTTCTTACAAGAATTAGACAGTTCCCAATCTAACGGTAAGAAACTTGGTTTTATTGTTCAAGAAATTGGACGAGAAGTTAATACCACTGGATCTAAAGCAAATTATGCGCCTATGCAAAAAGTTGTGATTCAAATGAAAGATGAACTAGAAAAGATTAAAGAACAAATATTAAACGTTTTATAATGGCTAAAGAATTTAAAGGAAAGCTATTTGTATTTTCTGCTCCTTCAGGATCTGGTAAAACCACTATAGTTCGTCATTTATTAAAACAAGAGCAGTTTGATTTAGAATTTTCTATTTCTGCCACTTCTAGAGCACCACGTGGAAAAGAGAAAGATGGTGTAGATTATTACTTTTTATCCAGGGATGAATTCTTTCAAAAGGTGAAAAATGACGAATTTCTAGAATGGGAAGAAGTATATAGCGAAAACTTTTACGGTACGTTAAAAACAGAAGTTGAGCGTATTTGGGCTAAAGGAAAACACGTTATTTTTGATATTGATGTAACTGGCGGATTACGAATTAAAAGAAAGTTTCCTGAAGAAACATTAGCAGTTTTTGTAAAACCTCCAGATATTAACGAGCTATTAAGGCGATTAAAAAATAGAGGTGAAGAAACAGATAAAAAAATAGCTGCTCGAATTGCAAAAGCTCCTGTAGAACTTGCAACTGCTCCTCAATTTGACAAAATTATAAAAAATTACGATTTAGAAGTTGCTTTAAAAGATGCAGAAAATTTAGTTTCAGACTTTATTGGGTTAACATCATAATATAATATGTTAAGTATATTAAAATGTATTCGGTGTATTAAGTACTTTATCGAATACATTTTAACTCTTATACTTTCTCGAAATCTATTCTTCTGTATTGTATTACCAGAGATAACTGTACCACCCCTTTAATTGTTAACAATATCTGCTTTTTTACACTGTAAAATCTTTCTTATAATTCTGTTTAAAACAAGCTTTTTTCATTTCTAAATATTCTTAAATAATAGATACACCTTTAAAGCGTTTAACAGTTATTTAACCTTAAAGCGTTTCCTTTATTTTCTAAATACCTATTATCTTCACTAATTTTTACTTGAAACAAATGCATAAAAATATTGGTCTATACTTCGGAACTTTTAATCCTATTCATATCGGGCATTTAATTATTGCTAATCATATGGTAGAAAATTCTGATTTGGATGAAATTTGGATGGTAGTAACACCACACAATCCGTTTAAGAAAAAAAGTTCTCTACTCGATAATCATCATCGTTTCGAAATGGTTTATAAAGCAACAGAAGCCTATGAGAAAATTAATCCTTCAGATATTGAATTTAAATTACCGCAACCCAATTACACGATAAACACACTCACACATATAAGTGAAAAACACCCTAATCATAACTTCAGTTTAATTATGGGAGAAGACAATTTAAAGAGTCTTCACAAATGGAAAAACTATGAAACAATTTTGGATTTACATCCAATTTATGTGTACCCGAGAATATCTAAAGGAAAAGTCGAAACACAGTTTGACAATCATCCGAAAATACATAAAGTGAAAGCTCCGATAGTTGAGATTTCTTCAACAATGATTCGGAATGCAATTAAAGAAGATAAAAATGTAAAACCATTACTTTCAGAAGATGTATGGAACTATATTGATCAGATGAATTTTTACAAAAAATAGACGTCCTATTTTTTCGTTGTATATTTGAACATTAAACTTAATATACGTGGCAAAAAATAAAAAGAAAACTCAAAAGCTAAAACAAAAATTAACTGATAAGTATCGTTTAGTTGTACTAAATGAAAATACTTTTCAGGAACGTTTTTCATTAAAGCTTTCACGCTTAAATGTATTTGTTTTTGGTAGTCTTTTCTCTATTCTTATTATCACGCTTACTGTTTTCTTAATAGCTTTTACTTCATTAAAAGAATACATTCCAGGGTATTCTTCTACAGAGTTAAAAAGAAAGGCAACACGTTTAACTTATCAGACAGACTCTTTAAAAACTAAAATAGCTGTTTTACAAGAATTTACTAAAGCCATAAGACCTGTGTTAACTGGAGATATTAAACCAGATGCAATCGACTCTATAAGAAATGAAGCTAGTAAAACTGTTGTTAACTACACTAAACTGTCTGCAAGTAAATTGGATTCTTCATTTAGAGAAGAAGTTAAAAGCAAAGATAGATATGTGCTTTCTGCAGGTACTAAAAACAAAGCAAATATTGTGTTTTTTGCCCCTATAACTGGTACTATTTCTCAATCTTTTAATGCGCCGAATAAGCATTTTGCTATTGATATTGTTGCTAAAACAGGAACTCCTGTAAAAGCAATTGCAGATGGTACAGTTATATTATCAGACTGGACAGCAGACACTGGTTATATTATTACCATTCAGCATTCAAATGATTACATATCCGTTTATAAACATAACGGAGAGCTATTAAAACAACAAGGAGATTTTGTTGAATCTGGAGAAGTTATTGCTAGTGTTGGCTCCACAGGTGAGTTAACTACCGGTCCACATTTACATTTCGAATTATGGAAAAACGGATATCCAATTAATCCGAATAATTATATAGATTTTCAATAATCGCTTTTTAATCTAAAAATACCATGTCTTTAAAATCTTTATTAGCAATTCCTTTTGCTAAATATGCTAAAAAACAAGTATACAAATGGGCTAATAATCCTCTTAAAACTCAAGAAAAAGTTTTTAAAAATTTAATAACAGAAGGATCTAAAACTGCTTTTGGAAAAGATCATGATTTTGTTTCTATTAATACTTATGAAGATTTTAAAAAACGAGTGAATGTTAATGATTATGAAGGATTACGGCCTTATGTAGACAGAATGGTTGCTGGTGAAGAGAACGTATTATGGAAAGGAAAACCTATTTACTTTGCTAAGACTTCTGGAACCACATCTGGCGCTAAATATATCCCGATAACAAAAGAATCTATGCCTACTCATATCACGTCGGCTAGAAATGCGTTGCTTTTTTATATTGCCGAAACTAAAGACGCCTCTTTTGTAAATGGTAAAATGATTTTTTTACAAGGAAGTCCTATACTTGAAGATAAAAATGGAATCAAATTAGGACGCTTGAGCGGTATTGTTGCTCATTATGTTCCTGGTTATCTACTAAAAAATAGACTTCCTAGTTGGGAAACTAATTGTATTGAAGACTGGGACACCAAGGTAGATAAAGTTGTTGAAGAAACACTACCCGAAGATATGACGGTAATTAGTGGTATTCCATCTTGGGTTCAAATGTACTTTGAAAAATTAATAGAAAAAACAGGAAAATCAATTTCTGAAATCTTTCCAAATTTTAATTTTTTCATTTACGGTGGAGTTAATTTTGAACCGTACAAGAATAAGTTTGAAGCTTTAATTGGTAAAAAAATAGATTATATTGAGCTATACCCAGCTTCTGAGGGATTTATAGCGTTTCAAGATTCTCAAAAGGAAAAAGGAATGTTATTACAATTGAATTCTGGTATCTTCTACGAATTTATTCCTGCAGGCGAATTCTTTGATGAAAATCCTACCCGAATTTCTTTAAAAGACGTACAACTTGGTGTGAACTACGTTATTATTTTAAATACTACAGCTGGACTTTGGGGGTATAATATTGGAGATACTGTTGAGTTTACTTCTTTAGCTCCTTATAGAATTAAAGTTACAGGACGTATTAAACACTTTATTTCTGCTTTTGGAGAACATGTTATTGGTAAAGAAGTAGAAAAAGCACTAAACGATGCTATCGTTGGTACTCCAATAAACGTAAGTGAGTTTACTGTTGCACCACAAGTAAATCCTGAAAAAGGATTACCTTATCACGAATGGTTCATTGAGTTTGAAAATGAACCTGAAAATCTAGAAGAAATGATGTCCAAAATTGATGCCTCTATGCAAGCACAAAACATTTATTATAAAGATTTAATTGAAGGTAAAATTTTACGTCCTTTAGTTATTAAAAAAGTGAAAAAAGGCGGTTTTCATGAGTATATGAAATCAATAGGTAAATTTGGCGGACAAAATAAAATTCCACAATTATCTGATAACCGTAAAATAGCAGATGTACTACAAAATTATTTAAAATAAATAAACTTATAAAAACAGAAAACCTGACGAATTCGTCAGGTTTTCTGTTTTTATAAAATTCTATTTTTTTCTTAAAAAAATATTTCCGCTGATTGTTTTTAAGCGTAAAAAAGCTAATCCATTTTTAACAGTTCCATTAATTTTACTACCCATTTGATACTTTTTACTGTTTTTCTCAAAATCGATATCTAAATCAGAATATACTGAGCCCGTCAATGTTTCTGCTTTAAATTCTGCATCTGTAACATACATATCTATATCGCCACTAATCGTTTTTAAGTTCATTTTCTCAGAATGTTTCTTCACCGTAATATCACCACTTATTAAATCTAGCGTTAAATCTCCTTTATACGTATGCGCGTTTACACTTCCTGAAATACTTTTTACTTTTAATCGCATATTTTGGGGCACATAAATTGTATAATTTACCCTTACTTTATTATGCTCATTATAGTATTTATGACTGTTAAGATTACCCTCTTTACCAGTTATCATAATCTCTTTTTTATGTTCTTCGAAAAAACTCCCATAATCTGATTTTACTATAAATGTCTTACCAATTTTATCTTTTTTTAATGAGAAATAATCATTACCCTTATTGTCATTTAAATTAGCTAAAGCTTCTACAACTATTTCATTTTTATCCCAGTTTTTGATTTCGATATTCTCTGCAAATTTCACGTGAATATCAACATAATCAATACCTAAAGCGCTTTGTTTTTGTATTACTTTTTTCTGAGCAGATAGGGTACTAAAAGTCAATAGTACTCCTATGAAGAAGAATATTCTTTTCATGATATAAAGTTTTTTTAAGTTATGTTAATTGAGAAGTTAGCTTATTTTTTACGTAAGTATATATTACCCATTGCAGATTTCAGTTTAATTTTTACACCTCCATCATTTAATGTTGTTGTAATTTTTTTAAGACCACTAACATTCTTTAATCCCTTTTTAGTTGTAGGTTGAATGTCGAAATTACTATATACTGTTCCATTCGTATTTAGTTCCAAATTTGCTTTTGTAGCAGCTGGCATTGTCACGTCTATTTCTCCTGTTGCAGAAGACACGGTAATTGGGGAAGATTGATTTACTTTTACAAATTGAACATTGATACTTCCTGTACTTGAATGCGCAGTTATAGGGCCTGTAACATCAGTCATATTTATACTTCCCACGTTACTATTCACCTCTACTTCTGAAGTAAATCCTTGAATTTTTGCCGACCCTAATGTTCCTGTATCAAGTGCTAAATTAACGTCTTTAGGAAGCTCAACAATTATTGCTCTTCGTTGGTAAAACGACTTTAAATCTTTGACGATTAACGTACTTCCTTCCTTTAAAACAGAAAAACCATAACCATTGGTGTTATCTTTTCCTCCGGGATAAATGGCTGTTAACCCTTTTGTCTTATCATTCAATTTTTTTCTGTATTCTTTATTGTGTTTTTCGTCGTGTTCATGATCGTTATCATAATGATGATCTCCGCAATTGCCGCAATCGTCATCTTTACTTTTATTGGTATTATTTTTTATAATAATAGTATTTGAAGTACCAGTAATTACTTTAACTCTAGTCCCTGTAGTGATTTGTACTTTTTTAACTCCGTTTAGTGATTTTTTGAATTCTTTTTGTTGTGCTAAAAGAGTTCCGCTTAAGAATAATAGTATAATGCTTATTTTTTTCATGTTTCTAATATTTTATAATAAACTAGCGATATTATAGCGTAGTTCTTGTTTTACATAATTAGGTGTTTCTTCGTTTTCTAGTAATTTTTTCATAGGTTCTAGCGCCTTTTTTTCTTGAATTTTAGCTAAAATTTGAATTAATTCAATTTGTAATGAGGGTTGTTTTTCTGTTTCTAGCGATTTTATTAATGCATCTCGTACACTTTCTAATGATGAAAATTTAGTAAGTGCTTCTGCTGCAGCTAAACGCACGTTAACATTTTTATCATTAAATAGTTTTTTTATAAGAGCATCAATTATTTTAGTATCTGTTGTTGAAAATTTAGTTGTATTATTTACCGCTAGTATTCGTTTACTTACTGATTGGTTTTCTAGCAATGCTAATACTTGCTGTTCTGCTTTTCCTGAAATAATTTCAGTGGTATTGTTTGATATTTTTCCTAAAATAAATGCTCCAATTACAACTGTTATTGTTGCTGCAATTCTTATAAACATAGTCCAGTCTTTCTTAGGTTGTAAATGGATTACTTTATTTGATTCTTGCGCTATTTCTTCCTTCAATAACGTTTGAAAATTATTTTTCACCCTACTACTTGGCTTATCCTCCTTGGTATTTGATAGCAGAGTTAAAAACGTATTAATCTCTTGCAATTCTTTTGCACATTCTTTGCAAGATGTAATATGATCTTCAACCAACAACTCGTCTTCCTTTGACAACTCTTTCGTTATATATGCTATCCCTAATTTCTGTATTTCTTTACACTTCATACTCCTTTAATTTTCATCTACTTTACATTCGTTTCTACCGATTGAAAATAAATCTCCTTTAATTTTTTTAATGCTCTGTGCATCTTCACTTTTACAGCATTCTCGGTACTTCCAATTATTTCTGCTATTTGCTCGTATTTTATCTCTTGAAAACGATGCATTATAATTAGTTCTCTATCTTTTTCATTTAATTTTAATAATGATTTTTGTAAATAATCCAATTCTTCATTATTACTACTTGTTACCAATGTTTTATTTGAACTTAAAATATCGTCTTCAATAATATTTGCTCTTTCTCTTTTCTGTTTTTGATAATAGCTTGAAAAAATATTTCTTGCTATAGTATATATCCAAGAAGTAAAATTTCCATTTTTATAAGAGGTTCTGTATTTTAAAACTTTAATAAAAACCTCTTGTGTTAAATCTTCACTTACCATCTTATTTTGAACCATCTTATTGAAGAAATTATAGATCCGAATATGGTATCTATCGAAGATAATAGATAGCTTTTTAAGCTCTCCATTAGCTACTGCTAACATTAATTCTTCATCAGTTAAATGTTTCAAAGTACTCGTTAGTTTTGGTTAGTTACTATTATAAAAACCTACGTTTTATAAAAAGGTTACATTTATATTTATTTTTTTAATTTTTATAAATACATACTTAATAAAGTGTGCTAGATTAAAAGAAATAAATTTAATATATCATGTAAAAAAATAGTAGTCTCATTCCTGTGCTTAATACGGTTACATAAAAAAAGCCTCGTTAATAACGAGGCTTTTTTTATTGCTTTTCATTTTCTAATTCAAAAATCTTTAGAATCATCTTATCATTGAAATGACTTAGTTTGTAAAATCCTTCGTCATTAAATAACTCTCTAGCTATATTTACTTTTAGAAATCGTCTAAGTACTTTTTTGGTTCTTGAAGTAGGGTTTAAATCTTTTATCTTCTGTAAAAATTCGTTTGATATTTTGTTATCCTTATCAAACTCTTTTATGTATTCTTCTAAGGTAAGCTTACTTAGTTTTCTTCTGTTATTATCTACATATTTAAAAGAAAAATTATTTAGGTAACTAAAATAATATGGAGAGATGTATGCAGTAGTATCTACAGGTACAAAAACGTCAGGTATTATTCCTCCGCCTCCGTATACTATTTTACCTTTAGGTGTTGTAAATTTTAGACTATCAATAGTTTTTATACTGTCGCTAGAGAATAATTCTCCGTTTCGATAACGGTTATCTAACTCTTCTCTATAGTTACCGTTTGCATTGTTCAAATTAGCATTCTCTTGGTCTTCTTCCTTATATGGCTTTTGTATAGAACGGCCTGTAGGTGTATAATAACGTGCAATTGTTAATCGAACGGCTGAACCATCTCCAAGATCCATTTCTTCTTGAACTAAACCTTTTCCAAACGACCTTCTCCCTACAATTATTCCTTTATCATTATCCTGTAAAGCACCTGCTACTATTTCTGAAGCTGAAGCTGAATTCTCATCAATTAGCACGTATAAACCTCCGTTTTCAAAGTCACCTTTTTCTGTGGCAAACGATTCGTCAATTTCTCCTCCGTTGTTCTTTGTAAAAACAATAAGTTTATCATCCTCTAAGAACTCGTCAACAATCTTGTTTGCAATATCTATAAATCCTCCTCCGTTACCTCTAAGGTCTAATACTAAATCTGTCATACCAGAATTTAATAATGTTCGTATAGATGCCTTAAATTCACTATATGTATTTCTGGCAAAACGATCTAACTTAATATAGCCTATACTATCGTTAAGCATATAAGCAACATCTACACTTTTAATATTTACTTTACCTCTGCGCACTGTTACATTAAATAAACTATCGTTTGATCTTCTATAAATTTGTAAAGCAACTTTAGTATTTGGAGCTCCTTTTAGTGTATTTAATATTTGAGAGTTTTTTAATTTTTTCCCGTATAAAGTATCGGTATCTGCCATTAAAATTCTATCACCAGCTTTAATACCTTGTTCTATACTTGGTCCTCCTTTAATAGGATAAACTACTGTAATGGAATCTTCAATCATTCTAAATTGAACTCCTATTCCTACAAAGTTTCCTTGCATATTTTCTGTTACTGCTTGTAAATTTTCTTTAGGAATATAAACAGAATGTGGATCTAGTTTCGCTAACATTTCTGTAATCGCTCCGTCCAGTAGGTCATCAGTATTTACATTATCAACATAATCTTGTTGAATGTAGTTCATCAAACGTTTTATCTTTTGTTCATTAGCAGAAACTTTACCGAAAGATTTAGGAGCGCCATTTAAAAACGTTCCAATAAACATTCCAAAAGCAACAGCTATAGCAAAGTAAATAGGTAAATTATTTTTATTCATTAGGTAAATAAATGAGTTCAACACCTGCTTTTTTCAAAAACTCTAATCCTGAAACATCCTTATATTCGTTAGAATACACGACTCTTGTAATTCCTGACTGGTGAATTAACTTACTACAATGTTGGCAGGGTGAAAGTGTTATATACAATGTTGCTCCTTTGCAGGATTGTGTAGACGATGCTACTTTCAAAATAGCATTGGCTTCAGCATGCAATACATACCATTTTGTATATCCTTCTTCATCTTCACAAATGTTTTCAAAACCAGTTGGCGTTCCGTTATACCCGTCAGAAATAATCATCCTATCTTTAACAATAATAGCGCCTACTTGCTTTCTATGACAATGTGAGAGTTTAGCCCATTCTTCTGCCATTTTCAAATAAGCATGGGCAAATTTTAATTCCTTTGTATTTAAAGACATAGAGTTTTAGCTAAATTAAAGAGTTTAAATCTTTAAGACGTTAATTTTTTACCAAAAAACACGATTAATCATCATTTGTATTGAAAAGCCGATAACTATAGACGATGCAACCAAAATCCAATCTCGTCGGTTTACACCAAACACTGTTTGAACTAAAGCTCCAACTAATAATATTAACACCACTATAATTACTTGAGCAACTTCTACTCCTAAAGCAAACTCTAGCAATGGAACAAATTTATCGTTATTTCTTCCAATCATCATTTTAAAATAATTAGAAAAGCCTAACCCATGGATTAAACCAAAGAATAAGGCAAAAAATAAATTTTGATTTTCTTTACCTACAGATGCTTTTTTAGCTGTTAATACGTTAATTAAGCCTGTAATAAATATGGTTAACGGAATTAAAAACTCTACCAAGTTAGCACTTATATTCAATACTCCATATGCTGATAATGCTAAGGTTATGGAATGACCAATAGTAAATAACGTTATTAGCCATAATACTTTTTTCCATTGTTTAAATTGATAAACTACTGCTAATACAATTAAGAATAAAATATGGTCATAAGCCTTAATATCAAGAACATGGAACAAGCCCATTTTGAAATATAGAATAAAATCGTTCATTAGGGGTTAAATTTTAATTTGTCGATCTATTTGTTGATCCAAAGATATAAATGTTTCTGTTCTTGAAACCCCTTTTATGTTTTGAATATCTTTATTTAACAAATGCATTAAATCTTCGTTATTCTTACATAAGATTTTAATGAATATAGCATAATTACCCGTTGTATAATGGCTTTCTACCACTTCTGGTATTTCTTTTAACCGTTTTATTGCTGAAGAATATAAACTTGATGAATCTAGAAAAACTCCTACGAAAGCAGTTGTTGTATATCCTAAAGCTTTAGGATTCAATGTCATTTTGTATCCGTCTATTAGATCTGAATCATCTAACTTACGTAAACGTTGGTGAATTGCTGCTCCAGAAATACCTACTTCTCTTGCAATGCTTAATATCGGGGTTCTTGCATCTTTTACTAATCGCTTGATAATGATTTTATCTATACCATCGATTTTTATTTTTTTTAACATAGAACAAAAATAAGGAAAACACATAATTTTCTTAACAAAAATCATACGCTAATTAATTATTAAATAAGTCGTTAAGAATTAAAAAAAGGATAACTATTATTTTTTATACTTTATTGTTGTAATTCTAGTATTATTTTCTAGCGGTCGTTCATAAATATATTTCCAAAACATATGTCTTTACTCATAAAAAATAGATGCTAAAGTGATGAATAAAAGAAAACAGCAACTTCTAAAGACCTACGAAATGTTTCAATTAACTAACTTAAATATTCCGTATTTTTGCATTCTATGTTTGCTTTAGTTGATTGTAATAATTTTTATGCTTCTTGTGAGCGGGTTTTTAATCCGAATTTGCAGCATAAACCTATTGCTATTTTAAGTAATAATGATGGCTGTGTTATTTCTCGTAGCGACGAAGCTAAAGATTTACAACTTCCCATGGGTGCTCCTATTTTTAAATGGGAACAATTTTGTAAAGAAAAGAAGATCCAAATACTATCGTCCAACTATCCTTTGTATGGTGATATGAGCGATAGAGTCATGAAAATTTTAGCACAATTCACTCCGGATGTTGAAATTTATTCTATTGATGAAGCATTTATGCAATTCAAAGGGTTTGAATCGTATGATTTTGATGCGTATGGTGTTCAAATTAAAGATAGAATTTTACAGTGGACAGGCATTCCTACGTGTGTTGGAATAGCTCCAACGAAAGCATTGAGTAAGGTGGCTAATAAAATTGCAAGGAAATACCCAAAAGAAACTAATGGGGTTTACGTTATAGATTCTGAAGAAAAAAGAATTAAAGCGTTACAATGGACTCCAATTGAAAAAGTTTGGGGTATTGGACACGGACTTCAAAAAAAATTAAAAGCGACTGGCTGTATAAAAGCATATGATTTTACACAACTAGATAGCGAATGGGTGAGAAAAAAATTTTCTATTGTGGTATGGAGACTGCAACAAGATTTACTTGGAAAATCATCTATAGAGCTTGAAGAGCACACGAATAAAAAAGCAATTGCAACCACGCGTAGTTTTGAGAGTACTTATAATAAAATAGAGGATATAAAGGAACGAGTAGCTACATTTGCCGTAAACTGTGCTGAGAAACTTCGTAAACAAAACTGTAGTTGCCATATGATTATTGTAATATTACGAAGTCATAAATATGGTGGTAACGTACAGCAATACAGAGCTAGTAAAACTGTTATCTTACCTCATCCTACTAATTCTTCTTTAGTAATTAGTAAGAGTGCTATTGAAGCTGTAAAAGCAATTTATAAACCAGGAATTCAATATAAAAAAGCTGGTGTTATTATTACTGGTTTAGTTCCTGAAGATAATTTCCAACTCAATTTATTTTCTAAAGAAAATCCTAAACATAAAAGTTTAATGACGGCTATAGATGCCATGAATACAAAATATAAATCGGATAAGATAAAATTAGGAAATCAAGATTTAGATCGTACCTGGAAAATGCGTCAAGACCGTCTTTCTCCAAAATATACTACTAATATTAATGATATTATTGTTGTAAAATGAACCCAAAAACTCAAAATTTAATATTCTTTAGCCCAAAAAGTTCTGATGGAGATGGTGCTATATTATTTGACACTGGTATTTCTGCTGGTTTTCCTTCTCCTGCCGATGACTTTAAAGAAAGTAGAATTTCTTTAGATGATGAACTTATTAAAAATAAAGAAGCTACTTTTTTTGCAAAAGTGAGTGGGCAATCTATGATCGGTGCGGGTCTTGATGATGATGACTTGTTAGTGATTGATCGTAGTATTCCGCCAACGAATAATAAAATTGCTGTTTGTTTCTTAGATGGTGAGTTTACAGTAAAGCGATTACGTGTGGAAGGTAATGAAGTATGGCTTAAACCTGAAAACCCTGATTATCCTATCATTAAAATAAATGAAGGAAATAATTTTATCATCTGGGGAATCGTAACCAATGTGATTAAGAAAGTTTAGTTGCAATACCCCAAGATAATAAGTTTGCTTTTATAAGGTAACATAATTTATAGAACATGATGGACTTAAATCCATCATAAAACCCAACAAATTATAATACCAAAATTATACGATCTTCAGCTTTAATAAGCTTGCGATTCCCTGAATCGTACTCAGGAATTTGACTCGTAAATGTTGTATCATCATCTACTGGATTGGTCTCTGTATCTCCATCTATTTCATACGACAGTCCATAACTAAGTAATAGTTCTTTAATTTCTTTGAATGTTCTTCCTTCCATAATACTATTTCCATCATCATCTTTAACTTCATTCCCATTACTATCTCTTTTTGGCTTTTCAATTACGTTAGGTAAAAAACGAATAATTTGTGCGTCGGATGGTGGCACAGGTACTATATCAAACTCTATCTCTGCCGTTGCATTTAACCCTAAGTTATATTTATTTGTGTTAGCAGCATTAACAGGTGTTACATACATTTTAGGTCGGAACGCTCTATTATTTGAATTGATAATCCCCGTATTTTGCTGTGAAATTGATAATGAAATTTTTGCTTTGGCTGTTGTTTTTGGTATGGTGTAAAAAGTAGGTTGATACCCTACATCTCTTAGCATTTTTAATGTTTCGTGAGATTTATCAGGATCGCTATTATAAATCTCTAGTGTTTGACGTAATGATCCTTCATCAAGCGCAGCTTGCGCTTCTCCAACTCCTTCTCCTATTGATGCTATAAAATCTCCTAAAGGAGCCGCAAAGGCATCTTTTACATAATCGTATGAATTACTTGACATGTTTTTTTCTAATTTAATGGTTTTGCAAAAATTACTATAACTTCTTGTCCTTCTATGATATTAGCTTCTGGTGCAGGCGATTGTTTAAATGATTGACCTGCTATTAAGTTCGTGTCTTTTGTAGGGTGATAAACGGCGTCTAACTTTAATCCATATTCTAATAATAGCTTACGAACTGCTGTTTCTGTTAATCCTAAGATATTAGGCATTTTTTGTCCTTGATTTTCAACAGCTGCTGCATTTGGAACAATATCGATACTAATATCACTAATTGCTGCTCCATTTATACCTTTAGCTGTTTCAAAATCTAACAATCCTAACATGGTACCTTCTGGTCCTTTTTCAACAGTAGTTTTTAGATTTAGTGAAACATTGGCTAATTTGAATCTTGAAGTCTGTAATTCTTCGTCTGCTTTTATAACATCTTTTACAATACTTCCGTATACTTTGCTTGCCGCTAATTTATTTGGATGTTCTGTATTATTGAATGCTTTGGCTTCTTCAAGTTCTTTTTCTAATCCTACAGTTTTTTTCTCTAAAGAATTTATGAGTACTTGTTTAGCCTGTAATTCGGTATCTCTTGTTTTTATTGCTTCTTTATGTCTCTTAACATTATCTTGCAATAATTTTACACTATCTAAAAATGCTGATCTTTCTTTAATTAAATTATCTCTTTCTAATGTTATTTCAATAACTTTCTGTTGAAATATTTCTCGCTCTTCTTCTGCTACAGATAACCTTGTATTTAATGCATTAACAGCTTCATTCAATTCTGAATTACGCACTTCTTTTTCATTAACTTGATCTTCTATCGCTACCAATTGACTAGCTAAAACTTCTTTCTCCTGAGATAACGTTGTAACATTGGTATTTGAGATTGATATTTCTTGTTGTAAAACCTCTCTTTCCTGTTGAAAAGCTTGCTTGTCTTTTTCATAAGTAGCTATCAACTGATTCATTTCAAACATAGGAATTGATGAGGCTATTATTCTACCCATTTCTATGCTGATAATTGCTTCTTCTTTTAACAACCAATTCTTCCCAAAATCAATAATTAACAGCTCTTTTTCTTTATCTATAAGTACCTCTACATCTGTGGCAACGATTTCCAGTTCTTCCTGTTTTCTGTTCTCTTTTACAATTCTAAATGATGGAACTCCGCCTGATTTTAATACCTCTCTAACTATTCGTATCGTTTGATTACTTGTCGATATTCTATCTGGAATTTCAAGAAGATAATTTAACTTTCCTTCATTAAAAATAAGTGTTTCCGTTAATGAAACCCATGAATTCAAATTCATATTATAAAATTGAATTATAGTATGAAAATCTGCTACAGGTTCGTTTGATGAATTACATAAAATCCCCCTGAATTGTATATGTTCTAAATTAGCCATGATTATTTTTGAATTGAAATTTTTGTGCGTACGTTTCCTACATTTACCTCTATAATTAGAAGATGTCCGTTTGCAAAATCAACTCCATCAACTTTAACTTGAGTTGTTGCTCTTCCATCTACATTTGTTCTAATTTCACTTGTGCTTAAAAATGAAGTTGTATGGTTTAATGTTATATTTGGATTTAATAGTTCTGTTTTATGCTGGTTATAATTAAATTCCACTAAAGCATCTGAAATTTTCTCTCCTGCTGCATTAAAAACATCTACCTCTATATCAAAAACATGAATGTTATTTGTCTTTTTTGGAATTGCATTAATAATAAGTTGTGGTAATCCTTCATTTGGAACTACAGCTACAAATCTTCCTGAAATAGTACTAGTTACCTTGTTTTTTTCTTTGGTATCTGTATTTACATTTGCTATAGGTTTAAAAGCAATCGCTTTTTCATATCCTTTTTTGTAAGATCTTTCATACGGATATGATGCTGGACTATCTGCTACTGAATATTGAGAATCACTACTTGTGGCTTTCTCAAACTCCGCTTCTACTTGCAAATTAAAATCTAAATAAGGTAAAGTATATAGTGTATTTGGTCTTCCAAATTCATCATATGGTTTTACATTTCTAAGATGATTTTGCGCCTCATTTAAACTATCAGAAATTCCTAATAGAATTTGCTTTAAGGTTAATGCATTATTAACTGAACTCATTCGTTTTATTTTTAAAATGAAAAACTATCTTTTACGTTTTTTATATTCTTTAATGTATCTATGCCTTTTTTAACATCCTTAATCGTATTAAGGTTTACTGATAATTTTTTATCTGCTACATTAAAATTTTGCTTCTCTTCCTTCTTTGCTTGTCGTTTTTGCAGAAATCCAAGATTAAGTGTATTACTAGCCTCTTTACCTTTAGTTTTTACAGCTTCAATACTATCTAACTTCTTTGTAAGAAGATTGGTTACCGATGTGGTCTTATCTAAGTATTTATTTGCTGTGTTAAACAGTTTATCTGCTTTGTTTAGGTTCGTGTTCACCTTACTCACAATTTCAACACCTTTCGACAAGTTTTTATCTACTGACATCCCGGAAGATTTCATTGCAGTAGTAAATTTTTGTAAACCTGTATCTATTGAATTGCTTACTTTCTTCACTTTTTTATAGGTCTTTACTACTTTATTTATACCACTAACTGTTTTATTAATGTTTGTCTTCAATTCTGACAATTCTTCTGAAGTATTTGTACCTTTTTTGGTATTAGATACAGTTTGAAAGTCATTCGTTTTTTTAACTTTCCTTCCTATTTGCTCAGAAATTGTATGTATTGTATTTATCTTTTTCTTAGCATTAGCAATTACTTTATCCGCTCCTATTTTAGATGGGATTTTACTTTTGGCAACCTCAATATCGTTTATAAACGTTTTCCTTTTGTCTGATTTCTCTTGTAATTGCTTAGCCAACATTGACTGTTTTAATGAAACAGTTAATGGTAAAGTTGTTTTGGGCTCCTTTTTTACTTTTTCAGCCTTTAACGTTAAAGTAAAACCACTTTCTTTCTTTTGTTTCTTAGCTACACCTTTATGTACGAAATCTTGCTTCTTTTTCGACTTGATAGGTGTATCTACACGCCATTCTTTATTTTTTTGTTTTCTCTTTTTCCGTTTCTTTTCTTCGGCTAATTCTTCCCTTTTTCGCTGATCAATACTTTTTATTTCATGATTATATTTTTTATCTTCATTACTTTCTTCTTTCTTACCTGTAAGCGCAGCCATTTTTCCTTCTAGCTGCTTCTGCTCTTCTAATAATGATTTAAGATTCGTATTGAATTCAGCTGCATCTTCTAACGATTTGTTTGTGTTGTTTGTTTCTCCTGAAAGTAACGAAGCAAAATTTGGAACTTCTTTTATTTCCGAAGTCTTTTCTTTTTTAACAAAACTTTTCCAATGCTTACTAGCCATACTTATGAATTTGCGGTATTATTATTTGTATTTCTTTTACTTTCTAATTCAGCTGCAATCATACTCTGTAATCGTTGCTCGAAAACAGGTGGATTAGGAACGGTAACTAACTTTGTTCTAATTAATGAACTTGCTTCTGCTGAGTATTGATATTTCTGTGAATAACTTGCAGAAACTGATGCGCTAACAGCTGCAAAACCAACATTAACCCCACCACTTACTGAAACTGATCCTCCAAATTCTTTAGATTCTGTCATTGAGATAGACATTTTACATTCAAAAAATGTATCTACATACTGGTAGAAAGTTGGAGTAAAGCCTAGTGCTAATAGGCTATACTCCTCTCCTCCCATTTCTATTTTGGTATTCACAAGCTCTTTAGCCAGGTCCATAGAGACTCTGTCTAAAGCGCGTTGTGCTTGTGCAATACCTATACCCAAACTTTTCACCATTTCTGGTAAGGGTGCATTTTGTATTTCTCTGGTTATTCTACCCATTTATACTAGTTTTCAGCTTCTTCTCTGGCTATTTCCATTTGCTGTTGAATACGCTCTTCTAAAATTGCTGGTGGTGGAATAGGAACTAACTTTGTTTGTAGCACACTTGATCCTTCTGCTGAATAACTAAACTTTTGAGAAAACCCTGCATTAACCTGAGTAGTAGTTACCGTTTTATTGGTTTTTAATCCTTTTCTCCAACTAAAGCTTGCACTTCTATCAGTACTTTTTGAATCTCTTTTGTATGAAAATGAAGAGGACCCTTCTCTAGTGAACTTAATAGAGATAGCCACTCTAATTGTATTTTCTACAAATTGATAAAATGTAGGAGAAAATCCTAATTCTAGCATTGATAATCGTTGTGGTGTATAAATTATTCTCTCTTTAGTTCCAGGCGTTACCATTTTTCTATTAGGGTCTGCTACAGGAGTTTTTTTATCATTAGTACTATCATCTAATATGACATAAGCATCATTGACTACATCATACTTATAAAAATTTGCTGCATTTGGACCAGTTGTATGTCTATAATACACTTCAGAGTTCTTCTGGTTATCTGGAATAAACTCTGTTCCGCTCGTTCCTGGGACACCAGTTACTTTGACTATAAGTCTGTCATACGCTGCTTCTGTTTCTCCTGGTTGAAATTTCGATTCAATAGCTGCTCTGTAGGCTTGATCTGTGTTCGTATTATACAATTCTACCGCATCATTAAGCTGTAGTTTTTCTTTTCCAAAGAAAACACGACTATCTTTAAAGCTTATAAACTCCTGCTCATTCCCATTACTATCTTTAATAGGAGTTTTAATGGCCTTTAATCCTCCCATCATTTCTGCTACTTCAATAGAGTTAGAATCTAATGCCATTTGAGCCTTAGCAATAGACATTGCCATTTGCTCGATCATTTGTCCCATAGGTACGTCTAAGAGCTCTTGACCTATCCTTGGATTGTTATTAAACATATTCATAATTTATTTTTTAAAATTTTTATTCTTTTTTATCTAATGTCGATCTTAATATTTCTAAGTATACATCTGGTGCTGGCAATGAGGTAATTTTAGCTGCAATTGAAGATGAACCTTCTGCTGATGTGGAAAATTTTCGTTCATAATGTGCAGATACGGATACCCCAAACATTTGTGCAGAACTTGAACTACTTCCACCTGAATCACTTACCGAACTATCTGCTTTACTTTTACTATCTCCGTAACTAAATCCTAAGGATCCGCCATACGTTTCAGATTCAGCCATAGAAAATTGCATTTTCATTTCTATAGACGCTTCAGTAAACGCATAAAATGTTGGTGTAAAACCAAGTGCTAATAAATTATACTCCTCATCACCTATATTAATTTTTATGGTTGCCAATTCATTTGCTAACTTGATAGAATTGGCATCTAGAGCCGATTGCGCATTTGCAATAGACATTCCTAGCTTTTCCAACATCATTGGTAGCGGTGCATTGGTAATTTGTTGTATTACTTTAGGTGTTTCCATCGTTATATTAGTTTGAAGATGGAGTTGTTTTACTTCCTGTTAAAGACTGGATATAATTCTCTAAACCTGTTGGTGCTGGCACTGAAATCATACGAGCAGATACCGAAGCATTTCCTTCTGTTGACATACTGAATTGTCGTGCATAACGAACATCTAAAGAGCCACTAATCGCTAATGAGTTATCACCTTTAAAATCTTTTGTTGACTCTTTAAGTTTAGATAAATCATTCTCAGTCTCACTTATGAATATCTTTGTAGTATCTTTGTTATAATCAGCAGATGCTTGACTTTTCGCCTTGATATCAATCTCTTTATTTTTTTCAGAGTGAACAAAATAATTCACTTTGGTCTCTTCATGAAGTAAGTAATAAAAATCGTTATACTTCTCTGCATAAAACTCTTCAATCTTACTCTTAAAATTATTCGATGCTTTTAAAGCATCATTTAAATCTGATCGAGAAATCGTATAGCTTTTTCCATTATATTTAAATACTATTGGTAGGTTTGTTTTTCCCGAAGAATTATCTTCTTCTAAATACACAAACTCATCTGTAGCTGGTACACCTGCTATATCACTCTTCTTTATATTCCCACCATTAAAATGGATATAATCATGAGTAGTACTATCAAATTCTACCGTAACTTTTCTAATGATAGGGTCTTTTGCTGAACTTCCATTTGATAACGTTTCGCCTTTTGTAACTGTGGTTATTCTACTACCTATCGCAGTTGAATTCGCTCTCTTTATTAACTCTTTTTTAAATGCTTCGGCTCTATTATTTCCTAAATTACTATTGTATGTTGTATTAGCAGGAGAACTATTACCACTTCCATCAGTATACCCTTTAATTGTAATATTTAATGATGGATCTCTTTCCATTAACAACGCTAATAAGGTAACATCACCTTGATCAACTCCATTTGAATTTACACCGTTTGAGTACGTATAATCAATATCATATTTATCCCAACCAAAAAAGAATTCATATTCCTTTTTACCACCTGCTCTATAAATTCCATCCGATTTAATTCCAATAGTTTCACCTCCTGTCCCATTTGCAGTTCTTGCCGCACTTAAAGTATCACCAAAGCTAACATCTTTGTCAAACTTCTTCGCCGAACCTCCAGTACCTTTTATCGTAACTGTTGGTGCTGGTGCTACTGAGTAATTTGCTTCCATTTTTAAAAGTCCTTCTGTATCAGTATGAACATAAGGTTCCGCGACAACTACAAAACCATCTTCTTTTAAAATAAACAAATCATTAGATGTATGCTCCTCTAATACGCGTTCATCTTCAATAACATTATCAACACGTAAATCGGTAGACTCGTTACGTATTTCTTCTTTAGCTTTTTCTATTTTAGAATACGAACCTTCTTCTTTATGAATTTCAAATGATTTTTCGTTCACTGTTATTTCTTCAGAATAATTTGCTTCTAACGAAACTTCTCTCTTTGTAGTAGATTTTTTACTAAGCGACTTATTTCTGCTTTTCTTTAGTTGATCAAAAAAGTCTTTATTGAAAGTTGCATTTTTAGTATAATCAACAGCAATACTTAAATCAACTTCCACTTCTTCTTTCACTGCCATTTTTAAGCTTATGGATGCAGAAATATCAGCGTAATCAAAAGCATAGAAAGCAGGTTGAAAACCAAGTTCTAACAAAGATTTTTCTCCTACTTTAGTTTCAGCAAGCCGAATAAGTTGTGATACGGAGTTTGTATCTAATCGCTCTTGGGCACTTGCAATACCCAAAGCTAAGGCGGTTACCATACTACTAACGTCTACGTTCTGTAGTATTTTTGCTCCTTCATCAAATGTTTTTGTGTTTGACATGTTTAATTTATTTAATGGTTAAAATGGAGAAATACCCTCGGGTAAATCCATGGCTATTTTAGGATTTACCGATTCTTTTCTCACTATGAAATAATTATGCTTTTGTTGCAATCGCCTTACTTGATCTGCTTTTATTCTATACCCTCTAACTAACCAATTCAATAATTCATCTGTCATTGGCTGTTTTCCTCTTCCTAAATCTTTTTGAATTCTTAATAACAGCTCTTTAGCTTCTTCTTGCTCTTCTTTTAAAATGTGTTGAATTGCTTGTCGTTCCCCCACAAAGGCATTATGCTTTCTTACTAAAATGTCTTGTTCTTTTTCTTGTAGAAAATTTCTATAATTTTCACAAAATGAGATTACCTCATCGTGTGCTCCAGACAACTCAAGAGATTCCATAATACATTGGCTGTAATGTTGAAAAAACAATTCGCTATCTTTTTGTTTCTGTGTAAGTTTTAATGCCTCTTTATAGTGCCTCAGCGCTTCTTTATGATTTTTATCAAGCGCGTGCATTTTTCCTCTTTCAGCTATTCTGTAGTGCAGTATATTTTGTTCCATTTTAGTTAATAATTTCAGGGTTACAATTCAACGTTTCTAATTGTGCACATAAGTACTTAGCGATTAAAGGAGGTATTTCTTCTTTATTTATCCACTCAGTAGCTCCTTCTTTAGGTAGATTTTCTTGATCAATAAATTGACCTAATATTTTATTTACTTGTTCTACATCTTCTATCTCATCTATCTGCAAGTTCTTCTTGAAATTAAAGTCTTTTTGTATAGAGGTTTTTAAACCAATAGCTTCACATTCTTTGTAAAGGTCTAGCGCTTTATTTCTATTAAAGTCTTCAAATAATACGATAGGTAATGCAGTATGAATATCTTCCAAAATTTCTTCTGGCATTCCTATCTTATTTATTAAAAGGTTAGTATGCTCCTCGTTCTGAATATCAAAATCATCTAATTCTATTGTTACTGATTGATGACTCTGATTTAAAATTTTAATAAAATCATTTGACTGATACTTTCGCCATACTAATTGAGAATCGTTGTACGATATGTTTTCAAAAACATAAACTTCATCTTGTAAAACAGGTTCAAACTTTAAAAGCCTAGCTATATTTTTTAGTTCTCTTGCCCCTTTATCTTTGCTAACTAATACGGTGTATTCATCTTTCCTTGGATTTGAAAAATACACATCAGTATCAACGCGTTTCTGTAATGCCTCAGCAGTTGCTCGAGATACATTTCCTAATACAATACTTGGTTCTTTAAGTAATAAACTAAGGACTTCTGATTGTTTACATCCAAGAAAGATGGATAGTTGTTCTGTTACTATAGGTAACTTCAAGATATCATCAAAACTTACACTAATATCTACGAGTTCAGTTGTTAAATCAATTTTTTCATCTTCTTTACAAACTGCCACTTCTAAACCTAATTTAGTTAGTGTATCTTCAGCCTTTTGTGCAGTATCTTCATCTACTTTTTGAAATAAAACTGAAGGTGCATTGTATAATAATTTCAAGATATAATCTTGAGGAACTTTTAAGGCATCAGATAATACTTTAGATGCTCCCGGTGTAGCCGTTCCGATAGAATTGATAATTACAGTATTCATTTTTTTAATTTTTATACTACAATTTTATCGCTTATAACTAGGAATACTTCTAGGAAAAAAAATAGGATAGAATAAGGTAAAACCCTGTAAAATTTACAGGCATTACACAAAGATTATTTTAATAGAAAATTACCATATGGCTTTTGTATTTTTGTATTGATGAATTTTCCAAAAAAACTTCAACAAAAATTAACCAATAGAAGCTTAAACAATTCTTTAAGAAGTTTAAATAAGCCACTGGATTTGATTGATTTTTATTCTAATGATTATTTAGGTTTTGCTAAGTCGCAATCTATTTTCAATAGAACACATCAGTTTTTGATGGAAAATAACATCCAAATAAATGGCGCCACTGGCTCTAGATTGATATCTGGTAATCATGAGTTATATGAAGATACAGAATCGTGTATCGCTGATTTTCATACCGTTGAGAAAGCTTTATTGTTTAACTCTGGTTACGACGCTAATATTGGCTTCTTCTCGTCAGTTCCTCAGCG
>JAHDDQ010000194.1 GCA_020629275.1 Tenacibaculum sp. | reverse complement strand
AAAAGTTAAAAAAAGAAGACGATTTACGTAAAATGTTGGCTGGTAAATTTGATAGAGAGGTAATGATGGAATATCTTGAAATGGATAAACAACAATTAACTAAATTGCTGAAAGATTGTAATTATTCTGAATATTTCATAAAAAAAGCAAGCGATCTACAAATGATAGAAGCTGTATTAAATTGCTACGAAAATTATAAAGCTATAAAAAAGGGAAAAATAGAAAGAGATAGAATCCCAGATTCTA
The DNA here is from genome assembly GCA_020629275.1 of Tenacibaculum sp. Lineage (GTDB taxonomy): Bacteria > Bacteroidota > Bacteroidia > Flavobacteriales > Flavobacteriaceae > Polaribacter. Next base: position 5,665 of record JAHDDQ010000194.1, on the reverse strand, counting down.
AAAATTAATTTTAAAATATTTTGTTTATCACAACAAAATCAAACTCCTTACTTAGTAATTATGGTAAAAAAACTACCTTTAATACTGCTTACGCTGTTATTTACAGCTACATCTACACTTTTATCACAAGAAAGTTATTACGATGATGTAAATTTAAATTTAACTGGTTTATCGTTAAAAAATGCTTTAGCCGTTAAAATAATTAACACCCATACAAATGCGTTAGATTACACTCCAGGAGTTTGGCAGGCTTCAAAAGCTACAGATGTGAATCCAGCGAATAGTTCTGAAGTTTTATTAATTTATGGCTACACTCCTTCTGGTACAACATCAAGAACCCGCGGGATCGATGATAATGGTGGAAACAACGGAGAATGGAATCGTGAACATGTTTTTGCAAATTCTCTTGGAAGTCCAGATTTAGATTCTGGTGGAAGAAACGGCCCTCCGTACGCAGATGCACACAATCTTAGACCTTCTGATACACAAATAAACTCATCCAGAGGAAACAAAAAATTTGCTGCTGGTTCTGGCACAAATTCAGGTGCGGTTTCTAACGGTTGGTATCCTGGAGATGAATGGAAAGGTGACGTTGCTAGAATTATAATGTACATGTATCTTAGATATGGTAATCAATGTAAACCTACTTTTGTAGGTGTTGGAAATTCTTCGGTAACTCCCGATGATATGATCGATTTATTCTTACAATGGAATGCTGAAGATCCTGTTTCAGATATTGAGAAGCAAAGAAATCCATTTCATGAAAATACATCTAATACCTATGCACAAGGAAATAGAAATCCTTTTATTGACAACCCAAGATTAGCTACAAGAATTTGGGGCGGACCAGATGCTGAAGATATTTGGGGAATTTACTCTAGTAGTGATACTGAAGCTCCTACGATGCCTACAAACTTGACAGCTAGTAATATTACTACTTCTGCTATCGATGTTGCTTGGAATGCTTCTACAGATAACACGGCTGTGACAAGTTATGATGTATTCGTAAATGGAGTTGTTACTAATACAAGTAATACATCAATTACACTAAATAACTTAAATTCCAACACTACGTATTCAATAAGTGTCTTAGCAAAAGATGCTGTGAATAATAAATCTCCTCAAACAAATCCTATTACACCAAAAACACTTGAAGATACTGAGGCACCAACAATACCTTTAAACTTAGTTGTTAGTAATGAAACCAATACTACGTTCAAGATATCATGGGATGCTTCGACAGATAATACTTCAGTAACGGAATATGAAGTTTATATAGATGGTAGTTTGAACAATGTTACTTCTATGACAACGTATACGGTTACAAACTTAAATGCTTTAACTACCTACAGCGTTCAAGTTTTAGCCAAAGATGCTGTCGGAAATAAATCTGCATTAAGTACAGCTATAAATGCAACTACTACAGATGGAAGTACCAGTAGTGCTAACGAATTGTTTTTCTCGGAATATGTTGAAGGTTCAAGTAACAATAAAGCTATAGAGATCGCTAATGTAACATCTACACCTATTGACTTATCGCCATACAGCATAAAAAGAAATGGTAATGGTGGAGCAACATGGTCTGCCCCTCTTAATTTATCTGGTACTATAGCTGCTCAAGATGTATACGTTATAATCAACGGAAGTGCTTCATTACAAAAATTAATTGATGAAGCGGACTTAATACACCCTAATAATAGCGGAACTAATAATGGAGAGCCAATAAACTTTAACGGAAACGATCCTGTTGGTCTTTTTAAGAACGACGTATTGATAGATATTATTGGTGAGTTCAATGGAGGATCGTCTAATTTTGCAAAAGACAAAACTTTACGCCGAAAATTAAGTGTTGTATCTCCTAATATTGCATTTGATCTAATAAATGAATGGGAAGAGTTTGCAAGAGATAATGTCGATAATATTGGTGAACACAATACTTCAACAGCAGGAATTAATACAGAAATTCTTTCAAGCATAAGCATATTTCCAAATCCTGTAATCGATAAAAAAATTAGTATTTCTAATACTACCAATGCTACAATAAATAAAATAACTATTCATACTATAGAAGGCAAAGAAGTTTTTAGTATTTCTAATAGTTTAATTAAAGAAATAATACCAATAGATAGTTTAAAAACAGGTATTTATTTCCTCAAAATTGACAGTAATTTAGGAAGTATTTATCGAAAAATACTCGTAAAATAAAAAATTAAAGCAGCAAAATTTTGCTGCTTTTTTTATGGCTTTATTTCATATAAAAAACTAAATTTGCTAGCTTATAACAACACAAACTAAATAACTAATAATGATTCATTTCTTTGGAAATATAGATAGTAAAGTATTTGCTATTCAAACATCAGAAGAATTAACAACAGAGGACATCTCAAAACTAACTTGGTTATTTGCTAACCAACCTAAAATAAATACGGCGTCACTTGACGCCTTTTTTGTTGGTCCTAGAGCAGCTATGATTACTCCATGGAGTACAAATGCTGTAGAGATTACTCAAAATATGGGGATTAAAGGTATTATTCGAATAGAAGAATTTGAAGCTGTAGCTAAAGATTTTTCAGCATTTGATCCTATGATTTCTCAAAAATATGATAGACTCAGTCAGCATATTTTTACGATTGACATTGCTCCAGAGCCAATTCTAGAAATTGAGGATATAAAATCTTATAATGAAAAAGAAGGTTTGGCTTTAAGTAATGAAGAAGTAAACTACCTGAATGAAGTTTCTGAAAGAATTGGCAGGAAATTGACTGATTCTGAGGTTTTTGGGTTTTCTCAAGTGAATTCTGAACACTGTAGACATAAGATTTTTAATGGTACTTTTATTATCGATGGTAAGGAACAACCAAGTTCTCTTTTCAAAATGATAAAAGAAACATCAAAACAAAATCCGAATGATATTGTTTCTGCTTATAAAGATAATGTAGCTTTCATTAAAGGACCAAAGATTGAGCAATTCGCACCTAAATCTGCAGATAAACCTGATTATTATGAAACTCAAGAGTTTGAATCTGTAATTTCATTAAAAGCTGAAACACATAATTTTCCTACTACCGTTGAACCTTTTAATGGTGCTGCTACTGGATCGGGAGGAGAAATTCGTGATCGATTAGCTGGTGGAAAAGGTTCACTTCCTCTAGCTGGAACTGCAGTTTATATGACTTCGTATTCACGTTTAGAAGAAAATCGTCCTTGGGAAAAAGGAATGAATGAGCGTGATTGGCTCTATCAAACTCCTATTGATATTTTAATAAAAGCTTCAAATGGTGCTTCTGATTTTGGAAATAAATTTGGTCAACCATTAATATGTGGTTCTGTTTTAACTTTTGAACATGAGGAAGAAGCCCGCAAATTAGGATTTGATAAAGTTATTATGCAAGCTGGTGGTATCGGTTACGGAAAAGCCACACAAGCTTTAAAAGACACACCTAAAGAAGGAGACAAAATTGTAATCTTAGGAGGTGAAAATTATCGCATCGGTATGGGAGGTGCAGCAGTTTCTTCTGCAGATACTGGAGAGTTTGCATCTGGAATTGAATTAAATGCTGTTCAACGTTCTAATCCTGAAATGCAAAAACGCGCAGCTAACGCAGTAAGGGGAATGGTTGAAAGTGATGAAAACTTTATTGTTTCTATTCACGATCACGGTGCTGGTGGACATTTGAATTGTTTATCTGAACTTGTGGAAGATACAGGTGGACATATTGATCTTGATCAGTTGCCAGTAGGTGACCCAACACTTTCTGATAAAGAAATTATAGGAAATGAATCTCAAGAACGAATGGGATTAGTAATTTCTGAAAAACATATAGAAACGTTAGCACGTATTTCTGAAAGAGAAAGATCACCTATGTATACCGTTGGTGACGTAACCAATAATCATCGTTTTACTTTTCAATCTAAAACTAAAGGAAACAAACCAATGGACCTTGGTTTGGATGACATGTTTGGAAGTTCACCCAAAACTGTTTTAACAGATACAACAATACAACGCAATTATAAAGAAATAACCTACACAAAGGAAAATTTCAAGAATTATCTTGAACAAGTTTTACAATTGGAAGCCGTAGCATGTAAAGATTGGTTAACAAATAAAGTAGATAGATGTGTTGGAGGAAAAGTAGCTAAGCAACAATGTGTGGGGGAATTACAAATTCCTCTGAATAATGTTGGTGTTATGGCACTTGACTATAAAGGTAAGGAAGGTATTGCTACCTCTATTGGCCACTCTCCTATTTCTGGATTAATAAATCCTATTGCTGGAAGTCAAAATTCAATTGCCGAAGCATTAACAAACATAATTTGGGCTCCTTTGAAAGACGGTTTACAATCTGTTTCACTATCTGCAAATTGGATGTGGCCGTGTAAGAATGAAGGTGAAGACGCTAGATTGTATAAAGCTGTTGAAGCCATATCTAAATTAGCTATAGAATTAGGAATTAATGTACCTACAGGAAAAGATTCATTATCTATGAAGCAAAAATATGCTGACGAAGATGTTATATCTCCTGGTACTGTAGTAATTTCAGCAGCAGCAAATTGTAACGACATAACTAAAGTTGTAGAACCAGTATTACAACCTAATAAAGGTTCTATATATTATATTAATTTATCTCAAGATGAATTTAAGCTAGGTGGTAGTTCATTTGCCCAAATAATAAATAAAATTGGTAATGAAACTCCAGCAATCAAAAATGCTGCGTTCTTAAAAAACACATTCGATACTATTCAAGATTTAATAAAGTCTGATAACATCGTAGCTGGTCATGATATAGCTTCTGGTGGATTTATTACTACGCTATTGGAATTGTGTTTTGCTAATGTTAATATAGGTGCTGATCTTGATCTGTCATCTTTAGAAGAGGTAGATAGTATTAAATTATTGTTCTCTGAAAATGCGGGTATAGTTATACAAGCTAATGACGATACGGTTATTGAAAAAGTATTAACAACGAATACTATAGAATTCTTTAAAATAGGTACTGTTACAGAGTCTGATAGGTTAAATATAAAGAATAATGAAGACTTATATTCTTTATCTGTTAGCGAGCTAAGAGATACGTGGTATAAAACCTCCTATTTACTTGATCGAAAACAGACTGCAAATAATTTAGCTGATGAACGTTATAGTAATTATAAAAATCAACCTTTAAAATATAAATTCCCTAACCACTTTACAGGGAAATTACCTGAAATTGATACAACTAAACCAAAACCTAAAGCGGCAATACTAAGAGAAAAAGGTTCGAACTCTGAGAGAGAAATGGCCAACGCTATGTATTTAGCTGGTTTTGATGTTAAAGATGTTCATATGACGGATTTAATTTCAGGTAGAGAAACTTTGGAAGATATTCAATTTATTGGTGCTGTTGGAGGTTTTTCAAATTCTGATGTATTGGGTTCTGCAAAAGGATGGGCAGGTGCATTTTTATACAATGAAAAAGCAAATACAGCATTGAAAAATTTCTTTAAAAGAGAAGATACTTTATCTGTAGGTATTTGTAATGGTTGTCAATTATGGATGGAATTAGAACTCATAACTCCAGAACACAAAGAGCATGGAAAAATGATTCACAACGATTCTCAAAAGCATGAAAGAATGTTTACATCTGTAAACATACAAAAAAACAACTCTATAATGTTGTCTTCACTT
>JAHDDQ010000193.1 GCA_020629275.1 Tenacibaculum sp. | reverse complement strand
AAGGTCGTCAAACAAAGCAAAAAGCACGTTTGAAGAACTATGAAAAATTGATGAGCCAAGATCAAAAGCAGACAGAAGAAAAACTAGAGATTTATATTCCAAATGGACCACGTTTAGGGACTAATGTTATTGAAGCATCTGGTGTTTCTAAAGCTTTTGGTGATAAATTATTATACGAAAACTTAGCGTTTAATTTACCACAAGCAGGGATTGTAGGAATTATCGGTCCAAACGGTGCAGGAAAAACCACAATTTTTAAAATGATTATGGGTGAAGAAACTCCAGATGCTGGAAGTTTTAAAGTAGGAGAAACTGCTAAAATCGCCTATGTAGATCAAGCACATTCAAATATAGATCCAAACAAATCTATATGGGAGAATTTTTCAGAAGGACAAGATTTGGTAATGATGGGAGGAAAACAAGTGAACTCACGTGCATATTTAAGTCGATTTAATTTTGGAGGAAGTGAACAGAATAAAAAAGTTGATACATTATCTGGAGGAGAGCGAAACCGTTTGCATTTAGCAATGACGCTAAAAGAAGAAGGAAACGTGTTGTTATTAGATGAGCCAACAAACGATTTAGATGTAAATACATTGAGAGCTTTAGAAGAAGGTTTAGAAAATTTTGCAGGCTGTGCAGTAGTCATTTCTCACGACCGTTGGTTTTTAGATCGTATTTGTACACACATACTCGCTTTTGAAGGAGACTCGCAAGTTTACTTCTTTGAAGGTTCATTTTCAGATTATGAAGAGAATAAGAAAAAACGATTAGGCGGAGATTTAATGCCGAAGCGAATTAAGTATAAAAAATTAATTAGATAATATTTTAAGACTCACCTTCGGGTGAGTTTTTTTTGCTAAAAATTTCAGTCAATACAGAGGCTGATTAAAACTTTTCTTAATACGCTATGTAAAATAAAGACTTCACAAGAATATGAATCTACTAATCAAAACTATTGATTATGTAGAAATTTAAAAATAAAATATATTTTTTATAGTAGAGAAATAAATTATAAAATACTGTCTTTCAGTTTTTTGTATCTGTTTTTTTAATGTTTGTTAAAGGTAAAAACATATAAATTTCACTTTTTTTTCATTTTTAGAAAACCATGGAGAGAAAAACTTCGTAGGTATGGTTGTAATCAATTATTAATTAAAATAATACAATCATGAAAAAAAAGAAATCATTTATTGGAGGACTTCTATTAGCTGCCTCTGTAACTTTATTAATAGCGGCAGACCATATAGATGCTCCTGCTGTTTCTGGTGGATCTTCAGATATCACAGATTATTACGCTTTTCAGGGAGAAGACACAAACAATATTGTTTTTGTAGCTAATGTTCAAGGACTTTTAAGCCCTTCGGAGACGGCTGGTTCATCTTTTGATGAAAACACAATGGTTGAGTTTAATATAGACACCGATGGAGATGCTATCGAGGACTTAGTTATTCAAGCTTTACCAAGAGACGGAAAAATGTACTTCTTTGGTCCATACAGTCCAGCAACAACAGGTTTAACCAGCACAGTTGGAACTACAACAAACCAATCAAATGTAGCAATAACATCTTATGGAAGTACACCAATCATTCAAAATGAAAACGGGATGAAATTTTTCGCTGGTCCAAGAGACGATCCTTTCTTTATGGATTTTGCTCGTTACGGAGAAATTATTTCAGGAAATGCTACAAGCTTTAATAATCCAGGAGCAGATACATTCGCCGGTACCAATGTTTTATCAATAGTTGTAGAAGTTCCAAAATCTATGATTGGAGGTACAGGAACAATAAACACTTGGGTAGAATCTAAGACAAAATCATAAATCAAAAAACTAACATCATGAAATTTAAAAAAATAAAAATAGTATTATTAGCATCACTTACAATAGGCTTAATAAGTTGTAGCGACGATGATGCAATGCCAATGAATCAAGGAGCACCTGATTTTTCTGGAACCTATGTTCAACAAGACCAAATGGGTAGACCAGCAATAAATACAGTTTTTGTGAACTCAAATCAAAAGGATACATTTAATACAACTATACCTTCTGAACAAAATTCGGCTTTCCAAACAATGTTCGAAACAAATTTAAAAGCATTAAGTCCTGCTTATGCTAATACGGGAGATCAAAACGCTTTAGGTTTAGATGCTGCTGCATTTACAGGAGTTTTAGCCACAGATGTACTTACTGTATCTTTAGATGGTACAACTACTTTTTACGATGGTACTAATGTTTTAACAGGTAGAGCATTAGCAGATGATGTAATTACAGTTGAATTGTTATTGATCTTTGGAGGAGAGGATTTTACTGAAAACCCAACGTTGTCAGACGATCATGTTGATGCAAACGATAAGAGTTTCTTAACTTCATTCCCATACCTAGCATCTCCTTGGTAGAAATATAGTGCTGATTGGTGTTTATAATTCCCCAGAACGCCAATCAGTTTTTTCCTTAATCAAAACGACAAAAACATGAAATTCCAAAATATTATATACGCAATAGCTTTAGTATTACTTGCAAATTGTGCTAAAAATAAAGAAAGTGTAAGAATAACTGAAAAGAACGATTACGAAGCTTTTTTAAATGTTTCGCAAGACTCTGTTTTAAACCAGACAAATATTAATTTATCATTCTGGAAAGAGAAACTAGAAAAAGAACCAACTCAATATCCTTATCTTAGTAAAATAGCTACCATACAAACAAAATTATTTACCATTACAGGTGATATTAACTACTTAAAAGAAGCAGAACAAAATTTAGTTGAAGCTAACAAAAAAGCTACTACTACTTCACATCTACGAGCGCTTGCCAGAAATTATATTTCTCAACATAAATTTAAAAATGCACTTACTATCCTAGAGAAGGCAGAGCAAAATGGAGAAAATTTATCTTACACTCAAAAAATGCTTTTCGACGTTCATTTAGAACTTGGTAATTATGAAACTGCTGAAAAATATTTAGCATCTATATATAAAGCTTCAGATTTTGGTTATCTAATTAGAGCAGCCAAATGGAATGATCATATAGGAGATCTTCAAACGGCTATTAACTTAATGGAAAAAGCTCTAGTTATAGCTGAATCAAAAAAAGATACAAGTTTAATTATTTGGAGTTACACTAATCTTGCAGATTTCTATGGGCATAATAATCAAATAGAAAAATCGTATAAGTATTATTTGAAATCTCTTGAAATAGATCCTAATAATACTTATGCAAAAAAGGGAATAGCATGGATTGTTTATTCACATGAAAATAATCCAGAAGAAGCATTACGTATTTTAAACGTTATTAAAGAGCAAAACGCATCTCCAGATTATTCTTTATTTAAAGCTGAATTAGCGGAGTACATGAATGATTTAGATAAGAAAGAGCAACACATTCAAGACTTTTTATCTTCTGTCAAGAATAAACATTATGGAGTTATGTATCACCAACATAAAGCAAAAGTATTGTTGGATGAATTGGATAATAAAGAAGAAGCATTAAAAATTGTAGAAGAAGAAATCGAGAATAGAGCAACACCACAATCATATGATTTATTAGCGTGGGTTTTTTATAAAAATGGTAATATGAAAGAGTCTCTTTTTATTGCAGATAAATATGTAACTGGTAAGAGTTTTGAGCCAGAAGTACTTTATCATTTAGCAGAAATATACAAAGCAAATAAACTTCATAAAAAAGTAGTAGATATAAAGAACCAACTGTTAGAAAGTAGTTATGAATTAGGACCAGTAACCTATAATAAAATACAAAACTTATAATCATGAAGCTTTTAAGAATTACACTACTTGCTATTTTATTTGGTATAGTTTTTAATATTGAAGCTCAAATTAGTAACTCTTTTACTTTTGAAGGACAATTAATTAACAAAGAACAAGAACCTATTGCAAATGCATACGTATATAATAAAACAAGAAATAAACATACACATTCAAACAGTGTAGGAGAAATAAAGCTGGTTGGCTCACATGTAGGAGATACAATTCAGATAGGTCTTTTAGGATATAAAACATATTTATTTTCTTTACAGAAAGAAGATCTTAATCGACCGAACAAAATTGAATTGGAAGAGAAAAATATAGCATTAGAAGAATTAGTTATCAGTAAAGATAAAAATCCATTACGCTCTATTGTCTCATTAGATTTACATACAAACCCTGTAAATACATCTCAAGAAATATTGAGAAAAGTACCTGGTTTATTTATTGGTCAGCATGCAGGAGGTGGAAAGGCAGAGCAAATTTTTTTACGAGGTTTTGATATAGATCATGGGACAGATATTAGTATTTCTGTAGATGGTATGCCAGTAAATATGGTTTCACACGCTCACGGACAAGGTTATAGTGATTTACATTTCGTAATTCCAGAAACCATTCAAAAAATTGACTTTGGAAAAGGTCCATATTACGCTAACCAAGGTGATTTTAATACAGCAGGTTATGTGTCTTTTGCAACAAAAAACAGGCTAGAGGAGAGTAAAATAACTCTTGAATTGGGAGATTTCAATTCCGTTAGAACATTAGGAATGTTTAATCTGATTGACAATTCAAAGAAAGATAATGCATATATGGCTTTAGAGTATATTGAAACTGATGGTCCTTTCGAATCTTCTCAAAACTTTAACAGATTAAATCTTTTTGCTAAATATCAAACTATATTGGACAATTTTGATAAGATCAGCATTACCGCCTCTCATTTTACAAGTAGTTGGGATGCATCAGGACAAATCCCCCAACGAGAAGTTGATAATAATAATATAACTCGTTTTGGTGCAATAGACGATACAGAGGGAGGAGAAACATCACGCTCTAATTTAAATCTTCAATATTTAAAGAACTTAGATAATGGTGGAAGTCTTTCAACAAATATTTTCGCTTCAAATTATAACTTTAACTTGTTTTCTAATTTTACCTTCTTCTTAGAAGATCCAATCAATGGAGATCAAATTAAGCAAACTGAAAACAGAAATATTTATGGATTAAACGCTACTTATACTAATAGGAAAGATTATACTAACTTTTCAGTTAAATATCGTAATGGTTTTGGGGTTCGACATGATGATGTACAAGACGTAGAACTTTCTAAAACTAAAAATAGAAGAGAAACAATTACACAGTTACAATTAGGAGATGTAAGACAAACTAATCTTTATGGTTTTTTAGACGCAAAAGTTGCGATAGGTAAAATTGAAATAAACCCATCGATAAGAATGGATTATTTCAATTTTAGATACAACGATCAACTACAAACAAATTACGAAACACTTTCAAAAAGTAAGGTAATAGTAAATCCTAAATTGAATATAGCTATAAATGCGAGTGAAAATTTACAACTATTTGTGAAAAGTGGAATAGGTTTTCATTCCAATGATGCACGTGTAATTTTACAAAGTGATACTAGAAAACTATTACCCAGAGCTTATGGAGTAGACGTAGGTGGAATTTGGAAGCCTACAAAAAATTTAGTATTGAATTCAGCATTATGGTATTTACAGTCTGAAGAAGAGTTAGTTTATGTTGGCGACGCTGGAATTATTGAGCCATCTGGCGAATCTGAACGATTTGGAATAGATTTAGGAATTCGGTATCAGTTATCAAAGCACCTCTATTTTAATTCTGATGTTACTTTAGTAACTGCAAGAAGCTTGGAAGAAGTTTCAGGAAAAAACTTCATTCCTTTAGCACCTGATTTTACAGTAACTGGAGGTATTGCGTTTAAAGATATAAAAAACTTTTCAGGAGGTTTACGATTAAGATATCTTGATAATAGACCAGCGAATAAAGATAATTCAATTGTAGCCAAAGGATATTTAGTTAATGATTTTAACGTGAATTATTCGATTAATAAATTAACTTTTGGAGTAGCAATAGAAAATATTTTTGATGTGGATTGGAATGAAACTCAATTTGCAACAACATCAAGATTACAGAATGAAACACAGCCAGTAGAAGAAATTCATTTTACACCAGGAACACCATTATTTACAA
>JAHDDQ010000192.1 GCA_020629275.1 Tenacibaculum sp. | reverse complement strand
AGTAAACGAACAAGGTAAAATTTTACCAAGACGTTTAACAGGAACATCATTAAAATATCAACGTAAAGTTGCACAGGCTATTAAAAGAGCTCGTCACTTAGCTTTAATGCCATACGTTGGTGATATGTTAAAATAATAAAGAAGTAGAATCATGGAATTGATATTAAAAAAAGACGTAGAAAATTTAGGTTTTAAAGACGATGTTGTAACTGTAAAGAACGGTTATGGACGAAACTACCTAATACCTCAAGGATATGCAATTTTAGCTACTTCTTCTGCTAGAAAAGTTTTAGCTGAAAATTTAAAGCAACGTGCATTCAAAGAAGCTAAATTAATTGAAGATGCTACTGCCGTAGCTGAAACAGTTAAAGGTTATGAATTAAAAATAGCTTCTAAAGTAGGTTCAGGAGATAAGTTATTTGGTTCTGTTAATAACGCAAATGTTGCTGAAGCATTAGCAAAAGAAGGAACTGAAATAGAAAAAAAATATATCAAAGTAACTGGAGGAAATGTAAAAAGACTTGGTAAGTATAACGCAAGTGTTCGTTTACATAGAGCTGTAGTTGCAGATATCGTATTTGAAGTAGTAGCTGAGAAGTAATATTTAGGTTAATTACTTGTCAAAAAAAAGTTAAGCATGTTCATAATGAGCATGCTTTTTTTGTATAATTTCGTAAAACACAATTAAATTAATATTAAAGACATTTTAAAATGAAAAAGTATTTGATTCTGGCTTTGTTAATGCTGAGTATAAGTACAATAAGTGCTCAGGTGACAACATCGAAAATACGAGGAGTTATTACAGATAAAGTTGGCGAAGGATTATTTGGAGCAAACATTGTTGTTCTACACATGCCATCAGGAACTGTATCGGGAGCTGTTGCACAGGATAATGGTAAATATGTAGTACCAAATTTAAGGGTAGGAGGACCTTATAAGATAACATTTAGTTATATAGGCTTTGAGTCTCAAAATGTTGAAAATATTTATTTAACATTAGGGAAAACTACCAATATAGACGCATCACTAGCCGAAGACGGTGAAACACTTGATGAAGTTGTTATTTCAGCTTCAAAAAGTAAAGTATTCAATAGCGATAGAACAGGAGCACAAACAAGTGTATCTGCTTTACAATTAAAAACATTACCTACAATTTCAAGGTCAGCTTCTGACTTTACAAGATTAGAACCAACTGCAAGTAATGGTTCTTTTGGAGGAAGAAACGATCAGTTTAACAACTTTTCCTTAGATGGATCTATTTTTAATAATCCTTTTGGATTGGACGCTGCTACACCTGGTGGACAAACAAGTTCTCAGCCAATTTCCTTAGATGCAATTGAACAAATTTCTGTTTCTACTGCACCATATGATGTAACACTTTCTGGATTTACTGGTGCTTCTGTAGACGCAGTAACTAAAAGTGGTACTAATGAATTTAAAGGAACAGTTTATGGCTTTTATAGAAATCAAGATTTAACCGGGGGAACAATCAAAGGTCAAGATGTAGTAAAACCTAAATTGACCCAAAGTCAATATGGTGTTAGTATTGGTGGACCAATAATAAAAGATAAGTTATTTTTCTTTGCAAATTTTGAAAAAGATGAAAGAACAGATTTAGGAAGTGCAGGCTGGGTACCAAATACTGGAACAGGAGCAATTAATGAGTCTACAGTTTTAGAAACAGATCTAATAACAGTTAGTAACGCATTAGCTGCTTTAGGTTATGATACTGGGGCTTATGAAGGGTTTACTTACGATTCAGGCTCAACTAAAGGTATTTTTAAGTTAGATTGGAATGTGAATGAAAAGAATAGACTTGCTTTAGTGTATAACTTTTTAAGAGCATCTAAAGAAAAGCCAGCACATCCAACAGCATTAGGTATAAGAGGTCCAAGTGCTACTACGTTACAATTTGAAAATTCTGGTTATGAAATTAATAATAATATCGATTCATTTTTGCTAGAATTGAATTCTAATTTTAACGAGACAACTACCAATAAGTTACAAGTAGGTTACACAATTTTTGATGATTTTAGAAATTCATTATCGAGTCCAGCACCTAGTATTATCATAGAAAACGGAAGTGGAGCTAACTATATAGTTGCAGGTCACGAGCCATTTTCAATTAATAATAAGTTAGATCAAAGAGTATTTCAGTTAACAAATAACATGAATTTCTTTCAAGGAGATCATACTATAACAGTTGGTTTTTCATTCGAAAAATTTATGTTCGATAATTCATTCAATTTAGGTACTTACGGAGGAACTTTTGGATTTGATGTGAATAACACACCTTTTAACTTTGGAGATGATAGAAACTTTACTAGTGTAAATGATTTCTTAACCTTCGCTCAACCAGGTGGGTTAATTGACAACCTGATAAATGGAGCTCAAAGTACATTCAATACAAATAATGCTAATGATAGTTGGTCGCTTGCTGAAACTAATGTAGGACAGTTAGCTTTTTATTTACAAGATGAATGGGAAGTGAACAACGACATTAAATTAACATATGGAGTACGTTTTGACAAACCTTTATTTTTTGATACAAAAGAAAAAATTCAGGAAAATATAGATAGAAAAGGGACTTATCAGCCAGGAAACATCTATTATGATCCAGCAACCAACGAATCAACAACATTAAATTCTCTTGATTTACCATCTAATCAATGGTTAGTTTCACCAAGGGTTGGTTTCAACTGGGATGTTAATGGAGAAGGAAAACTACAGGTTAGAGGTGGTACAGGTATATTTACTGGACGTCTACCTTTTGTATGGTTAGGTAACCAAGTTCAAGGAGTAGATTTTTTCTTTTATCAAACAGTGGATCAAGATTTCAAATTTCCTCAGGTTTGGAGGTCTAACATTGGAGGTGATTACCGATTTGAAAATGGTTTAGTATTTACTACCGATTTCGTATATACTAAAGATATCAATGGAGCGCATGTTCAAAATTGGGGATTAAGAACTCCTTCAGGAACATTGAATGCACCTGGTGATAATAGAGTAATCTATGAAAATACAGATAAATCTGTAGATCAATTTGGAGGTCCAACTAATGCATATGTTTTTACAAACTCGGATAAAGGAAGAACTATTAATGCTACTTTTAAATTAGAAAAATCTTTCGATAATGGTATTTATGCAAATTTAGCATACAGTTACTTAAATTCTAAAGATGTAAATTCTATTGAAGCTGAGATTACCGGTGATGCATTTAACTTTAACCCTGTGTTAGGTAATGCTAACAACGATGTATTAGCATTTTCAAAATACGGAGATACACATAGAATTATTGGAGTTGCTTCTAAGAAGTTCATGTACGGTAATGATAAATATGCAACTACGATTTCAACATTCTTTGAATATGCAAAAGGAGGTAGGTTTAACTACACTTATGGAGGTGATATTAATAATGATGGATCTAGAGTTAATGACTTATTGTATGTTCCTACGACTAGTGAATTAGGTACAATGCAATTTAGTAATGCTAGAGACGCACAAAGTTTTGAGAATTACATTCAGCAAGATGAGTATTTAAGTTCAAGAAGAGGACAGTATGTCGAGCGATATGGTGCTTTAGCTCCTTGGAGAGGACGTTGGGACATGAAATTATTACAAGATTTTAATTTCAATGTTTCTGATAATAAACAAAATACGATTCAATTAAGTATAGATATTTTAAATGTAGGAAATCTAATTAACTCAGATTGGGGAGTAGTACAGCAGCCAAATAATATTCAGCCTTTAGGTGTTAGTGTTGATCCTTTAACTAATATACCAACATATTCTTTTACACCAGGTTTAACAGAGACTTTTGGTGTTGATAATAGTCTAAATTCTCGTTGGCAAATGCAGTTAGGTTTACGTTATATATTCTAAAAAATAGACTTTTAAAAATTAAAAACCACAGTTGTCGAATAACTGTGGTTTTTGTTTTTATAAAAAAGGGGGTTTTCCCTGTAATTTGATTTATAGTTTTTTAGATATTTGCGATAATTACAACTTTATATAATTATTAGGGGATTATTGATTATATAAGTATAGGAACTTTGGTATTTATATCAAAGTTCTTTCTTTTATATAACAATATCCTGATTTTTAATAATATCATCAAAAGTTTCTCTTTTTCTAATTAGGTAATCTTTTTTGTTATGAATCATAACTTCAGCAGGTCTATATCTTGAATTATAGTTAGAAGCCATAGAAAAGCAATAGGCGCCAGCATTATGAAAGCATAAAACATCTTCTTCTCTAATTTCACTTATCCTTCTATTAGTACCAAAAGTATCTGTTTCACATATATAACCTACGATACTGTAAAAACGTTCTCTACCTTTTGGATTAGAAATATTTTCGATATGATGGTACGAATTATAAAACATAGGACGAATTAAGTGATTTAAGCCGCTATCAATACCAGCAAATACTGTAGAAGTAGTTTGTTTAATAACGTTTACCGTAGCTAAAAAATAACCTGCTTCACTTACTAGAAACTTGCCAGGCTCAAACATTAAAGTTAGCTCTTTGCCGTATTCTTTACAGAACTCGTTGAAACGTTTCGATAAGTGTTTCCCTAATTCATCAATATTTGTTGAAATATCACCTAACTTATAAGGTACTTTAAAACCACTTCCGAAGTCAATAAATTCAATATTTTTGAATTCCTTGGTAATTTTAAAAAGAATTTCAGTAGCCATTAAAAAGGTATCGATATCAAGAATATCAGATCCTGTGTGCATATGTATACCGTTAATTAACATTCCCGTGTTTTCAACCACACGCTTAATATGAGGTACTTGATGTATTGAAATCCCAAATTTAGAATCGATATGGCCAACTGATATTTTTGAGTTTCCACCTGCCATAACATGCGGATTGATACGGATACAAACTGGAGTTTTTGGGTATTTTTGTCCGAATAACTCTAAAATAGATAAATTATCTATATTTATTTGAACTCCTAACTTGGCAACATCTTCAATTTCCTTTAAAGAAACACCATTTGGCGTGTATATAATATCCTTAGGTTCAAATCCAGCACTTAAGCCTAACCTAACTTCTTGAATAGAAACAGTATCTAAACCACTTTCCAGTTCATTAAATACTTTCAGAATATTAACGTTAGATAACGCTTTAACAGCATAATTTATCTTTACGTTTTTTACTTTAGAAAAAGCACTCGTAATTTTTTTATACTGACTTTTTATCTTATCAGTATTATAAACGTATAAAGGACTTTCGTACTTTTTTGCTAATTCTAATAATAAATTTTGTTCCATTGCTTTTAATTTATGAATTCAAAAATATAGATATCAACTTCAAAAAAAAAATGGAATATTAGAATATAACATAATCTATTTTTTGTGTGAAATATTACACTAAAAAGTTAACCTAATCTTAAAACTTAAATATAAAAAAAGAGCTGAATATTATTCAACTCTTTTTATCTGGTATTTGACTTAATATTTATCAGTTATAATTTTACTTTTTGATATTTGTGAATAAGTTATGTTGTTATTGAGAAAAACGTAATAGATAAAGTCTCTTGTGGCAGTTTTCTACAGAGGAGAAAGACCATTTCAGCTATTTTCTCACATCGAATTCACAGTACCTAATTTATTAAGTGAAATTTTTAATAGTTATTTTCTCGGCTATACCCACAATTACCTCAGTCGCCTTAATTATTGATTCAACTGGAACATATTCGTAGCGTCCATGAAAATTATGACCACCAGCAAAAATATTAGGGCACGGTAAACCTTTGAAAGAAAGTTGAGAACCGTCTGTGCCTCCTCTAATAGGTTTAATTAATGGTTGTATTCCCATGTCTTTCATAACCTCTTCTGCGATATCAACAATATGCATAACAGGTTCAACCTTTTCTTTCATGTTAAAATACTGATCTTTGATTTCAATTTGTATTACTTCTTTACCAATTTCAGTATTAATTTCTTTGGCTGTTCGCAACATTAGTTCTTTTCGCTTTTGAAATAAACTCATATCATGATCTCTAATGATATATTGTAATACAGTC
>JAHDDQ010000191.1 GCA_020629275.1 Tenacibaculum sp. | reverse complement strand
CTTTGATTTAGAGTGTCCTGAAAAAGATTGTACTACACCTATGTCTTTTGATGGTCTTAAACTAATATGTGATTGTAGTAAAAAGGAATATAATTCTCTAAATGGATCACCTATAAATGGGGAAGGTTGTTTAGCTTTAGAATACAATGTTCTTCTAATTAATAGTAGTACACTACAAATTAGCCGTTAAAATCATTTTGCAACCCAATAAGATTGTTATTTTTGCACCTACAACACAACAAAACTAATACAGTGCAAAACTACTTTTCTTCAAACTTCAAATTAGGAGTTTTAGGTGGAGGACAGCTGGGTAGAATGCTACTCACCGAAACCCAAAAATTCGATATTTATACCGTTATTTTAGACAACTCTTTGCAAGCTCCATGCGCGCAATTATGCAATGAATTTCATCAGGGCGATTTACTAGATTTTGATACCGTTTATAATTTTGGTAAAAAAGTAAATCTTTTAACTATTGAAATTGAAAATGTTAACGTAGATGCATTAGACAAACTTGAAGAAGAAGGGCTTACTATTTATCCAAAGCCTAAAGATTTGCGCATCATCCAAAATAAAGCGCAACAAAAAAAGTTTTATACCGAGCATAATATTCCAACAGCTCCTTTTACTCATTTCGCTTTTTTAGAAGAATTAAAACACGCTTATCAAAATAATATCATCAATTTCCCTTTTGTATGGAAGTCTGCTCGTTTTGGTTACGATGGTACTGGCGTAAAAGTTATTCGAAATTATGGCGACATGGAACACTTACCTGAAGGAGAGTGTATTGCAGAACAATTAATTCCTTTTAAAAATGAATTAGCAGTAATTGTTGCTCGCAATGCTGAAGGAGAAACTAAAAGCTACCCAGTTGTAGAGATGGAATTTCACCCAGAAGCTAATCAAGTAGAGTATGTTATTTGCCCTGCTAGAATAGCAGAAGACATAGCTGAAAAAGCAAAAAAGACAGCTCTTAAAGTTGCCAGTTCTTTTGATTTTGTTGGCTTATTAGCTGTAGAAATGTTTCAAACAGAAGACAATACAATATTAGTAAACGAAGTTGCGCCAAGAACACATAATTCTGGTCATTATAGTATAGAAGCTAGTTATACTAACCAGTTTGAACAACATTTAAGAAGTATCTTAAATTTACCTTTAGGTAATACTGAAAGTAAGGTCGCAGGTATTATGGTAAATTTAGTTGGAGCTGAAGGCCATACAGGTGAAGTTATTTATGAGCATATTGAAGATATTTTAAAAATAAACGGTGTAACTCCTCATCTGTATGGAAAAAAGCATACCAAACCTTTTCGCAAAATGGGACACGTAACTATTGTTCATGAAGATATGAACACCGCAAGAAAGATAGCACAACAAGTTAAAGAAACTGTTAACGTAATAAGTAAATAAATTATGGTAGGAATTATCATGGGAAGTGATTCAGATCTTCCAATAATGCAAGAAGCGATTGATATATTAGAAGGGTTAGATATACAAATAGAAGTAGATATCGTTTCTGCACACCGTACACCCGAAAAATTATTTGATTATGCTACAAATGCTCACAAAAGAGGAATTAAGGTAATCATTGCTGGTGCTGGTGGTGCAGCACATTTACCAGGAATGGTAGCAAGTATGAGTCCTTTACCTGTAATTGGTGTTCCTGTAAAGAGTAGAAACTCAATCGATGGTTGGGATTCTATATTATCTATATTGCAAATGCCTGGAGGAGTTCCAGTTGCTACAGTTGCATTAGATGGTGCAAAAAATGCTGGTATTTTAGCCGCTCAAATTATTGGAGCCTCAGATAAGTGTGTTTTGGATAAAATAATTACTTACAAAGAAGGCTTAAAACTTAAAGTTGAGAAAGCATCTGAAAGCGTCAAAAAATAAGTATCTTAGTACAACATTTTATATAAAAACCTCACAAATATTGCATTCGTGGGGTTTTATCAATTTTTAAATTGAAAAACATGACTAAAAACCCACTATTACAACATTTCGATACACCTCCTTTTTCATCAATTAAAGAAGAACACTATAAAGAGGCTATAAAAAAAGCTATTGAAACAGCAAAAAATGAAATCTCTACAATCGCCACTAATCCTGAACCTCCAACATTTGAGAACACCACTGTAATCTTAGATAATGCAGGAGAACAATTAGACCGAGTTACTTCTATTTTTTTCAATTTAAACTCAGCAGAAACTAATGATAAAATTCAAGAAATTGCTAAAGAAATTTCTCCATGGCTAAGTGAATTTAAAAATGATATGATTTTAAATGCTGATCTTTTTGAAAAAGTAAAAGCAGTCTATGACAGTAGAGAGTCATTATCACTTTCAGTAGAACAGACAATGCTTTTAGAAAAGCAATACAAAGGTTTTTCTAGAAACGGAGCTAATTTGAATGATGATAAAAAATCAGAACTAAGAAAATTAGATGCTGAGTTAGCGAAACTTTCATTGCAATTTGGTGAAAATGTTTTAGCCGACGGTAATGCTTTTGAATTATTAATCACTAATGAAGATGATTTAGCTGGTTTACCTGATAGTGCAAAAGAAGCAGCTAAATTATTAGCACAGCAAAAAGAGAAACAAGGCTGGTTATTTACGTTAGACTACCCTAGTTATATTCCTTTTATGACCTACGCTGATAATAGAGTTTTACGTAAAGAGTTGGCTCTAGCAATGGGTAAAAAAGGTTTCCAAGGTAACGATAACAATAATGAGCAAATCGTCTTAGATATCGTTAATCTACGTTTTCAAAGAGCTAAATTATTAGGTTATAAGTCTCATGCCCATTTTGTGCTTGAAGAACGAATGGCAGAAACTCCTGAGAAAGTTTTATCTTTTTTGAATGATATACTGATTAAAGCAAAACCTGCAGCAGAAAAAGAGTTCAATAACCTTCAAGCCTATGCAAAGAAACTAGACGGTATTGATCAGCTTCAAAAATGGGATAGTGCTTATTACTCTGAAAAACTTAAAAAAGAGTTATTTAGTTTAGATCAAGAGCTTTTAAAGCCGTATTTTCAATTAGAAAATGTAATCGCTGGTGTTTTTGAAGTTTCAAGTAAGCTTTTCGATTTAAAGTTTGAAGAAATTAACTCTATAGACAAATACCATGAAGATGTAAAAACATACGCTGTTACTAACTCTAAAGGTGTTTTCATTGCTCATCTATATGCTGATTTTCATCCTAGAGAAGGAAAACGTAATGGTGCTTGGATGACCTCTTATAAATCACAACAAATTAAGGAAGCTGTAAACGATCGCCCACAAGTTTCTATAGTATGTAACTTTACAAAACCCACTGCAACTAAACCTTCGTTGCTTACATTTAATGAAGTAACTACTTTATTCCATGAATTTGGACATGCTTTACATGGGATGCTTGCTAACACAACTTATAAAAGTTTATCTGGCACATCTGTTTCATGGGATTTTGTTGAACTTCCTAGTCAAGTTTTAGAGAATTGGTGCTACGAAGAAGAAGCATTAGCTTTATTCGCTAAACATTACGAAACTGGTGAAACTATTCCTATGGAATATGTCAAAAAAATAAAAGAATCAGCATCTTTCCACGAAGGAATGCAAACTTTAAGACAATTGAGTTTTGGTTTATTAGATATGAACTGGCACGGCCAGGACCCTTCTAAAATAGCCAACGTTAAAACTTTTGAATCTGATGTTTTTAGCGATACTCAATTATACCCTAACGTTTCAGAAAACTGTATGAGCACAGCTTTTTCTCATATTTTTCAAGGTGGTTATTCTGCTGGTTACTATTCTTATAAATGGGCCGAAGTATTAGATGCTGATGCTTTTGAATATTTTAAAGAAGAAGGTATATTTAATAAAGAAATTGCCACAAAATTTAAAGAGCATATTTTATCCAAAGGGGGTACAGAGAAACCTATGGAATTATACAAGCGTTTTCGTGGTAAAGAACCAAACTCTGATGCATTACTAAAAAGAGCTGGACTATTAGTTTAGTTTTCACATTGTATTAACTATATGTTACCTAAGTAAATCTTATTTTTATAAAAACTTGACTTTTATGAAAATAAGATTTCTTTTTATTTGTTGCATTCTTTCATCCTACATTTTTTCTCAACAGAAGCTTCAAGGTACTATAACTTCAAACACTAAGAAACCTCTAGAAGGCGCCTCTATTTATTTAAACAATACTACTGTTGGAGATGTAACCGATAGTGAAGGAAATTTTGATCTACGATTTACTAAAGGAAATTACACGCTAATTATATCTTATTTAGGGTATAAGACAGTTACGAAAGCAATAAATGCTAAAACTCCAGAGAACTTAAATTTTACCCTAGAAGAAGAAGATACTTTTCTAGATGAAGTGCATATAAAGAAAATAGTATATGATGAGGATTGGAAGTTCAATTTATCGCGATTTAAAAAGGCCTTTTTAGGTACTACAAAACTAGCACAACAATGTAAAATACTTAACGAAAAAGACTTACGGTTTACTTATAATTTTAAAACCAATACGTTAACTGCAGATACAAAAAAGCCCTTAAAAATAAGACATTCTGGGTTAGGCTACATGATTACTTACGATTTGGCTGATTTTAGCTTAAACGATAAAACACTTTTCTTTAGTGGATATGCTCAATACAAAAACCTACGTAAATCAATACGCAAAAAATGGAAGAGAAATAGAAGAAGAGCGTTTAATGGCTCTACAATGCATTTTTTTAGGAGTTTGATAGACAGTACTACTTCGCAACAAGGATTTGTAATTAATCAATTTGAAAGAGTTTTAAATCCCGAAAGACCTTCAGACGAAAAAATCAGGTTTGCAAGAGAACTCATAAAATTACACAACCATTCTTATAATTTTTCAAAAAAAATCACAAATCCTAAAACAAGTATAGATAGCGCAGTAATGGTTGTTCAAAAGTCTACACTTCCTAAATATAGAGATTATCTGTATAAAAAAGGCGTATCTCCCAAAAATGTAATTACATTCGATAGAAAAGTGCCTTTTTTGGATTTTAAGGATTACTTAATGGTTATTTATACCAAAGAAGAAGAAGAAGAGCGATACTTAACTGCCATGTTCGGACGAAAGAAAAAAGCAACTGGTGTTCAAACTTCCAATATCGTTCTATTGAATGGAAAATCTCAAATAGATATTTCTGGCATATTGATCGATCCAAATGGATCTTTTAAGGAAGGTTATTGGGCCTTTGAGGCTTTTGCCGATATGTTACCTTTAGATTATAAACCCTAGTAGTTCATAATCCTAAAATTATATAGAACTATAGAAGCGTTTTCATTAATGGTGGACCTTAAATTGTTTGAATATTCACGAGAGCTCTACTCTTAATTTTAGCTTTTCTCATGGTATTAACAATAGTGTACCCAAATAAATCCTACCTTTATAAAAACCTGATTTCTATGAAAATAAGATTTCTATTCATTTTCTTTATTACCACATCATGTATTTTTTCTCAGCAAAAATTACAAGGTATCATTACTTCTAAAACTAATGTACCTTTAGAAGGTGCCTCTGTTTATCTTAATAATACTACAATTGGTACTATAACCAGTAAAATGGGAAACTACAGCATAGATTTTAAGGAAGGAAATTACGAATTAATCATATCTTATCTTGGATATAAAACACTAGTAAAACCGATTAATACTTCTACGGTAGAAACTCTAAATTTCTCGTTAGAAGAAGAAGATACTTTTTTAGATGAAGTACAGATAAGAAAAACAGTATATGATGACGATTGGTATAATAATCTTTCACTATTTAAACGTGCTTTCTTAGGGAAAACAAAATTGGCTTCCACTTGTAAAATCTTAAATCCTAAGACACTTCATTTTGAGTATAACTCTTCGACCAATATTTTAACTGCATCAACAAAGGAACCTCTTAAAATTAAACACAACGGTTTAGGCTATATGATTACTTATGATTTAGTAGATTTTAAGTTACATGAAAATCAACTTTTCTTTAGTGGTTATACTAAATATATAAATTTAAATAAAAAAGTTAAAGAAAATTGGACGCTTAAC
>JAHDDQ010000190.1:5427-6092 GCA_020629275.1 Tenacibaculum sp. | reverse complement strand
AAAACAAATAGACTTATTATTTTTAGATATAGAAATGCCACAGTTAAAAGGTACCGACTTCTTCAAAAATCTAACGTATAAACCAGCTGTTATTTTTACCACTGCATATCGAGATTATGCTGTTGACGGTTTCGAATTGAACGCGGTAGATTATTTACTGAAGCCTATTTTTTTTGAAAGATTTTTCTCTGCCATTCAAAAATTTCTAAACTCGAGAAAAGACAATAATCTTAGTGTTTTCGATAGTAAAACTAATGAGAATAAAGAAAGTGTTTTTGTTAATAAAGCCAAGAAACAAATTCGTGTACTTTTTCACGAGGTATTATACATTGAAAGTTTAAAAGACTACATTAAAATTCATTTCGATGATGAAACATTACTCGTAAAAGAAAGTATTTCAAATTTTGAAAAACGTATTGACGACAGATTTATAAGAATCCACCGTTCATACATTATAAATAAAAATAAAATTACAGCATACACAAAACATGATGTAGAGATAAATACCACAGAAATACCTATTGGCAACAGTTATAAACACAACTTGGAATATTTAAGATCGTTTTAATTAAATACTATAATCCTATTTTAATTTTAGTGTGGTAATCGTTCTCTCAAAATACCATATAAAAATGTTCCTAATAACGCAAATAATACCCCCTAAT